>JAKAQL010000030.1 GCA_021822605.1 Actinomycetes bacterium
GCGGTGAACCCTGGCGCACTCGCGACAAATCCAGTGAGTTTGACCCATTGTGCGATCCTCTCGAGTCCGCCGAGGTCGGTAGCCAGGCGAGAGAACATGTTGATCATGCATTGGCGGGCGGCGGCTTGTGCCTCCTCTATCGTCACCTCAGCCCCGACGATGCCTGTTACTTGAATCGCGTCACCGACGAGCGGCAGCGTGCCTGAGACGTAGACGATTGAGTCGGCAACAAGAGTGGGGAGGTAAGACCCCTTAGCTCCTGGAGCCGTTGATAGCTCGATTCCCAGTTTGGTAAGCTGATCGTTGATGGTCATATTGCAGACGCTAGTCGATTACGGACGGTCCTACCGTGTTTGCTAGATTCGGAGCCGGTCGATGAGGAGATAACCAATCGCTCCGAAGAACGCAGTGACGATCATCGAAGTGGCGAGCGTCATCCATTGAAGTGGGTTGAAGTGGCTCGCCGGCTGATAGACGATGACCTCTCGAATGGATCGAAGTTCTTTGCAGGCAGGTTTCGAGCTCTTTACATCGAGTCGCCCATTGGAGCTTGCGCAGTGTGTCTCCATTGCGATCGCGCGGACGAGGCCTATCACCTTGTTGTGTTCTAGGTCGGTGGCGCTGACCTGCTGACTGCCGGTAGGTGGGGATAATGAGTTGAAGGCAATCGCGTTGGACGCATTACTTCCGGGTGGCGCGCCGTCGACCCGGAGTGCTGCTGTCCCTGTCAGAAGAAAGGGCCCGGATGTGGAGTCTGTGGGTAGGAGGTGCTCGGAGAGTGTGTAGCCAGTGGGGATAAGGACCAGGGCGAGGATGATGCCGATGAGGGTAGTGAGCGTCGGCGCTCTGGTGATGAGAGCAACGAGGCAGGCCAATCCACTCAGTGTCAGGGAGTAGCCGATGGTGGCTGGACCGAGCTCAAAGAAGTAAATCCAGTAGGGCGGTATCGGCCCTAAGAGGTGCGGTGCGACCAGAAACCGGAAACCGCTGGCAGAGACGGTGGAGAGGATCGCGGTCATCACGAGCGCTACGAGGAGATTGGTGGCGAACCAGCGTCGCCTCGATATCCCTTGGGTGAAGAGGTAGGTGCCAGAGTTCCTGTCGAAGGTATCCGCGACGCGACTCCCAAGGGAGCCGAGCGGAATGACGATGGGAATAACGAAGGCCAGTACGATGGATATGCCGGTGATGATGGATATCGTTCGGTTACTCGGAAGGTTGACACCAGGTCGATAGGCTGGATACGCGTGGAGCAGGATCCAGGCGAGGCTCCACCAGATGACCTCGAAGGCCAGGGTGATGAGGAAAAGCGTTAACACTCGGGACTCGTAGAGGAGGTTGCCTCGGCTCGAGCGTAGAATTGGAGGCCGCCTGGCGTTCGCCGCAGGGTCGGTGATGAGATTCACGTGTTCGCTCCTTTGTTCGTGCGGGCGGATTCGAGGATCGGTGGTGGAACATCGTATGATTGCCCTCGCTGGGCACCGTCGAGATAGCCGATGACGATCTCCTCCAAGCTCGGGTGCTCGCGCCCGTCGTCTCTCGGGCCGTTGCATCGCACAAGAGATCGACCGCCGCCGTTGGTGACCAAGATGGCATGCTCGTCCGGGGTGCCGTTCAGATAGACATGCCGATCGATCAGGTTGTCGATAGCCTCCGACACGAGCAGGTATCCGCGATCAAGAATGAGTAACCAGTCACAGTCGCGCTCGATGTCACCCACGAGGTGCGAAGAGAGCAGCACAGTCGTCCCGTCCTCATGAGCGGTTGCGAGAACCTCGCCCATGATAGCGCGCCGTGACACCGGGTCAAGCGATGCGAGTGGTTCGTCGAGGAGAAGCACACGGGCGTGCCTTGCCAGGGCTGCAGCGATGGCAATTACTTTGCGTTGTCCCGCGGAGACCCGTTTCACGCGCACGTTGGTCGCGAGGTCAAACCGCTCGGTGAGTTTCATGAAGAGGGCTTGGTCAAATTCGGCGTTGTACCCCTCGCAGAGATGACCCAGATCGGCGATCGTCAGTTCTTGAGGAAGAGCCGCCTTTTGGTCGACAAGCGCGAGATCGCCCCGTCGGAGAGGCTGGCCATCGAGAGTGGCCCGCCCCGAGAGGACTGGCCGCAGACCGGCAAGACAGTGCAGAAGGGTCGTCTTTCCTGCCCCGATTTGTCCAACAAGTCCAACGACTCGTGAGGCCTCCAGCTGAAAGGTGATGCCGTGGAGGATCTGCTTGTGCCCTAAACGATGAAGAAGCTCCTCCCGGCGCGTCTGATACGTCAACTGCTCTACTTCAAGACCACTATTGTTGTGCAACTGTCTTCTCCTCCGTTGTTGTCAGGCGTTCGAGTGCCGTTGCGAGTGTGAGCCTGATGTCATCATTCGTGAGACCGTCTCTGATCGCCTGAGCGATCACCGCGTCAAGGCGTTGAACAAGTTCGAGGTGAACCGTCTCCTTACCAAGAAAGGGATTGTGGACAATGAGGGTGCCGACTCCCTGTTTGGCGAGTGTGATCCCTTGCGCTTCCAGTGTTTTGTACGCCTTCAGCGCCGTGTTGACGTTGATACTCGTCTGACGGACCACTTCGGTAACCGGAGGAAGTCGGTCGCCGATGACGAGCCTGCCGAGGCGTAACGCTGCCAATACCTGGTTGACGATCTGACGGTAGGCCGGCACTCCGGTCGATCGGTCGACTAAAAAGACAATCCCCGCCGGATAAACCGGCCTTTCTTCCATATAACTAATATACTAATGATATAGCTATATCATGCCTGTGTTCGTTCAGGAGTGTTTGGTTGTAGACAAATGGTGCTGTCTTACCTGACCGTTGGGGTGACGGCATGACCTAGAGGATCGGGTGAGAGGGTATCGCGCTGATGCTGGTGGGTTGTGGTGGTAATCGATCAGCGTCTAGATTTGTTCATTGAATTTGCTTAGGCTAACCTCATGCCAATGAATGCTTCAACCCAAGCATCGAGAGCCATTCCTATTGCGGGGGCTGGTATCGTCCTCGGTAGCTATGACTTGGCCGCGATATCGGCCGCTTTTGCGCCCATTCGCGACCAGTGGCACCTCTCCGCCGGGGTTGTAACCTCTCTTGGAACGGCGACCTTGGTTGGCATGCTGGTCGGTTCGCTTGCTGCGGGTTTTCTCGCGGATCGCATCGGCCGCCGTGCGGTGATCGTTGGCGACCTTCTGCTCTTTGCCTTCTCCGCACTGCTGGCAGCGTTTGCTCCCGATTTTGCGGTGCTGACGGTTGCACGGCTTGCAACCGGGGTTGCAGTTGGTGTCGATTTCGCGGTCGTCTTCCCTTTTGTGGCTGACGTGGTCACTTCGCACAAGAAGGGCCGGTCGATGGCCTGGATTCTCTTCGGGGCAAACTTTGGAACACTGGCGGCCTATGGTCTCGGAGGGCTCATCCTGGCCCACGTAGGTCCCCTTGGTTGGCGTGTTCTCCTCGGTTCGGCAGCACTGCTGGCGTTGCCACTCCTTGTCTTCCGTCGGAGGCTGATTGAGGCGCCAAGCTGGTCCCTACTGACTCCGCTCACGTTTGGCCAACTCAGACGTCGTGCAGCCCTTGCTATCAGGCATGAACATCTCGGAGCGCAGGCTCTTGCGACGCTGCTGTATCAGGTCACTGATCAAGGAATCGGGCTGGTCCTACCATTGCTGTTGGTGACAATGCTTCAGACCTCGGCTAGCTCTGGGGCATTTGATGCAGCCCTTGTTAAGGCGATCACGATCCCGGCATCTTTGGTGGCGGTGGTGCTGATCGATCGCATGAGTCGACGCAGCCTACAGATCACTGGGTTTGTCGGTCGGGCTGTCCCACTCTGTCTACTCGGTCTTGCACTGGTCTATGACCTCCACCTTTCGCCGCTTGCGATCGGGCTACTCTTGGCATGCAGTTACTTTTTTGGCGCTGCAGGCCCTGACAAGACCACCGTTATCTCGCCATCGGAGTACGCTGCACCGGAGATTCGCGCGTCGAGCCAGGGATTATCACAGGCCTCGGGCCGACTCGGTGGCATCATCGGTGTGACTGGCTATGCCATTCTCGTCACCGTCGCCGGTCCAGGTGCAGGGCTCCTGTTTTTTGGGATCGCCTGTCTGCTCGGAGCGGGCGTTTCGTTAGCGGCCCTGCCTCGATCGAACTCGAACATCGCACGCAACGGAGATGATCCTCTTTGAGCTATTGCCGAGATGTTGTGCTGGAGAGGGGTACATCCGATTCAGGTATGAGCTGATCTCTAGGGGAACCGCACACGTTCGTTCTGGTGTTACCGATGCGGTCACCCCTTCGACTTCGAGCCCCAGAGCTGTAGTGATTTCCACCTCAACCAGAGGAGTGTCTCGACTCTTTCACATCGTTGCTCGGGGCCGGATGAATAAATTAATGTTGTAATGGCCTGTATGATTGTAATGATTCATATATACTTGTGAATCAAAATATTTAACTTGGCAATGGAGGGGGGACCATGTCGACTGAAGCCAGCATGATGGAGACGCGCTCAATCGAGCGGATACCGGACCAGGAACGGCATGGACGTCCGTTCTCGCTCTTCACCCTTTGGTTTGCATCGAATTTCCAGATCAACGCGTTGGTGACCGGGGCGGTCGCTGTAGCCCTCGGCCTGAATTTTGGCCTGGCGCTGCTCGCTATTGTGGTTGGCAACTTGATCGGGGCCCTCTTCATGGCCTACCATTCGGTTCAGGGTCCAAAACTTGGCCTGCCACAGATGATCCAATCACGAGCTCAGTTTGGGTACCGAGGGGCGATTCTTCCCTTTGCGGTGGTCGTCGTCATGTACTTGGGGTTTGCAGTGGCTGGGGGTCTGGTCGCTGGGCCAGCGCTTGCAGACTGGATAGGCATCTCTCGGGATCTTGGTGTCGTCATCTATAACGTTGCGGTTCTGGTGGTAGCGCTCTTTGGCTACCGTCTCATCCATGCCGTGTCGCGGGTCATCTCCGTGCTGAGTGCGATCGGGTTTGTGATCATCTTTATCGAGCTCATTCAGCATGTGCCCTCGAACTACCACGGGTCCGCCAACAACCTCGCAACCTTCATGCTGGCCGTGTCGATCTTTGTCTCCTGGCAAATCACCTGGGCACCCTATGTGTCGGATTATTCGCGTTACCTTCCATTCAAGACGAAGGGATCGGTGACGTTTGCGTACACCTTCGTCGGTTCCGCGGTGGGCGCGATCCTGATCATGGCGGTCGGAGCGCTTGGAGCTGCTATCAACTACAACGCGGTGAACGCGGATCCCATCGGATTTCTTGGGCATCGTGTTCCAGCGGTAGCAGGACTGCTGATCCTATTGCTTCTGCTCAGCTTGCTGCCTGCCAGTGCAGAAAGTCCTTATGGTGCGTTCCTCACAGCATTGAGTGCGATCTCAGCTGACGGCAAGATGCGTTCAACAAGGCGATCACGAGCGATCTTTGTGGCGGTGTTTACCCTGGTGTCGCTGCTTGTCACCATCTTGTTCCCAAACAATATCTTGAACAACTTTGAGAACGTCATCCTGTTCCTTCTCTACCTCCTCGTCCCTTGGACTGCAATCAACCTCACCGACTACTACTTGGTTCGTCGTGGCCACTACGACGTGGCTGGGCTGCTACGACGTGATGGCCCCTATGGGAAGTGGAACGTCGGCACCCTACTCATCTACGTCTTGACGATACTGTTCGAGGTGCCCTTCGTTAACTCGAGCCTCTACGAGGGCCCGATCGCCAAAGATCTCGGAGGCGCAGATCTCTCCTGGATTGTCGGACTTATCTTTGCCACCGTCGCCTATTACCTCTATGCCAGGCGACAAGGTATCGTAAGGCATAAGGTCGTGGAGGAGGTAGCGCCCTGACAAATTCCGCGCCGCTATCGACTCAGTTGGCGACACTGAAGTCGATTCTCGAGGGACACCGACTCACACCTGTGCAGCGCCGAATTGCACAGACACTCGCAGCGCATGTTGGACGCGCTGATTATCTCACCACCTCCGAGCTGGCGGAACTCGCTGGCGTGTCCCAACCCTCGGTAGTTCGTTTCGCGACGGCACTCGGATTCTCTGGATACGCTGACCTGCGTCGTGCCCTACGCGATCTTGAACCCGGCGACCAGGGACAACAGAGTACACCGGCGCAGAATACGTACCAGTTAGCGGTCGCAGAGGAGATCGCTAATCTCAGCCGCCTTCACGCCTCACTCGCCGATAGCTCGTCGCTTGAACGGATTGGAGCTATCTTTGCGGCGAGCCAACCACTTGTGATTGTTGGAGTGCGTGCATCACAAGCGCTGGCGCGCTATTGTGCCTTCTATGCTCGCAAGGTTCATCCTCGCGTCCTTTTGATCGAAGAGGTCGGCTCATCAGCACTCGACCAACTGTACGAGGCTCGCCGGGCTGGTGCTGCTGCGGTGCTGGCCGTAGCGATGCCGCGATGGCCTCGTGAGCTTTTACCGCTGTTGGAGGCCGCTAGAACACTGGACTATTGTGTGGTTGGCCTCACTGATCAGTCGGGTTCTCCTGTGCTTGACTACACGGATCACTCACTGTTGGTACCAGTCGGGACCACGCTCCTCTACGATACTCATGCCGCTGCGCTGGTCACGCTCTCGCTACTCGTTGAGGCCATCGCTGATGCAGATCCAACAGCGGCTGAGGTACTCATGGAGGCTTTTGAGTCTAGAGCGCATGCGCACCAGTATTTCTTGAAGTCTTGAAAGGCAATCATGAACGTTTCCACCTACCTCTCTGAACTCTTCGCCCAGATCGCCGACATCGGTCGTGATGAGGAGACCGGAGGTTATCGACGGTTCGCCTACTCCGATGAGGACCGTCGACTCCGTGCATTCTTTGCTCAAACCATGGAGAAGTTGGGCTTTACGATTAGTGTGGACGCCGCCAACAACCAGTGGGCCTGGTGGGGAGACCCTGATCGCGATCCTGAGCACAACCTGGTACTTGGTTCACATCTCGATTCGGTTCCCGACGGGGGTGCCTTCGATGGTCCGTTAGGCGTTCTCTCTGCCATCTGTGCGGTCGAACTACTCCTCGGTGAGGGTTTCCACCCCAAGGGCGCTGTGGGGATCGTGAACTTCATCGACGAGGAGGGTGCTCGTTTTGGGGTGGCGTGTCTGGGATCGCGAGTTCTCACCGGCGAGACCACCTTCGCACGGCTTCGCCAGCTGTCCGACTACGCAGGGAGGCCCTTTGTAGAGGTTGTGGCGTCAACAGGAGTCGATCCCACAGAACTCAGACGTGATGAACTGGCGCTCTCGAGGATTGGGCGCTTTGTTGAACTCCATATTGAGCAGGGCCATCAGCTAATCAACCTCGATTCACCACTGGGACTTGCGAGCTTCATCTGGCCCCATGGCCGCTGGTCGACGATCTTGACCGGTGTGCCCAATCATGCTGGTACGACGCCCCTTGCGGAACGCGACGATCCGGTGATCAAGGCCGCTCATTTCGTTCTCGACCTCGCTGCCAGCGCGGAGAAGCACGAGGCCGTGGCGACCTGCGGCAAGATCGTCGTCGAACCCAATGCGGTCAACGCGATCGCCTCCAAGGCGCAACTCTGGGTCGACGCACGGGCAGAGGATACCGATACCTTGGACCGCCTTGCGGCAGACATTGCTAGATTCGCTGGTGGTTACGGGGGCACCCTGATGAACGAGTCTCTCACGCCTGCCACGGTTTTTGATCGGCCATTAACTGAGGCGATTGTCTCAATCCTGGGTCATCCCCCGGTTATCAGCACCGGGGCCGGCCACGATGCCGGTATCTTGGCTACCCATGGGATCCCTTCGGCGATGCTCTTTGTCAGAAACCCCACTGGTGTGTCGCACTCTCCACTTGAAAGGGCCAATATGGAGGACATGGTCGCCGGAGTCGAAGCATTGATGCGAGTGATCCAGGGCCTCAGCGGATGAAGATCTTCGCAAACCTTGCCCTCGTTGCACCCGGTGACCTGCGGTCGAAGGTGGTCGTAACGGTCGAAGATGGTCGGATCATTGGGCTCGAGGGAGGCGCGCCCGAGGGAAGCGACTCCGTGGTGGAGTTCTTGATTCCTGGCGCCTGCAACGGCCATAGCCATGCCTTCCATCGTGGGTTGAGGGGTCGAGCGATCCAGGGCGCGGATGATTTTTGGAGTTGGCGCGAGGCAATGTATCGCCTCGCTGAACGGCTCAACCCTGATACCTACTTGGAGCTTGCCACGCTTGTGTTTCAGGAGATGCGCCTTGGGGGCTTCACCTCGGTAGGAGAGTTTCACTACCTGCATCGCAGTGCCAATGGGCAGAACTATTCAGATCAGAATGCGATGGGTCGAGCCTTGATTGAGGCTGCTCGGTTGGCCCAGGTCCGCCTTGGTCTCATCGACGTCGCCTATCTCCATGGTGGGTTTGGCAACCGAGGCTACCTTCCTCTCGAAGGTCCGCAGCGCCGCTTCGGTGACACCGATGTCGAGGCATATCTTGCTCGGGTTGGGGAGCTCACTGACACTGCTACCCTCCGTATCGTGCATGGTGCTCACTCGTTGCGGGCGGTCTCGCTCTCTGAACTGGCGACGGTGGTAGACGCGATCGCTGGGGCGCCGTGGCACCTCCACCTGATGGAGCAGGCCAAGGAGGTGGATGAGGTTGTCGCATACTACGGAGAGCGCCCGCTTAGGTTGCTCGAGGATCGAGGCCTGATCAGCCCGTCGACGACGCTGGTGCATCTGAATCAGCTCATCGAATTCGAGCTCGCTTGTCTGGTGCGAACCGGCGCGGTGACCTGCGCCTGTCCCAGTACTGAGGAGGACCTTGGAGATGGTCTTTCGCCAGCGGGTCAGATCCTGCAGGCTGGAGCTAGGGTGAGCGTCGGCACCGATCAACATGTCCATATCGATGCCCTCTTTGAAGCCTCTCGCATCGATGCACACGAGCGACTTCGAACGCATCAGCGTTCATTGGTAGGTGTCGACAACCTTTGGCCAACTCTTTGGGCACACGATACCATCGGCTTTGGTGAAGCAGGAAGAATAGAGCCTGGTGCAGTCGCAGATCTTGTGGCTCTCGATCTAGGCGAGCCTGGAGTTGCGGGTGCGGATCCATCTGAGCTTGTCCGTCTCGGAACTCGGGCTGCGATCAGTAAAGTCTGGGTCGATGGGCGTGAGACGACATCGGACATCGAAGAGGAGCGACGTGAACTCGGAGCACGGCTGCGGGAAACGATCGCCAAGTTAGAAGGGAAATACTGATGGGCAATAGACATGATCCGAACCGATCTATCAAGGCGCCGAGGGGTTCCACGCTGACCTGTCGAAGTTGGCTCACCGAGGCACCCTATCGAATGATCCAAAACAACCTCGATATCGAGGTGGCAGAACATCCCGAAGACCTGGTTGTCTATGGAGGTATCGGACGTGCTGCGAGGGATTGGGAGTCCTTCGATCGCATTCTGGCTACCCTACGCACCCTCGGCGATGACGAGACGTTGCTTGTCCAGAGTGGCAAGCCAGTAGGGGTCTTCCCAACCCATCCGGATGCGCCGAGGGTCCTGATCGCAAACTCCAATCTCGTTCCACACTGGGCGACCTGGGAACACTTCGATGAACTCGACGCAAAGGGGCTGATGATGTTCGGCCAGATGACCGCGGGGAGCTGGATCTATATCGGATCCCAAGGCATCGTCCAGGGCACCTACGAGACTTTTGTCTCTGCGGCACAAACCCATTTTGCTGGTGACCCCTTTGGTCGTTGGATCCTTACGGCTGGTCTAGGCGGCATGGGTGGTGCCCAGCCGTTGGCGGCGACGATGGCTGGCTTCTCAATGCTTGCGATCGAGTGTGACCCGAGTCGTATCGAGCTCCGCATCCAGACCGGCTATCTGCAGCACCGAGCGCTCTCGCTCGAGGAGGCGATGGACCTCCTCGAGCAGGCGAGGCGGTCGGGGCACCCTACCTCGGTGGGACTCTTGGGCAATGCGGCTGAAGTCATCGAGGAGATGGTCCAGCGCAATATCGTACCCGACCTTGTGACCGACCAGACGAGTGCCCATGATCCCCTTCGAGGTTATCTTCCCGTGGGTTACAGCCTCGACGAGTGGCGCCGTGCGAGCGATCCCACTCGATTGGTGGCCGATGCGAAGGACTCGATGGGGCGGCATATCCGGGCCATCCTCGCCATGGTCGATCGCGGCGCGATCGCCTTTGACTATGGCAACAACATCCGTCAAGGTGCCTACGAGGCTGGAGTAGAGCGCGCCTTTGAGATCCCTGGTTTTGTCCCTGCCTATATTCGGCCGCTCTTTTGCCGCGGGTATGGCCCGTTTCGGTGGGTGGCACTCTCGGGTGATCCAGAGGATATCTATGCGACCGATGCCAAGGTCAAGGAGCTTGTCGATGACGATCCACATCTCCATCACTGGCTTGACATGGCCAGAGAGCAGATCAAGTTTCAAGGATTGCCTGCAAGAATCTGTTGGCTGGGCCTGCGAGACCGGGCACGCGTGGGGCGAGCCTTCAATGCGATGGTAGCAAGCGGGGAGTTGAAGGCTCCGATCGTCATTGGACGTGATCATCTCGATACCGGTTCTGTTGCCAGTCCTCATCGTGAAACAGAGGCGATGAGTGACGGTTCCGATGCGGTCTCCGATTGGCCACTTCTCAACGCGATGCTCAACGTGGCGGGAGGTGCAACATGGGTGTCGTTACACCATGGTGGAGGCGTCGGGATGGGCTACTCCCAACACGCTGGTCAAGTCATCGTCTGTGATGGCTCTGCCGAAGCGGATCGACGCCTCGCTCGCGTTCTCTTCAACGACCCAGGCACGGGTGTGATGCGACATGCCGACGCAGGTTATGCTGAGGCAATCGACGAGGCCCGACTGCGGGGGCTCAAACTACCCTCCGTTGGTGCCTAGATGGTGGAACTGCTCTTTGGAAACTGCTCGCTTGCCGATGTGGACGCCAATGGCTCGCTCCGATTCGTCCAGGACGGACTCATTCACATCCAGGACGGGAGGATCGCCTTTGCTGGTCGACGCGGCGAGAGAGCCGACCTTACTCGGCGGCTGGAGCTTCACGATCTTGAGTCTCGCCTTGTCACTCCGGGCCTTGTCGATTGCCATACCCATCTGATCTACGCGGGTGACCGGCTTGGGGATTACCTGGCCGCACGTGACCCCCTCGATCCGGAGCTACACCGATTCCAGTCGGGAGGCATCCTTGCTACGGTGGCGGCCACCAACAACGCCTCACGGGAGTCGCTGGTCGCCTTGGCGAGGGGACGACTCGCGCAAATGGCCGATCATGGCGTCACAACAGTCGAGATCAAGTCAGGATATGGTCTCTCGCTGGAGGGTGAACGTCGACTCCTTACGATCGCTAGAGAACTCTCGGGTTATCAGGGTATTGAGGTTGTGACCTCCTTCTTGGGGGCGCACGCACTGCCTGAGGTCTTTGCATCTGACCCCTCCGGCTACATCGCTCTCCTGGTCGGAGAGGTGATGCCGGCACTGGCTGCGGAGGGGTTGATCGACATGGTGGACTGTTTTGTCGACCCCGAAGGGTTCTCACCCCAAGTGATCGCCCCCTATCTCGTGCGAGCCAAGGAGCTTGGTCTGCCGATTCGGGCGCATGTTGACCAGTTTGGTGCGATCGGAGGAGGAGAACTCGCCACAAGTTTTGGGGCACGTTCTATCGATCACCTGGAACATCTTTCGAAGGCAGCGATTGGGGGAGCGCATACGGCTGGTACGGTGGCGGTTTTGCTGCCGTTCGCCTCGCTCCACAAGGGTTTTCCTACTCATCCGCCTGTCACGGAGTTGCGAGCCGCAAGAGTTCCGATGGCGGTGGCGACCGATCTCAACCCCGGTACCTCGCCGACGAGTAGCCTCTTGCTGGCTGCCTATCTCGCAGTGACGCTCTATGGTCTCCGACCTGTAGAGGCCTTCGCGGGTGTCACCCGCCACGGCGCGCGAGCGTTGGGGCTTCTTGATCGTGGCACCCTTGATCAGGGGAGCCGCGCTGACCTTGTAGCCTGGGAGGTGGCTCATCCCTATGAGCTTGTTGCGAGCATCTTCGACCAGCGCCCCCGCCGTCTCGTCCCTTAGTCCGCCGGTTTGTCAGTCGCAGTGGAGTATCCTCAAGGCAGCCAATCGGGGCCGGCCGATCATGAGAAGTTGACAAGGTCTCTCGATGCATCGAATCGGTGGGACGGAATAGAGTGCCGGCTGGGCAAGTAGGCTGACAAGACAGTCGTATAGTTGATCCACAGGAGTAGCCTATGCCAACTGCCACTACCAGGCGAAGTCGGGGACCGCTAGCGGTCGGGCTTGTGGTGGTCGTGATCGCCGCAATTGTGGTGGCTTTTCTCGTCACCCGTAAATCCAATCAATCGAGTTCGTCGCCGACATCTGCGGTGCTGGGTTCTGCAGTGCCTCAGGATGTCTTGGCACGCGTCACCGACATACCCGAGAGTGTGCTCACCAAGGTGGGTGTGAACTCGGCGTTAGTCTCCCCTCCTCAGGTGATCAAAGGGGGCAAACCTCTCACGCTTGATGGAAAGCCTGAACTTCTCTACGTAGGGGCGGAGTTCTGCCCATACTGTGCGGCAGAGCGTTGGGCCATCGTCGGGGCGCTCTCGAAGTTTGGGACCTTCAAGGGTCTGGAACTGATGGAGTCGAGCAGTACCGATGTCTATCCCAATACCAATACGTTCTCGTTTCTCCATGCGAGCTACTCTTCTCCGTATCTTTCGTTGGTCACGCGAGAGATCGAGACACGGACGCATGCGCCGCTGCAGACACTCACTACGAAGGAGAACGACCTCCTCCAGAGCTACGATGTGCCACCCTATGTTCCCTCAACCCAATACGATGGCTCCATCCCGTTTGTCGATTTTGCCAACAAGTTCGTGATCGACGGAGCGAGCTACTCTCCCCAGGTGCTTGCTGGTTTGAATTGGCAGACCATTGCGGCAACGCTGTCAGACCCAACCTCCCCGGTGGCTCAGTCCATCGGCGGAGCGGTGAACGAGATCACAGCGACGGTGTGCGTCATGACCCATAACCAGCCAGGATCGGTATGCAAGACCTCACTCATTCAGAGTCTTCAGAAGAAGCTCTAGCCGATTACCCCCAGTGGGTGATCTGGCTGGTGCGTGTTCTTGCACTCGGGGCGGTCGGCGTCGCGATCTATTTGACCATCGCGCACTACGACACAAAGGTCTCGCTTCTCTGCCCGGATAATGCCACCATTAACTGCCAAGAGGTCACCACCTCGCCGCAGTCAATCATCTTCGGCATCCCGGTCGCCGTCTTAGGTCTTGGTTACTACGTTGTCGTCTCTGTCCTCGCCTGGTGGCCGCGGGCAAAGGCGACTCCGACCTTTGAGCTGGCTCGGTTGATCGTTGCCCTTGGGGGCGTGGGTTTTATCCTCTATCTCGTCTATGCGGAGATTGTCGAGATCGGAGCGATCTGCCTCTGGTGTACCAGCGTCCACCTCATCACGATCCTGATCTTCTTGATCCTGCTCTACGCATGGATGACCTACCGTGATCGATTGGTCCGTTCGCGACGGGACGCGAGCGTCTCGTAACTATCGCTCGGCAACCGACTGCGGCTTCCCGGTGCGATTCTCGTACAGTGTGGCTTGCCAGGCCCACAGGGTGGCGAGGCGGTACGAGAGACCCCAAGGAGTAGTTGCTCCCAGACTCAGTTGGGCGACAACGTAGCCGATCACGAGAATAGCTGGCGCGACATCGGCTATCGGTTCGAAGGTAAGAGCTGAACCGAGTTCGAGGTTCAGTTGGTCGCGAAGCAATCGATCACCTCGTGGGTGGGGCCCCCACCTGGTGCACGTCGATTGCGTCGTGATGTCTGAACGCGCGTGCCGGTAGGCGACGACGGTGAACCCGGTCGGTGGTTTGGGGCGAACACGTTGACGACCTGTAGCAACCAGAGAGTTACTGATACAGGCGTACGGGCAACATCTCTTATCGCATGAGAGCGTGTCTCGGCATAAAGAATTTCGCAAACGACATACAGGAATATAGCTAGAGGCAGCAAAGTGTGGATAGAAATGTTAGCAAGGATCGCAAAGCAAAAATAACTGGCCCCGGCCGTAGAGAATCGGGGTGTTTGATGAAGATCGGAGAGTTTTGTAGGATTTAGGCAGGTGGCCTGCCGCTTGATGGGCAACTTGGACGGGAAGTTGTCGCGGCAACTTTTTCCCTACGAGTGTTCGCGCTGGCCTGGCACGACGTAAGAGAATCATGTGTCCTCGAGAAGGTGGGGTGATAATGATCGTGTCTCGTTTCATGGGGCTGGTATCGAGTTGGCGGTTCTGGGAGGTCCAAAAACACCATGGTAGATCTCTTGCCTCATCCACCGGTTCTCTAAGCCTTGTCACCGGGCAGTACAGGAGCTTTGGAGGACTAAGTAGTTGGTGACGGTCGATAGGTTCCGGGCATGTCTGGCTGATGTACTAAAATAGAGAGAGGAGGTGGGTGATGCGACGACCGGATGCGAAAAGCCTCGCACTAGCCCGTGCAGTCCAGAGGAAGATCGCAAATGCCGACGATCCTCGAATCTATATCAGGCAGGCCCAGGAGTGGGCATTAAAATTCTCTAGGCAACGACCCGAGGATATCTGGCTCGCAGAATGGGTAGAGAGGTTGTCCCTAGCCCTGGCGTCCGATGACGGACTCGCTGATCTCTATACCCTCATGCTGTCTCCCGAACAGCATGGGATTGACATGCGAAGCAGTTCCCCATTCGCTGGGGTACTCACACAAAGCGAGCGCACCGCGGTTCTACGCGCTTTTGAGAGCGAATGGGCAGCATGACCGACGACGAGTTGGAGCACCTAATTCGCTCATCCGGGGCGATTCTTGGCGATGGTGAGGTGCTAATCATCGGGAGTCAATCGATACTCCCGTGGTTACGCAAATATGCTGGACATCCACCGCGCCAATGGGCAGACGTCTTCACAATGTCGAGCGAGGTGGACATCATCCCTATCGACAACGACGAACGGAAGTCCGATCTTATTGACGGCACCATAGGTGAGAGTTCGTATTTCCATCAGACTTTTGGGGTCTATGCGCAAGGCGTCTCGCTCGAGACAGTTAGAGCTCCAGTTGGATGGCAATCACGATGCTACCCGTTGCTTAATGCAAACACAGGAGGTGTAATCGGTCGCTGCATGCATCCTATGGATCTCTTCATTGCTAAGACGATAGCCAATCGCCCGAAAGACGGACCCTTTCTCGATGCCATGATCGAGTACAGCTTGGTGAAACTGGAAGCGCTACTCCACAATATGGCTAAGGTACCCGACTTAAGCGAGAATGAAATCGAGACCTGGCAAACTCTCATAGTGAGTAGGTTCAAGAGAAGCGAGAATCGCCGAGCAATACCGCAATCACGAGTGTCTCCGGTCCCTGAGTGGAACATTCCAGACAATCGCAACACCGGCCCAACCATAAGATTTTAGACAACGACAAACGAAGACCTTCATGAACGTCGAAATACGAGACGACAAGCCCTACATCGAAATTGAACTCGATACACCTACACCATCATCGTCAGTCAAGTAGTTATTCTCGCACCCTGGACCACGTTTTCGCGTTACCCTGGGCGGGGCCAGGCTCTTCGCCTTCAGCGATATTCTTCGTTATGGACGCGCGTCGCGAGCAAGCTGATGAAAGTTCTCAACGGCGCTGGCGAGATCTCCTCGATGTGCCAGGAGAGCCGAGCCTGAGACGAGCACCTCAGCCCCGTTCATCACGCACTCCTGGATTGTCTCCTCGGAGACGCCACCGTCAACCTCGATCTTGACCTCTGGGTTGGTGGCCTCCCGGAGCGCTACCGCTGCCAGAATTTTGGCATCCATCGCCCCGATGTAGTGTTGGCCGCCGAAGCCTGGGTTAACGCTCATGATCATCAACACATCGAGTTGATCCATGACGTACTCAACGTCGGTGAGCGGCGTAGCTGGGTTCAGAGCAACTCCAGCGCGTACCCCGAAGGACTTGATGAGGCCAAGGGTCCGATGGAGATGACGGGTGGCCTCCGCGTGTACAGTGATCAGCTCGCAGCCAGCCTCGACGAACTCGCTGATATAGCGCTCAGGGTCGACGATCATCAGGTGGACTTCGTAGGGGAGCGTGCTGTAGCGCCGGCAGCTGGCGATCACCGGGGCACCTATCGTGATGTTGGGTACGAAAACACCGTCCATCACGTCCCAGTGAATCCGATCAACACCTGCCTCTTCAAGGGCCTGTAGCTCCTCGCCAAGACGTCCAAAGTCACATGGCAACACCGAGGGAGCGAGTTCGATGACCCTTTCGGCTCTCTGTGATTCGGTCATGCGATGTCTCCTTGTAGTTGATAGACGGCTTGGCGCCGATCCTGGTTGGAGCCGAAGTCATCCGAGATGGTGCCGGATCTGGTCCGATGCCGAATAGTCAAGGGCGCAGCGCGCATCGCAAGTTGTCCGCACGCCGCATCAATGGTCTGACCTCGGGTCGACCGTACAGTGCACCGAACTTCGTTCGCTTGGAGCGCGCGCTGAAAGGCGAGCACCTGTCCACGTGTGCTGCCACGGACTAGGTAACCAGGAGTTGGGTTGAGAGGAATGAGATTGACGTGAGCCCTCAGGCGTCGAGCGATGGCACTCAATTCGTCGGCCGCCTGTTGAGTATCGTTGAAACCTTCGATCATCGCCCACTCCAAACTCACCAGTCGGGAGGTGGCCGCTGTCCACCGTTCGCAACTCGCAACGATCTGTTGGATTGGGTAGCGTCGATTCAACGGGATGATCTCGGAGCGATCGTGGTCATTGGCAGCGTGAAGTGAGACGGCCAACGTTAGCGGTAATCCCTCCATGGAGAGGCGTTCGATACCTGGGACGACACCAACGGTCGACAGGGTGATGCGCCGCGGTGATATGCCGAAACGCTCTACCATGATTCGTAGGGCTGGCAGCACTGCTCGGTAGTTAGCGAGGGGTTCGCCCATGCCCATCAAGACAATATTCGAGAGGCGGCGGGGAAGTGCGGCCTGTTTTGCCCGGTATACCTGTTCGATAATCTCCGCCGTCGTGAGTTGCCGTCCAAAACCACCTTGGCCCGTGGCACAGAAGCTACAGGCCATGGCACAACCAGCCTGTGTCGAGATGCACACAGTGGCTCGATGGGGGTACTCCATCAGCACGGTCTCAATGCGATGCCCACCAACGATTTCATAGAGCCACTTTCGGGTGGCTCCGTCGTCACTGGTGGTCATGGCCAGCTCATTGAGGCTCAACGGGAAGTCGCTGTCGAGCTGGGCACGCAGTCGAAGTGGAAGACTGGTGATCTCCTTGACCGGAAGCGCTTTCTCAAAGAGTCCCTCGAACAGCTGGTCAGCCCGATATCTCGCACCGAGCGTCTCGGTGGCGGTTGTAACGTCGAGATCAAAAAGCGAAGGCATGATTATCAGGCTAGTCAGAAGGATCGGCGCCTTCGGTGAGGCCTATCTCCGTCTGCTAGCAAGGGAGACTAGCTCGTTGGCACCTTGTTAGCGAAACTCTGGTCGATATAGGCAGAGGCACTGAGTGGATGGTGGTAATCGACGAGTCCGTTCGTCAGATAGACCTGTTGCATGGCATCAAGGGTCGAGACTGGGGGTGCGAGGTTGGTTGCATAGATGCTTGGTGGTTCTGACGCTAAGATGCTGGTCGATTCACCGGTGGCCTTTGCGATGATGGCCAGGTTTGCAGCGCTGGTCTGGGCTGACCCCTGGAGATCCTGCGCTCCCTTCGCGAGCGCATCAAAAAAGCGTTGGGCCGCAGGAGTCTTGGCGAAGGAGCCGCCGTAGATCACGCCGACAACTGCTGCGTTGACCCGCGCGGGAGAGACAAGGGTGCCATCCTTGGCGGCAAGAATTGCAGAGAGGAAAGGAGCTGATGGATAGGCTGCCACAACGGAATGGTTGGCGAGCGCAGTCTCCATGTCCGGCAGACCGAGGTTGACAACGTTGACATCAGCGAGGGTCAGGTGGTACGGCTTCAGAGCCTCAGCGAGTAGGTAACCACCAGCGGCGCCCGCACCTCCGTCGATGCCGATCTTGGCACCACGCAGTTGAGCGGCGGTCAGGGATTTACCCGCAGGAACGACACCGTTGGCAACCACCAGCCCATTTGCGGCAGTACCGGGCGCTTCAGCCGCCATCGAGCCGACAACCTTGAAGTTCAAACCTTGATTGATAGCGTCGAACATGCCTGCTGAGAAGCCGCCAAGGACGACCTGGACGCGGTTGGTCGCAGCCAGAGTCGTAGCGCTCTGTCCGGAGGAGACGACTGTGAGGTGGACGTCGAGATGCGCCTTGGTGAAGTAACCCTTGGCCATCGCGACGTAGAGAGGGTCGAAGAGCGGGATCGGCACATAGGCAACCGTGACGTTGGTCGTGGTCGTGGCGCTGGTCGTGGTGCTCGAGCTGGAACTCGTGCTGCCACAAGCAGCGAGAATGCCCGACGCTCCTAGGGCGATTGCAACGGTGGCTAGTCTGTTCTTTCGACGCATCGTATCGGCTCCTTACTTTGTGCTTTCAAGGGCCCGCATGGGGGATGGGGCTGTGAGTGGGGGATGATGGAGTGAATGTTTCAGGCGAGTATAGCCAGCCACTACCGGGCTTGCCGCAAAGATTACGGTTTCTGGCTAATCACGCGCATTCCGGCGTGACCAAGGCATGACTCTTCTTGCGACGAGTTCGACAATGCCGGTCAGGATCACTCCAACCAATGCAATGGTGATAAGACCAACGTACATCTCGTTGGGTTCGAAGAGTTGCCATGAGTTCCAGACCAGGTAACCAAGGCCACTGTTGGCAGCGACGAACTCAGTCGCCGTGACGACGACCAGCGCCAGCGCCGCGGCGACTCGGAGACCAGTGAAGATGGCGGGCAAGGTCCCAGGAATGAGTACGTGCCAGAAGAGGCGTCGACCTCTGGCTCCGTAGGCCCTTCCGGCCTCGATGAGCTGGGGGTCAATCGAGCGTACTCCGGCCATCGCGTTGATCTCGAGCACAAAAAACGAAACAGCGGCAACCGTGAGGATCTTCGGTGTCTCCCCAATCCCAAAGATGACAAGGAGGAGCGGCAAGACCGCGATCTGGGGGACCGCGTACAGGGCGGAGAACAGCGGAGAGAATGCTGCGCGTAGCGTGCGAAAGATGCCGAGGAGAATCCCTACAACGATCCCTGCCGCGCCTCCGAGCACAAAGCCGACGACGAGCCGAAGTGAGGTGATGCCGAGATCGTGGGTCAGGACACCGTTGTGGATCAGCGTGATAGCAGTTGAGAAGATAGTTGTCGGCGGGGTAAAGATCTTGGCATCGATCAAGCCAGTGGAGCTAGCGATCTGCCAGAGCACGAGGAGTATGACTGGGGTTGCGATGCCTAGTACGAGGTCGCGCTGTCGCAGGCGACGACTGCGCTGTGAACTCCGATTGAGCTCAGCGTCGATCGGATTTTTGGCGACGATTGCGGTCAAGGGAACTTCAGTCAACGGGACTCCATCGAGGCCATGACCTCATCGTGGAGATCGTTGATAATGGTGTCTTTGAGGGTGACGAAGCGTGGGTCGGCCATGTCATGGAGCGTGCGCGGTCGCTCTAACGAAACGGGAAGACTAGCTTTGATACGTCCGGGTCGTCGACTCATTACCATGACTTGGTCTCCTAGGAGGATAGCCTCGTCAATCGAGTGGGTGACGAGTAGCACGGTCTTACGGGTCTCTTCCCACAGGCGGATGAGATCCTCTTGGATGAGCAGTCTGGTTTGCTCGTCCAGTGCTCCCATCGGTTCGTCCATGAGCAGAATGTCAGGCTCGGTGACGAACGCTCGAGCGATAGAGAGACGTTGTCTCATCCCTCCCGAGAGAGCATTGGGGAATGTCTTCTCGAAGCCGGCAAGTCCGACGCGCTCAATCCAGAGCTGAGAGCGGCGGTTACGCTCCTTGGTGTCAACTCCTGCCATCTTGAGGCCGAAAGCCACGTTGTCGAGTACTGTAAGCCAGGGGAAGAGGGCATGGTCCTGGAAAACAAAGGCGATCTTCAGCGATTGCGCATGCTCGATCGTTCCCTGGCTCGGCGACTCGATGCCTCCGACGATCCTGAGGAGGGTCGATTTGCCACATCCTGAAGGGCCGATGAGTGAAGTGAAGGAGCCTCGCTGCAGCGTGAGATCCACCTCGTTGAGTGCGAGCACGCCTCGGCCGTGAGTAGTGAAGACCTTGGTGATCTCCCTGGCGCGGACGAGCCACTCGTCCTGATCTCCCCCCGTCACGTTATCGATCCTCCCCGTACGACTGTGATGCAGCTTAGTGACTGGTACCGCTGAGATGGACCCAGCGATCCCGTTACACGCACCACCGCCGGGGACAGTGTTCCATTGGTTCCGTTGTGGGTGATCTTGCTGGGGTGCAGCTCAGGATTGGGCCAGTTTTCTCGCTTCGCCCCCAGGTGGCTAGGCCTGAGAGGATCCGTTGGGGTTGTGACCTCGACGGACCTCCTCGGCTAGCGAGCGGGGTTTTTAGTCTGCGGTTTGGGTCGTTCTTGGAGAGTGGCGCGCCGATTGCACAGGGTGGGAGAGGCATCGGTGTCTCAATGGCGATCAGTTTATGGGGGATGAAGCTTGCGGCTATACTAACCCTTGTGTCGAGGCGAGAGGTGGCCGGGGCTTGTTGATCACGTTGGAAGACCGCTTGCTAGTTGTCTCTGGTCGCCTGCCGAAACTCCCAGACGTTGTTCTTGTGCGCCTTACGAAGTGGGCGTGGCTGATTGCGTTGGCGGTCGGCATCCTCGTCCTCTTGGACTCTTTCGACATCGTGAGCGCCGCGACGGCCTTTGGCGGATCATGCACTGGGGTACTTCTTGGTTGTGTTGGGGGGTCCGCTCTCTCGGGATTCTATGTGGCAGCCGCATTGACGGCTGTCTATGGGGTCGTGTATCTGAGGAGCGTTCAGCCGCTCCGGGAGCTCCGTGAGCGAGGATGGCGGATCGTCTTTTTTGGGACTCTCGTCCAGCTCGTAACTGGCGTTGCATTGACGTTTTTCTTTGGTTTGAACGGGATTGCCTTGGTGCTGCTAGAGGTCCTGTGTGGATGGTACCTACTCTTCTCGATCCGTTCAGCTTTTGTCTATTGAGATCCGATCAGGGAGCCATGACGCACCGTTAGAGACAACAACGGGTCCGCTCTTCGGCGTCAGAATAGCTCCGATGCTAAACTCAGAGACATGATGGATGAGCATGAAACAGACGCGGTCGAAGAGACTCTGGTGCACGTTGAGGAGACACTGCGAACCCTCCATCGGTCATTTGATCTCCTGACGGCCGAGATTGCTTCACTGCTGGATTCGGCAGATGATGCTCGTTAGATTTTTTGGGAATGCCAAGGCCGTCGCTGGTGCAGATACAGTTGAGATTGAGGTCAGCGCGGAGACGGTCGCAGATTTCGTCGAGCAACTGGGCGAACGCTGTGGCGATGAGATGAAGGCGCTTCTTCCCTACTGTCGTCTGGCTCACGGCACTGTGGTACTCGATGCGAAGAGTGCGATGCCTACCACGGGCGAAATTGTCGTTTTGCCGCCAGTATCAGGTGGCTAGTGTAGCTGATTGGACTCGCTTTGGCGAGGACAGAGTGGTACGTCACCACCGTCGTTCGTTTACTCGGTCACCGAAGAACTCCCATGGCAATGCGTCGCTACCGAGGGGCTTGGTGCCAACAATATTTCGGATTTGATCCAGGCATTAATTCACGACGAGTAGGCTGTTAGTGTCGAAGGGGGTTGCACGATGCCGACTATGCACGACAACGTACTCGTCTGGGGAGAGATTGAGCAAGCTACAGTCGACCAGGCGGCGCGCCTCTCCCGCTTGCCCTTCGTCAGGGGGCATGTTGCGCTTATGCCTGATGCACATGTAGGTATGGGCTCGACGATTGGAACAGTCTTTGGAACCAATGGCGCGATCATCCCCGCAGCGATTGGAGTGGATATTGGCTGTGGCATGGTCGCGCAGTCTCTGAATGTGCGAGCCGAGGAACTCCCTGACAACCTTGATGGGTTGCATCATGCGATTGCTCGTTCCATCCCGGCTGGCATGGGGCAGGGACACCGAAACGATCATCGTGCTGAGACCACCAGGGACAGGATTGAGCAACTGATCGCTGCTCGTGCAGAGTGGAATGAGCATGATCGCAAGCGTGCCTATACCCAGTTTGCGAGCTTGGGGAGTGGAAATCACTTTGTAGAGGTCTGTCTCGATGAGAATGACGGTGTGTGGGCGGTGCTCCACTCGGGATCTCGCGGTATTGGCAATGCGCTTGCTATGAAACACATTGAGTGTGCCAAAGGACTCATGCGTCAGTACTTTATCGAACTCGAGGATCCTGAACTGGCCTATCTGGTTGAAGGCACTAACGAGTTCGATGCATACATCAAAGATATGCAGTGGGCACAGGAGTACGCCTTCGCCAACAGGGAGGCGATGATGGATGAGGTTGTACATCAGATGGCCTGGTTTCTTGGTCGTGAATTGGAGCCTGATCCAGCGATCAACTGCCACCACAACTACACCGTCATGGAGCACCACGGTGGGCGCGACGTTTGGTTGACCCGCAAAGGTGCTATTCGGGCGCGCCATGGAGACTTGGGTGTCATCCCTGGTTCGATGGGGTCCGCAAGCTATATCGTTCGTGGCAGAGGTAGTGAGGCCAGTTACACGAGTTCATCACATGGAGCTGGTAGACGACTATCAAGAACTGAGGCACGTCGGAGTCTCTCTGTCGAGTCACTCAACAGAGAGATGGCAGGTAAGACTTGGAACGCAGCGAATGCTGAGGCGCTCTTAGACGAACATCCCGAGGCCTATAAACCGATTGCAGAGGTGATGGAGGCACAAGCCGATCTGGTCGAGGTGGTTCACGAGTTGCGCCAAATTGTGAACTACAAAGGGGTTGAGGAGATCCGGAACCGGAGAAAATCAAAGTGATCGACTGCTGTTGAGCACAACGATGCTGGAGCGCTAATACTGTAAATTTCGATGCTGGGTTCAGGTAAAACCAAGGAACCGCCCAACGGGTCGTTTGGGCGGTTCCTTGGTTTGTGATCGGGATCGTGCGTCTCTGTGAACGCCTAGATCGGAGACTCAGATAGCGTCGGCGAGATCGGCTGGAGATGCCTTTGAGGCTGTCGACTCGGCGTCAGTGCAGACGGTGTCAATGATCAGGCGACAGACAACATAGGGATCCATGTTGGCGTTTGGTCGCCGATCCTCCAGCCACCCCTTGCCCGCCTTAGCAGCGGCCCAGGGGATACGAATGGAGGCGGCGCGGTTGGAGACGCCGTAGCTAAACTCGTCGTAACGAGCTGTTTCGTGCTTGCCAGTGAGCCTACGCTCGATGCCGTAGCCGTAGTTGGCGATGTGCTCGTCAACCCTTCGGCCAAGCGCTTCGCACCCGGCGATAATTGCATCGAAGTCGTTACGCATCGCCAAGGTTGAGAAGTTAGTGTGCGCACCGGCTCCGTTCCAGTCACCGTCCACTGGCTTCGCATCCCAGTTCACCTCGACCTCGAAGTCCTCGGCGATCCGCATCAGCAGCCAACGGGCAACCCACAGCTCGTCGCCGATCTCAAGTGGGGAAAGTGTGCCGACCTGAAACTCCCATTGGGCCATCATCACCTCGGCATTGGTGCCTTCGATGTGGAGACCCGCCTCCATACAGGCGAGCGTGTGGGCCTCGATAATCTCGCGGCCGACGATCTTCTGGCCACCAACGCCGCAGTAGTAGGCGCCCTGAGGTGCGGGGAATCCGTTTACCGGCCACCCAAGCGGTCGACCATCCTTGAAGAAGGTGTACTCCTGCTCGATTCCGAACATCGGTTCCTGGTCGACGAAACGCTCCGCTGTCTCCATCAACGCCGCACGCGTGTTGGTGGGATGGGGTGTGAAGTCGGTGAGAAGAACCTCGCAGAGAACCAAGACATTGTCGCCCCCACGAATCGGGTCCTGACACTGGAAAACCGGTTGCAGCACGCAGTCAGAGTCCTCCCCAGGGGCTTGGTTGGTGCTGGAACCGTCGAATCCCCAGATATCGGGTGTCTTACCATCCTGAATAATGCGGGTCTTGTTGCGCATTAATGGAGTTGGCGTGGTCCCATCAATCCAAATATACTCAGCCTGATAACTCATAGTATGTTCGCTTTCGATTTCAGGTGTGGCCGACATCAACCTTGAGAATCCAGCCGCACTCCAATTGCTTCCTCTCAAAGAGTATGCGTTCTAGCCGGCGCGCGAAGGGAGTTATGTTAACTCACTGTAACGATTGTGGCGGCGTTTTGCAATGGTCGGTTGATGTTTTGTCTCGTTGAGGCGGGTCTGTCGAGAGTCAGGCCATGAGGGAGGTGTCCCATGGATCGACGCTCGGCACGGGGTGAACGCGGCAGCGACGATGACCGTCCTGTCTCGTCTTGGAAGAGGCGAGAGCTTGGGTGGGATGGTTTTATCGTCGCTGGCGCCCATGAGCTGTGTGACGATAGGTACATGGCCGCCGCACAACCCATGCAGCGAGTTCTTCGTGGCGGTATACTCCACGTTCATCGCCGGTACTCGCTCGTACTTCCTTGGATTTCAACGTCTCCACTTTGCGTTTTAGTGTAGGGTGGTGGCATTGGTCGGCAAGGAGGGAGGCACGATGACTGAAGACGTGAAGCCAGGTGTGAAATCGACGAGACTTCGTCAAAATTCGTTGAGCACCGCTGACATCCTCGGCGTCTCGTTAGCCGACACAGCGCCTGCGATGAGCTTCTTTTTCTCCTTTGCTGCCATCGCTGCGGCAGCGGGTGTCGCGAGTCCATTGGCGATCATCGTCGCTGCGGTGGCTATCCTGTTGAAGTTGAACAGCCTGACTGAATTCACCAAGGTATCGCCGAGTTCTGGTTCCTACATCTCCTATATTGGTAAGGCGTTTGGGGCGATTCCAGGGGTCATGACGGCATGGGCACTCTCCGTTGGTTACATCGTGGCCGTTGGTTATGTCATGGCGATCATGGGCGGATGGACGAGCCTCATCCTGCTGAAGTACCTCCATGTCTCGGTTCCCTGGGAGCCTATCACGATCGTCTTTGTCGCCTTCGTGAGCTTTTTGGTCTATCGTGGCGTCAAAGTCAGTGCACGATGGGCGACGTTGGCGTTCGCCTTCGAGCTGCTGCTGATCATCGTCAGTATGGTTGCGATCGTGGTCACCAACTCTTCGCATCTCAACTTTGCAAGCTTTGAGCCGAGCCTGATCCACAGGGGAATCTCTGGCTTGGGCCTCGCCTTTCCACTCGCGATGTTTCTCTTTATCGGTGTTGGCAACCCTGGCGCCATGGTTGAGGAGACTCGTAACGCGAGGCGCGCAGTTCCACGCGCTATCTACATCGCTACGATTTCAGTCGCGATCATCTATGTGCTGATGGCTTGGACGACGTCGGTCGCATTCCACAACAATGCGACGACGATTGGTGGGCTCTCAGCTCCGTTCGTCACGGCCGCCGATAGGGCCCTGGGCCCCGTCTCAATTCTGGTCTACCTTGCTGGGCTCACCAGCACCTTCTCCTCGTTGATCGGAGCTACCACCGCCCAAATCCGGATCATCTTCTCGGCTGGACGAGAAAAACTGCTGCCGAGTGTGCTTGGGAAGTTGAGTGACCGACATGGTACGCCGGTCATCTCGTTAGTCACCTACTCGTTGGTCGCGCTGATCATCACCCTTCTCTGGGCGAGTCATGGTAATCCCCTTGATATCGCCGGCGATATCGCGACGCTCGGAACGATTCCGATCATCCTGGTCTATCTCGCGTTGAACATCGCGCTACCAGTCTATTTCCTTCGTGAGCATCGCGAACTTTTCTCAGTGCTCAGACACCTCATCATTCCCATCCTTGGAGTCGTTGCGCTGGTGTTGCCACTCTGGGGCCTGATCAAGCCGGGACAGCCCTACCCGTTCGATATCTTCCCTTGGATCGTGCTCGCCCTGTTGGTGGTCAGCTTTGCCTTTGCGCTGATCCGTAGGCGTCAGATCCCGGATCTAGGAAAGAAGATTGGAAGTGTTCTGGCGGATGACTTCGAGTAGTCAAGGTTGGCCTAGTTCTCCTCGACAGAGGTGCATCAGACGGGCCCAAGTGCACGGCTGCCGACGTAATTGAGCGAATAGATCATCGCTCACGCTGCTATCTCTCATGCTCAGCATCGACGTGTCAGGGTGGTGCAGTCAATGATCATTAGGCGCCTTCGCTTTCCCCGCTGATAGAGCGCGATTAGATCCTTCGATTGCCGTATTCACTGGTGAGCAGCCTGGATCATCGCGATACGAGAGGGCATGGCCCCTATCGGATGATCAGGACCCGACAAATATAGGGAGCTGGTGTTTCTGGGAGTTGCCCACCAAAGGGGCGTACTTGGCCCGCGGGAGATATGGCGAACGGCTACTGCTTCAGTACTCGCATGAAAGCGTGGTAACGTACGAGAACGTGGAGGTGATCAATGGCAAGCACTCGTACATGGTTTGAATCAGTGGCTGAGGCGGAGCGCCGTGCTCGTCGGGTGCTCCCGCCCTCTGTCTTTGCCGCGATTCGTGCTGGTGCTGAGAGCGGAGCGACCTTGTCGGAGAACGTCTCGGCCTTCTCTCGCCTCGCACTGCTGCCAACGGTGGCGGATTTACCAGCTGAGCGGGCGCTCGCCACCGTCGTTATGGGAACGCAGGTGAGCTTCCCAGTCCTTCTCTCGCCCACTGGCGTGCAGGCGGTACACCCAGAGGGAGAGGTGGCCGTAGCTCGCGCGGCCAACGAAGCCGATACCCTCATGGGGGTCTCAGCGTTCGCCTCCTCTCCGGTGGAGGCCGTCGCGACAGTGACCGATAAGTTTCTCTTTCAAACCTATTGGTCAGGATCCCGTCCCCTCTTGGTGAGCCGCCTCCAGCGAGCACGCGAGGCCGGTGCGCGTGGTCTGGTCGTTACCCTCGATTGGTGTTTTGACTTTCGGCGTGACTGGGGAAGTCCGTGGATCCCCCAGCGCTTAGATGCGAGAGCGATCGCCAGGTACCTTCCTGAGCTGCTGAGGCGACCGAGCTATGTGCGACGCTACCTCACGTCAGGGGGTCCACCCGATCTTGGGGTTCCGAATATGGCTGATCTTCGTGGTGAGGTTCCCGGCTTCTTTTCGGCATTTGAGGAGTGGATGCGAACTCCACCTCCAACTTGGCAGGATCTAGCTTGGTTACGTGAGCAATGGGAGGGACCCTTCATGATCAAAGGGGTGACTCGGGTTCAAGACGCTCGTCGAGCACGGGATATCGGAGCGACCGCCATCTCGGTTTCCAACCATGGGGGGAACAATCTTGACTCGACGCCCGCTACCATCCGATGCCTGCCTCCCATTGTCGATGCAGTGGGTGATGACATCGAGGTACTCCTAGACGGCGGAGTTCGGCGAGGTTCTGACGTGGTGAAGGCACTGGCGCTAGGCGCTCGAGCGGTCATGATTGGCCGCCCTTACCTGTGGGGACTCGCGGCAGGAGGTGCACTCGGCGTTACCAACGTACTTGAGATCTTGCGAGCTGGCGTCTCAGAGACCCTCTATGCCCTGGGGAAGGCATCGGTAACAGAGCTTGACCGCGCTGATGTGATCGTACCCGATGGCTTTATTGTCGACGATCCCCGGCAAGACGGGTGAATGTGTGTTCTCTCAAACCGAAGGACTAGCACACCCAGGTGTCTGCTCCTGAACGGGTCAGAGGAGCAAACAGCAGATGATGGTTAGTCGTAGGACAGCAAGCGCGGCGTGCGCTGGACGAACCATGCGCCAACGAGGATGAGTGCGGCCCCGATGGGTTGATACCAAATCAGCCGTTCCTCCAGGATCAACGCTCCCGCAAGGGTAGAAAAGATGGGCATGATGAGCGGGGTGAGCGAGGCTCCGAGCGCTCCCACCTCATGAATGAGTGCGTAGTTGAGAATGTAGGCGACGCCTGTCCCCATCACGCCCAAGAGGAGTATCGCGATAATCGACCGTGGATTGATTGTCTGGGTGCCGTGCCAGAACAGCGGTAGGACGACAAGAGCCTCCACGGCGGCCATGAGAAGTTGCCCTCCAGCCAAACCAAGACGAGCCTCGTCAGTGATGGGGATGATTTTGCGGACGACAACGAACCCAACGCCATAGGAGACAGCGGCGAGCAGACATGCTGCGCTTCCAAGCAGTGATCCAGATGCGACGTTGCCACCAACGCCGAGGACGACTAGTACGCCAAGGAAACCAAGCGTCAGTCCGAGGACACGACGAGAGGAGGACCGCTCGATTCCGGCGATGATCGCCACAGGAAAGGTGACCAGTGGTGTCATCGCGTTGAGCAGGCCAGCCAGGATGGCACTGATATGGATCTCTCCGTAGCCAAAGAGAACATAGGGAATGGTGTTCGAGATGGCGCCCGCGATAGCGAGCCTCCACCAGAGTCCATGACCATGGGGGAACTCGAGGCCTCGGGCGCGGACAATGATGAGAATAACGGCAGAGCCCAGCAGGGTGCGTAGAAGCGCTATCTCAATGGGAGAAAAGCTTTCGACACCAACTTTGATGAAGATAAAGGAACAACCCCAGATGAGAGAGAGGCTGAGAAGCGTGAGCGTGGCTTTTGTATTCACGTCGTCGGCGCCATCGACTCTTAGACCAACCTTCCTTACCCGAGAGTCGAGGCCAGCCTAGCTCTCGTTGAGGCGATCAGTGTACCGGTGCGGCCGGCCTCATCATTCTGGTCCTTGCAGGTCTCTCCTTCGCGGGGATTGGGATGTAGAGCACCGAGCGTTGGGTAGAGAAAACACCAACTCCCCCTCGTGTCTGAGGGGGAGTTGGTGTGTGCCTTGGGGATGTGGATTAAGGTTCGGTTGTCTCTGCCGGGTGTGTCACGGCCGAGGCGTGGTTCCCACGGTGCCATGGGGTTCCTACCCGTGGAAGGAGGTAACGATCGAGTCCTATCCATCCAGCGTTCCTCCATGCCAGTACCAGTCCGATACCAAGGATGATAAAGACTGGGTTTGTTGAGATCGCACCGGAGAAGACGTACGTGAAGTTCAGTGCTAGGCCAAAGAAGGCTGCGATGGCAGTGAAGGCTCCAAGGACCAAGGCGATTCCAATCACAAACTCTGCGATCGCATCGACGCGTGCAACCAACAGATAGTGCGGGAGTACGGCGTGACGCAAGATGGCTACCCACCAACCGTAGGAGACCTGTGCATGAGGTCCCTTGGACTCAGCGATCGCATTGAGGGCAAAGCCCTTAACGCCAAGGCCAGTCTTCCAGAACCCAGCTGACTCTGCTCCCCAGAGCTTCGAGGTACCTGCACTGATCCACTCATATCCCAACCACAGCCGCACGACTAACCAGATCCACGAGGCAGCCTTGCTGGCAAAGACGTACCGAGCAGCTCTTGGTTCCTCGATGTTGGTGACATCGATGGTGTCCGCCGACGCCACCGTATCTCGATGGTTTCTCTCAAGTGTTTTCATGAGAACTCCTTTCAATCCCCAGCCCCACCGGGCTCTACCCTTCGTTCTAGGTTTTTAAACGAGGAAGAGCCCAGTGGCCTAGGGCATAGAAGGAGAGGGACTTGTGTCCCTAGTGGG
>JAKAQL010000095.1 GCA_021822605.1 Actinomycetes bacterium
CTCATGTATCTGGGTCTCTACCAGTATCAATAGGCACGATCGGGCGTGTCGTCACCGAAATATGTGCATATATATCCGGCAGCGGTCAAGAGATCGCGAGATATGCAAAGGAGACGGCGATGTTGAAGGCAGTGGAGACCAGTAGCAACAGTCGAGGGCTGGGGTTGAACAAGGAGCTGTTGCGGCGCACGATCGATGAGGATCTAGCGAACAAGGGGAACTCTCCCCTGACTGACAACGAGTTCGATTTGCTTATCGAGGTATGTGAGCGCACTGGACTAGATCCCTTCGCGAGGCAGGTGTATGCGATCAAGCGCTATGACAAGAGGGCCAAGCGCGAGATCTTGAGTATCCAGACATCTATCGATGGGTTTCGGCTCATCGCGGAGCGCACGCATGCCTATGCGGGTCAGGATGGACCGTTCTGGTGTGGTAAGGATGGCGTGTGGAAGGATGTCTGGCTCGAGGACACGCCACCAGCCGCAGCAAGGGTTGTTGTCAAGAAGCTCCTTGGTGGGGTGATCACCACGAGCTCGGCCGTAGCGCGCTATGCATCCTATGTGCAAAGGACCAACGCCGGGGAGGTCGTGCGGATGTGGGCGACGATGGGTGACAATCAACTTGCTAAGTGCGCGGAAGCTCTGGCTCTACGCAAGGCGTTTCCACAGGAGTTGTCTGGTCTCTACACCGTTGATGAGATGGCTCAGGCATCACAGGAGCCAAGTAGTGCTCCAGGCAGTACGGGAGGGTCCAAGGCCAACACCGTAACCTCTGTCAAGACGGGCCCGACAGCGGTGAAGGCGGCCACACTGTCGGTAGTTGAGGGTGAGGGCGAGGCCACTCCCCCGGTGGCAGAGGCAACGCCAGTTGATGCGGGAAACGCCCCTGCGGCAGATGGACAGATCAACGCGATCAAAGAGTACTTTGACACCCTCAGCATCGCTCGCGAGCTTCGCCCCGATTATGTAGCCCAAATTGTCGGCCATGGGATTAGGACTCTCAGGGATCTGACCCGATCCGAGGCATCGTCACTGATCAAACACCTCGCGGCGCGAGTCCGGAGCAGTGAATCAAAGTAGTTCCTGAAGACCGGGGTCAGTGGCAGAATTTGAGTCGCTACTGACTCTGGTCGATGGGAAGTGTGACGCGAACATCTGTTCGTACAAGGAGGTGAGTTAAGTGCATTGTATCGAATGCGGAAGTGAGATCAATAGTGAATCAGCGATGCAAACCTGGTATCAATGGAGAGGGTGTTGTTCGCCTGAATGCTTGCGGGCATGGGAGCGCTACCGAATTGGTGAGGTCTGTCGAGAGTTGCCGCTGATGGACAAGATTGTTGAAGAACGCAATCTCGAGGATGCGTTATGTTTCGCAACCGAGTTATTCAACTGTCGTCTGACGATCGATCATGTGAACGGCTGGAGGATCAGCGCTGATACCGTTTGGCAAAGCCCAGATTGGGGTTGGTTTGGATCTCGGGAGGCCAGGATCTTTCACACGATTGATGGTTTCGCGATCACCGGCGATGAGAATATCGGGTTCCGACGAGCACATCTCTCAGTGGCAGGGGGAGATCTCTTTGATACTGTACTCGCGATGATCGCGGACGTGACTAGGTGGCGAAGGGGCTGTATCGAGGCATGTGACGCATGGGTGCTGGATCATGTAGCCGAGATCGACCTGCGAGCATCTGACGCGGTAGCACACAACCGCGTCACGATCGACGCCTTGGATGAATTGCGTGAGTGGATCCAGGTGTTGCAATGGAGCGCGGGTTGGGAACGCCCGTGGGTTTGAGTGGAATCGGGCAACCGCATGGCCTAAGCATGGGGCGTCTTTAATCGATCCGCAACGCTCTCAAGCTCGAACGTCGCTCGCGCTGGTCAAGAACCCAGTCAGTGTATCGATCTTAGTTTTCATTCTTTTAATTTCTTTAAATATCCCTGATCTCGGACCGGGCGACCCTTCCTAGGGACGTCCGCGTCTCTTACTGGACAGCGCTTTCATGCACTGTGGATGAACAAGATCCGAAAAGTGGCCTATATGTATTGGTAACGACCTTGAACGGAGGAGATGGACATGGAGACCGACAAGAAGCTGATCTTTTCAACGGGTGCAAAGGGTGGGGTTGGCAAGTCCACACTGGCGATCCTGATGGTGGAGGCGCTACTCGAGGGAGAGGCCACGGTTGCCTGTTTGGAGGGCGACGAGCGTTCTCCGTCACTTGAGGCCAAGTATGGCTCTCACCCAGAGGTTCGTGTAGCCAACGTCGATCTGTCGAGTCTCACGGACGAGTCAGGGATAGAACTGCTGGGCAAGGCAGTCGAATCACTCGACGCACAGTATGTGATTGCCAATACCCCTGCAAGTGGAGTACGCATCTTCGACGAGCTTCCCATGGTGTTGGCAACGTTGGGGCGTGAACCTCGAGTCGCCTGGTCTTTGGCGATCAACGCAGATCGGGTTACGAACATCGGAGACGACGACGGTTTGTTTACGAGCATGGATGGCGGGATGCTCTCTGCTGTCGAGCTAAAACATCTCACGATCATTCGACCGCTCTTTCAATGTTCCTATCGCGGTCAGCCGTTCTGGTACGATATTCGTGCCGACGCAATGGCACGGATGGGAGCAAGAACGATGGAAATCAGAAAGATTCCCGCATCTACGCTTGAGGCGATTCATCGCAGCCCGTTGTCTATCTCCGAAATAGCGGCACAGTCTGATCCCATCCTTAGCGCGACGTTGTTGCTCACCTGGCATCGGGTCAAAACCGCGTTGGCAGCGACGGTGTTGGAGGGAGCGATGATTGCCCTCGACGAACCATCGCAGTCGCTTCCCAAGCGCGAGAAGTTTTTAGGACCTACGGGGCTTCTCCAGCGGTTGGCAGATGAAAAAGCCAATGATGCAAAGGCCAACGACTAACGGAGCGCGCCGAGGACAACAGACACAGTTCGAGACACACCAGCTGTGCAACACCGACGAAAGATGCGTTAGTCTCGATCCCTATCGCATGAACGGGCTTCCAGTCTGGCCAGGCGAGACTCGATAGTCGCGAGGGTCTTCTGGGTAGAGGCCAGCACCTCTTCGAGTCGGGATAAGAACGCGGGCATCTGACGGTTGAGTTGGGCCACTTGCGAGGGGTATAATGGCTAAGCAAGAGGAGTGAGGGGCAACATGAACGCTAGAGTTCAGAGCGATGGTAGACGCGTACCGCTAGTGAGCGCTCCAATTCAAACAGGTGACATTAGCGTTATTGTAGAGTCGGACACGAGCGCATGTGAGGTAACTCTTCGTCAAGAAGACTTTGAGGCGTGGCTCGATGACTTTCGTAGTCGCTACGCAGGGATGCTCGAATACTTGCAAAGTCATTGATTCGTCCTTCGCTGGCTCTGATTGTCATCATCAATACCTCAGTCAGGGACCCGGATGAGTTTTTCGACGATGAAGACGATCTAGACCGAGTCGAAAGAGTACTTCAGGCTTCAGAGAACATCTCCGATCCCATCTTGTTGGCTGGCTTGTTGATGAGTCGATTAGCGCGGTCACAAGCATTCACGGAGGGCAACAAGCGAACAGCACTAGCTGTTGCCCATTTTGTGCTGCAAGCCAATGGTTACGATCCAGAAATATACATACCTCCGGACGACACTCGAATCAGCGATTATCTTCTCCTCGCTGCTCGTGGAGACAATGTTGAACAGGCAATCATCGGCGTTATGACGAGCAATGCCGGGGTACTTCGAGCTGGTCAGGAAACGTCGGTCCCAAGATCCCAGCGTGGTTTCGGCTTTGGCAGTGTGATATAGGTGTTCAACGTCCCCATTGGGTACACCAGGTCCGATCACAGTGGTTCGTTAATTTCCTTGGTGATCGCGCGAATGGGCTTCGAGTCTGGCCAGCCGCGCCTCGATAGCCATGAGCGAGCTCCGGATCGAACCCAGCACCTCTTCGAGTCGGGCGAGAAACGCGGGCATCTGACGGTTCAGTTGGGCGGTGGCCTCAAGGGTGGCTTGGGTTTCACTCCCCTCCCCTCCCTTGGCGATGACGGTGCCGAGGAGTGCGACGGTGGCCCATATCGGGTGATCATCGGGCAAGCCTTGCATTTGGGCTAGAGCCTCGACCACTTGGCGCTGGTGAAGGTCCCTGAGTTGTTCGAGGGCGAGGTCTCGTAGTGTCATAGCCAATCTCCTTTGAGTCGCTCGCGTACAAGGTCGCGTCGGTGATCACTTGGGTAGTCGTCCTTCATTGGATCATCGGGTAACGGTGGTGGCACGAGGGTGAGCTGCGTGCGGCTCGCAGGGTGTCCACACAACGAGGGTGAGGGGATGTCGATACCGGAGAGCACAACAATCTCGTCATAGCGGATCCAGCCGTTGTAGCGGAACTCGTAGGCCCCACGGAGGATGAGTGCTTCGGCGAGGAGCCTCTTGGGAGAGGTTGTTTGGGGTGTGTCATAACCTGAGATCGAATCGTGGTGATAGGCGGACTCTCTGCGCTCGATCTCATCCGGGGTGAGATTTGCTCGGATGATCACCGGATCGGGGATCTCGGACATTCCTGGGATCGTGTCTGGACGATCAAAGCCGTAGAGGGTTATCGCGTCGGGGGTATCTGTGTCGGTAAGTGCGTAGGCGTCACAGGCGAGTGCGGCGGTTGAGAGCACGCAGAGCTTTGATCGGTTGGTGAGACGATGACTGGCGCGGGTGTCGATGAGTCTGTAGTATCCGTTGGTCATGTCATTGCTCTCATCTCGTAGTCGTTCGCGTTCGAGCTTCTCGTCGGCACGGGTGTCGTCTGACTCGGGGATCTCGTCGTAGAGTTTGGCACGTTCTCGGTGTATCGCAAACCACCTGTCATATTCCGCTCTGAGCTCTGCGACACTGACATAGGGGTCCTCCTTGACATCAAAGGCGCTCTTCCTGTTCTGTCGGCGCTCCCTCCTTTGCCTTATTCTCTCCTCCTCTGCCTTCTTCTCCTCCTCTGCCTCGATGAACTCAGGGTTGAATTCGGCGAGCCTTCCCGTAAAGGGACCCTTCGCCTCCTGACTCTGAGCAGTGACGGGCTGGGGCGCGGGACTAGGGGCGCGGAGGGGCGTCTTGGGCTGGGGGGTGGGTTCTGGGATTGCGGGAGGAGGTGGAGGAACGGATGGTGGCGCGGTGACCGGGATAGTGCTGGTCGAATCTAGGGTGCTCTGGTCCAGCGGGATTGCGGTAGGTTGATGGGTTGCTGAAACATCCTGTTGAGCCGGGTCGACGATCAATGGATCGCCAATAATTGACTCGGCTGCGGTAATGAACATGTCAAGAGTAGCAAGCGCTGTGGTCACCTTGACACCAAGGGGTACGAGGATAACAATGGATGACCAGGTGAACCCGCGGTTGCGTAGCCTTGCGATCTCGTCCACGTTGTCGAGTACCCACCGCATGGCCACGCCATACTCAGGAGAACTGCGTCGGATGAGTTCCCTTCGGTACAGAGTGCGGAGCGTATTGATATTCATCACGACTCCGGTCACCTGTAGCTGTTTGCCTATCTCGGACCAGCGGACGCCCTGTGCATGCCACTGGGCAATCTCATCGAAGTGAGAACGTATGAGTTGGATAGACGTGGGGGTAACGGTCATGCGTCCATCTCGCCAAGCACTTCCCATTGGGACGGGCCCAAATGGCCTGCTTTCGACTGTGCAGGTGGCAACGGACGAATCTGACTGTGCTCAACAAGTTTGCCCAACGTAGCCTCGACTCGACCCACCCTGGCGAATCGACGCCCGTTACATCTTGCAGCTTCTGCGGTCGAGAATATCCGTACCTGCCTGCGAACGATCCATCTCATGAGAAGCTCTTCGTCGCTCACCGGTGCTTTGCGCGGATACCGGTCTGGGACGGCAACAATACCTCGATCAATCATATCATTGTACTCCACAATGAAGAATTCGAGATGTTCGGCGTTGAGTATTTCATGAGGGAGAGGAAGGCTTTCAATTGGCGGCACGGGTGGCACTAGGCCAATGATCGCCGCCCAATCGAACCCGCGGCTGCGTAGCCTTGCGATCTCGTCCACGTTGTCGAGTACCCACCACATGGCGACGATACGCCAAGGAGAGCAGCGTCGATTGAGCTCCTCATGGTAACGACTCACAAGTGTGTCCACGCTCTGACGCTTACAGTCAACTTCAAAACGAGTCGCAATCTCTAGCCATGTGTCGCCTCGTGCCAGGGAGTCGCTGATTTCGTCGAAGTGATCTCGTACAAGCACATCTGCCTGCTTAGCGTTCATGCTTCCACCTTTCTGACCCTACCCATTTCATATAGGCCGGTTCTACACAAATCGTGAGGCTCCGTTGCGATTTGCCTTTGCGAGGAGGAATTGTGCCTTGAACACGCATCTCATTTCACTCTGTTTCTAGATGCGACCTACATCCGACGTGACATGAGACCCTTGCGGACGTGATGACCACCGGTGTCTTAACGAGTCCTCGGACAGGGAAGGCAACGCATGCGAGCCGGCAATCAATTAATGCTGCTTGGCTCGGCATGGGTCAGGTTCTTCACCCCCAGTTGTGTCTCTCATCCAGAGTGGTTGCGGGACTGCTCACGCTGGTCAGTGGCATGTCTGGCGGGGTGCGGGAACAAATGGCGGGCATATATCCCACTCGACCCTGGTGAACAGGGGGAATGTGAAGGAGAACGAGATGGCAGGTTTCAGAAGTCGTAAGGGTGAATGGATAGAGCTACCGAGTGACCCAG
>JAKAQL010000096.1 GCA_021822605.1 Actinomycetes bacterium
CGCTCGGGATCTATCGAGTTGATTTAGCCACCGACCAAGTGACAGCGACCCTTCCTGATCATCTCGGGACGCCACAGTCGCTCACCATTGTCGGGGACAACCTCTGGGTCGTTGGCAACACGCTCAATGCGTCGAAGCAGATCAATGCCGTACTCCAACGGATCGATCCAAGCGATGGGTCAGTCACACAAACCTACCGCTTACCAGGGGCCTGTGCAGGACCCACGCTCATCGCGCAGGGATCAACACTTTGGACTGAGACGACACCGTGTGGTACTTCAACGCATGCTCATCTCATTGGCTTCTCCACAACTAAAGCCACCGTGATAGCCAACGACACTTTCCCAGTCGCGCACGAATTCCAGCTCCAGGGGCTTCATGGGAACCTCCTCTGGGGCAGCATCTACCGACCCAATCTCGATCTGGCGGCGGTGAGAGAGACGAGCGGATCGCTCGCTTACGTTCTGCACGTCCCTGCCAACGCCGTTGGCCTCAGCACAGCCCCCACCTCGACCGACGTCTGGTCACTCGGCAATCGTGAAGCCGTTCTCATCGACCCAGCCAACGACACCATCCAACGTACCATCATGGCACCGAGTGGGACCCTCTTCGTCACGATGGAACTCACTCACCACACCCTCTGGATCCGTGACAGCGCTGGACTCCTCAAGGTCCCTGTTGCCGACTGATTACATCGATCGCTGACCATGCGTACTATTTTTTCACCACCAGCCAGCTGCTGGACCCAGAACGAGGCACCTTCTCCGTTGCGAGGCACCTTAACCCAAACGCAGCAGCCGCCCCTCACCAGTGTATTCAGTCTTCACTTGACTTGAGAATCCAGCGCTGCGCTGGTTGCGCGATCAGATGAGTATTCTCGCTGAAATGTGCCACCCCCTAGAGGGCGCGAGACGGACTCAGGAACAATGGATGCAAAGAGGCTGTGGCATACTTATGTGGTGACTGAAAACCAACCACAGAAAGGATGCCACATGCCCAATAGGAGGATACCAATGAGAAAGACCGAAGAGGTCCTGCGCCCAAGCGCACAAGGTAAGCATGTCAGAGAGATCAGCCGAAGTACGGGGGTGTCTAGGACGACCGTGACGAGATACCTTGAGAAGGCAGCCGAGCACGAGATTGGCTGGCTACTTCCAGCGGGAATGGACGTACGAGCCCTGGAGCAGTTGTTGTTCGCCGCGGTTGAGACACCAAAGAGTACGCTCGTGATTCCCAACTCGCAGGAGGTTGCCACCGATCTACAGGCTCATCATAACCCGACCCTTCAGCTTGTCTGGCCGGAGCCTCGTTGCTCGATCGCTCGCCGAGGAGGAGTTTCGACTCAGGCGGATAGTTATTAGGAGCGCCTCGCTAGCGGAACCAGCGCTGCGCTAGGTTGTGGCCTCAATTGACCACGCGATATCCTGTTCAGGGGCTCTTGCGTCGTTCGGGTTAACCGGTCTCCCGGAGGGCGATCGGTGAAAACTTCCCTTGCGGGATCAAGCGCGCAAACTTTGCCTGACACGGCACTAGCTAGTAGGCGTTTCTCCGGACGGCTAGCCCTTCCCGAGACCTCACGATACTCTCGGCACCGGATTCCTCTTCACGATGGGCGATATTTCTCCACCAATAGGCGAGCATCCCCAGAGCTTTAGTTTCACCACCGGAACCCATTCTGTGGATCCAGGAAGCTCAAGCCTCGCCGGCACGAAGGTAGTGCATTCTGGATCTACGCTCTGACTAATCACCATGTAAACTGGTCGCCGTCGTGAAGGATTGATTCTGACGACAGGCAGAGCGCCAACGGTGCCCACTGGATTTCGTTCGTGCGTCAGCCTCACCGGCTTCCATTCGCCCCCGTTCTTTACCTCAATCGCGGCGTAGCCCTCTGTTCTACAGGCACTCCCGCGAACCTGAATACTTACCACGAACGCGTTTGCTCCTATTGGGGCCAGGGTCTGGCTTAGCGTGGCGGTGATCTGGCCAGTCCGACACAATGGTGGTTGGGCCGCAATCTTCGCGTGGTATCCTTGGGCGCCATAGGAAGCAGTCGTGACCGCAAAGGCAATTAGGCCCGCAGCTACGAGGTGAATAGACCGAAGGTGCAGTTGGTTTCTTGCTACACCCATTCCGCTCATGCTATCCTGAGCATGTGGGATTCAGCGCCGGTGTCGTCCGACCCATCCATGTCCAGCTTCTGAGCACCTGCCCAATTGTGGTAACTTGAGCTGCAAGTTACCGGGGAGCATGTTGCCAGACCACAGCCTTGGAACCGTCACCTTCCCGCAGGGGCAGTCTTGGTCGAAAATGCCAATAAGGGACCACCTTTCCCCCTTCAAGTTGGGGAAGTCCGTCTATTTTATCTGGTTGAGGTAGTAGGTGGTTTCGACTCCGCATCCCATGATTGTCCAACCTCCCCAAGCGAACGTGACATGACCACACGCACTCATCTCAGGCCCGAGATGAATGATCTTCCTGCGCCTGGAGCGGCAGTACTACCACGACCCAGCTCCTCGGATGGTCCTGAGCTGCCCGGAAATTCTGGGTAGCGAGATGAGCCCTTGACATCGGTGTAGTTGCACCTGTGGTAGGCAGAGGGTTTCGACCGCCTTGAGAAGCTTGAAGTAGCCCTCGTACCCTCCACGCAGCGTAGCGTCTGTATCGACCTTGATCTGTCGGCCGACGCGGTCAGCGCCCCCGGCTCGCACAGTGTTGACCAAGGTCGGCAAGGTCTGTCTGGTTGCTTGGCAGGTGGAGTGCCGCTCGTGCGGCCGGCGATTCGTGCCGGTCCTGAAGTTGTTGGGGCTGGCCGCGTTCAAGCGGCGCAAGGGGGTTGCGGAGATGGCCTCGGCGTTAGCGACCGAGGTCGCCTACGCGAGGCTCGCCCGCTTGCTCCCCGGGCTGGCCGGTACCGACTTATCGGCTCGCAGCGTGCGACATGACACTCTCAGTCTCGCTGCCGGGCAGATTGGCCCAGGGATAAACCCCAGGTTGCCGGTGTTGCTCCTCGACAGGCTCAAGGGGCCGTCCAGGAGCACAAGAACGCCACCGAACTGCATCTCGCGGTCGGGCTGGTCGCCAGGCACCGGAAGGCCGGCCGGGTGGTTGTCGAGGCCTACTTGTTGGGTGCGACGCTGGGTGTGGGGTCCTCGGCGATGGAAGAGCTACTCCGGCAAGCCCATGACCACAACGATCCGAGTGAATCAAGCCACCAGCTGGACGGCCACATTGCCGTTGAGGTCCTGGCGTGGTCGTAATCTTGCCGTCACGGTTGTCATGGATGTCTTTGAAGAGAGCTGCGGACGACACTTGTGAGACAGGTTGACGCGGCCTTCTGGTTTAGCAAACCATCGCAACGATGGTTTGCTCAGTTAGAAAGGCAGTTCAATGGGGAAATTATGAAAGGGACAGGATTAGTGCTGAGGGCTAGAGACAAGGTAGATCGTGGTGGGGTCTGTCTGTTAGGCGGGCTCTGCCACGGCCGCCGAGATCGGGCGCATATATCGCTTGTAGCCCTGGTGAACAGGGAAAACACAGAGGGAGACGAAAGTGATTCGATTTTTTACGACAGCGCCGTGGCGTTATGGGAGAGGTGGGATCGTGGATCGCCTTGCTAATAATTTCAGAAAGGCCGACTTTGCCGACATCCCACTCTGGGGAGAAGACTTCAGGAACGCGAACTTGAGGCGTGCTGATCTCAGGGGAGCGGATCTGGCTGGAGCTGATCTGACCGGTACCGACCTCAGGGGAGCGCTGGTCAACGACGCAACGATTCTGCCGGTCGCGTACGTGATCGAGAGCGGACGCGTCGTGAGGGTTTGAGTTCTTCCGCGAGCCCCTGGCTTAGGGCGGAGTCAGGGGCTTTCTATCGCTTGGTCGGACAACGATCTCCAAGTAGGGTGCTCGAGCGACGACCACGATGCGGCGCATGGTTAGCGACCCCGCCGATTCACACCACGCAAGATGACCAGTAGTTCCCAACCATCCGCCAATACAGCTCATCTCGCCCCAAAACAACAGCATCTGCCGTTGATCACGCCCAAATGCGCCCTCAAACGGTGGGTGCGATGGATGATAATCCGAAGTCGTTGCAACCAGACAGCGAATCATACAACTCTGTCATTCACCCTGGGTTGCCAGGTTCTTGCTATCGAGCGCTGAGCAGATCGCCTCGGCAACCAGTGGGATCTTATCCGTGCCCACGTCGAGATGGGTAACGGCTCTGATGGTGGTCGGCCCAAACGCCCCGACGCGAATTCCTGAGTCCTGTAGTAGCTGTCTGGTGAGATCTTCTGCTGTGGTGGTCGTGTTGAGAATGTCGAAAATGACGATATTGGTCTGCACTGAGGTCGGGTCCAAAAGGATTCGAGGGTGAGTGGCGATCATCTCCGCGAGGAGAAGGGCGTTAGCGTGGTCGTCGGCAAGGCGGTGCATGTTATGCGTCAACGCATAAGTTCCAGCCGCCGCGATGATGCCGGACTGACGCATCGCGCCACCCCACCGTTGTTTGAGTCGCCATACTTTGTCGATGAAGTCGCGATCGCCTGCGAGCACTGCTCCTATGGGCGCACCAAGGCCCTTAGTCAGGTCGATGAAGACCGAATCGAATGGAGCAGAGTAATCCTGGGCGGCGACCCCGGTGGCAACAACCGCATTGAATAGCCTCGCGCCGTCCATGTGAGTGCGCATACCATGTCGGCGCGCAGCTGTCGTCACCGATCGAATGTCCTCCAAGGGCCAGCAACGACCGCCGCCGAGGTTTGAGGTCTGTTCGACCGACAGCAAGACGCTCTGCGGCGCGTAACGACTAGCCGGATGAACTGCTGCGTCGACCTGTTCGGCAGTGAAGATCCCATGGTCCCCGTCGATCGCCCGGACCATCGCTCCCGCCAGTGCGGCTGGAGCGCCAGCCTCGTAGTGCAACGGGTGGGCTGTCGAGTCGAGGAGGATCTCGTCACCAGGGCGGCAATGTACGGCGAACGCGATCTCGTTACACATCGTTCCCGACGGCAGCAGAACAGCCTCTTCCTTGCCCAGTAGCTCCCGAACCAGGTTTAACAGCACATTGGTCGAGGGATCCTCGCCTTTCTGCTCGTCGCCTACTTCTGCGCTGGCCATTGCATGGCGCATCGCTTCGCTAGGTCGAGTCAACGTATCGCTATACAGATCGATTTTAATGGGCCAGTCTGGTGTATTGGGAATCATTGCCTTCTCTCCTTCGCAGCTCTCGCGAAACGTCTGTAATAGCATTGACTAGTCACAGTTAGCATACTAACATGGTGGAGATGACCACTAACCTCCGGTACATCAGTTATTTGGATCGTAACGCCCAGATGGCGGTCCAGCTAGTCAACGCACTCACCGCCGGCATGAGCGGGGGCGCCCCGATTGCCATTCCGTGTGAGCCAGCCCAGCGCCGCACCACCGCACTGTCTGCATTACCTGTCGCTGGCGATCACCATGTTGTTGACAAGCTCGATGACCTTGCCACTGATGAGCTCTACCGTCTCGCCGCACAACTTCGGGTAGTCTTCGATGCTCCCAGCATTGATGCGGCCGCCTTGGAGGTCTGCAAGCTGCTCGGGGCCTACCGTGCAGGTCCCGAACTTGTACTGGAGAACGGCGGTCGTTGGTCACTCCATTTTCACAGCCCCTACGCTGGCGTCGCCGCAGCACGGGGCGCCGGATGCGCAACCGCTTTCGCTGTCATGATCGAGATCGGTGAGTTCGACCGGTTCGGCGTTTGTGAGGCCCATAATTGCGACCGGGTGTTCCTCGATGCCTCACGTAACGGCTGCAAGCGGTTCTGTAGTACCGCATGCATGAACCGCACCAAGGCCACACAGTTTCGCAACCGCCGCCGTGAGGCAGACACTCCGCGCATAGTGGAGATCGCCGCCGATCACTAAGGCGATCCCACTTAGCTACTTCATCACCACAAGAACGAACCCTGAACGCCATCTCGACCCCGTGCAGTTAACTTGTCTGTCCCCGTGGGCGGGCTGAGATGGCTATCGACACGCATGGCCTCTGTGCTAGAGCCATCATCAAGAGCCGATAAAAAACTCCTATGCAGATTCGACGTCTCCACCATCTCGGCCTGGGTGATCCCTCGGCGAGAGCGGAACTCGCGAGATCCCCTGCCAAATGCTTGTTGATTGCGAATGACGTATTCTGTGTTGGACCTCGACTGCGTTGGGTGATCGGGACTCGCATCAGAGTTTGTTTGTTGGGACGGTGCGGGCGCGTGTCGGCGTCAGAGATGTTGGAGATGTTCGTGCGTTGTGGGACTGTTCGTGGTGCCCACACCTTGTGCAGTTTAGAAAACCGGTGGTCAGAGGCGGGATTGAGGCGTTGCGACGTGACGAGAAAGGACCGAAACATGAAGGGGACCGGGGCTACACTTCGATGAGGGATGATTACCTTGGTTTTAGGTAACCATTCAGGTCCCTCAACCACTTAGCAGCTGGTGATGGTACCATGATGGCAATGAGCAAGACGAAGAGGCCAGAGGCTAGCGGCACGGTTATGCTTCGGTGT
>JAKAQL010000031.1 GCA_021822605.1 Actinomycetes bacterium
CCGGCAGGGTCCATTCCCAAGCGCGCAGTGTTCCGCTCGGAGCGGACCCTCTCCGGCTTCAACGAGTTCAAGAAGAGTGATCGAGTCTGGATCTCTCTTCAACCGATAACCGCCATCACGTCCAGGTTTTGAGGTGGCAATATCGGTGCGTACCAGGTCAGCGAGGATCTGGGAGGCAAAACTCGCGGGTATCCCCATCTCCGCCACGATCTCCTTGACCTTCGTGGCCTCAGGTCGCTCGGCGGTCCGGGCAAGGTAGAGCGCGGCGCGTACACAGTAGTCACCACGGCGAGACATCGATAAGTTCATAACTAAAGGTTACCGCGGGACTTGACAAAGCAAAATCACTCAACTACACTAACCATTAGTCCGAGACTAATGATTAGTTCGGATGTCGTTAAGTAAGTGTGCTGAGGAGGGAAGCGGTGACAAAGGTCGAACCGACAAAGGTAAAATTAGTAACCGATGATGTGATCTCGAAGCGTCTTCACATACCGGTGGTAGCGAGCGAGGATCGCTTCAAGGCGACGGACCCATCGAAGTCGGCCAACGTGGCGAGTCACCCGGTGATCGCCCGGATCCTCTCAAAGCGGGTCACGCAGTTCTTGATGATCATTCCGAATCAGATCATCTTCTGGTTGGTCATCTTCCTTGGGTTCCTAGGTGTCGTTGACCCTGGGATCAACTTCGCCACGGCTATCACCTGGTATCTCTGGTTCTGTCTCGTATTTGTGATGATGGCGGTCATTGGCCGGGCCTGGTGTTCGATGTGCCCGTTCGGTGGTTTTGCTGAGTGGATTCAACGGCGAACGTTCTTTAAGCGCCTTCAGAAGCCACTGGGGCTTGGTCGCAAACTCCCCGAGAGTTGGGCCCAATGGGGCTTCACTCTCTCGGTGGGGACCTTTGTCTTCCTCACCTTTTTGGAGGAGTACTTCAATATCGCTGGACCAGGAACGCCACGTGACACCTCGTGGATGGTGCTCGGTATTGTGGTCTCAGCAGTGACCTTTTATCTGGTCTTCGAACGCCGCACCTTCTGCCGGTACTTCTGCCCACTGTCTGCCCTGATCGGTTCGGTTGGATCGATGGGCACCGTCGCTGGTTTCCGAACCAACGATCGTGCAGTCTGTCTTGCCTGTACCACAAAGGACTGCATGCGTGGTGGCAGCTCTGGGTACGGATGCCCCTGGTACACCTGGCCAGGCTCTGCCGAGTCGAATGCCGCATGTGGACTCTGCACCGAGTGTTACAAGGCCTGCCCTTCGAATAACGTAGGCTTCTATCTACAGAGTCCACTCACCTCGGTCATTGCGCCGAAGCGCCGTCGTGCCGATATCGCCTGGGCTGTCGCTCTGCTTTGGGGGCTGGTCCTGTACCAGCAGGTTAACGCAACCAACGTCTATGCCAGCCTCGATAATTACCTGAATCGGATGACGGGGTGGAACCACTATCCGAACCCGATCGATTACTTGGTGATCATCGTCCTCGGTGCGCTACTCACGGCGGCACTCTTTAAGGGATACCAGATGCTCTTCGTTGATCCTGCTCGAGGGGTCCATGCTGAAGGCAACTTCATGGAGAAGGTCAATCCGTTTCGCCAGGTCTTCCTACCGCTATCGTATGCGCTGATCCCGATTGTGGGTATGGACTATTTCGCTCGGCAGTTACCAAAGTTCTTCAAGCATGTGCCGCGACTGATACCTGCCATTGTTCAGATCTTTGGAGTGAACACCTCGAAGTGGTCGCTCGTGAACTATCACCTCATCTCGAATCCAGCGATCGTCGATGTGCAGTTGGTGGTAATGGCGATCGGCATCATCGGAAGCATTTATGCAGTGCTGAAGATCTTCGGCCGTGACCTCGCGCCGCTAACCCAACATGTGGTTGGTGCGAAGGTGGCTGCGGTCACTCTCATGGTAGCCCTCGGTGGGGTTGCCGGTTGGTTGTACATCATTATGCATGCGGCGTCTTAGGGGTGATTGACATGACAGTAAGTGAGTTTCCACAGGTTACAGTGCTCAAGGATCGGTGTTCCGGATGTCAGGAGTGCCTCGTACGATGCCCAGTTGAGGCGATTACGCTGGACGAGTTTACCTATACGGTTGATGTGGATGAGTCGGTGTGTGTGGCATGCCGCCAGTGTGAGCGGACCTGTCCATTCTCTGCAATCCATGTCGAGGGAACGGTTCGAGTGGATGCACGAGTACCTGCCCATCTGTTTGAGCCACAGGATGTTCGTGCGGACCTTCATGAAGTTCGCGTTGGGTTCTTGACTGATGAGGAGTTGGTGGCAGAGGCGAGTCGCTGCTTGAACTGTCCGGATGCGACCTGTGTTCGAGGTTGCCCGACGCACAATGACATCCCGGCCTTTATCGAGAGAGCACGCAACCTCGATTTCGACGGTGCTCGAGCGGTTCTCTCGGCGACCTCGTCGATGCCTGAGATTTGTTCCCGGGTCTGTGACACGGGCACTCAATGTGAAGGTGCCTGTTCGTTTGCACTCGCTGGCGATATGCCGGTTGCGATCCATGAGATCGAGCGTTATTTGGCGGACCGTAGTGCTCCCACACCACCGGTGGTTGAGTCGGCGGGACTCTCGGTCGCTGTGATCGGTGGGGGCCCGGCAGGTATCGGCGTCGCCGATGTTGTCGCAAGAGGTGGCGGTCAGGTGACTATCTTTGAAGCGGGAGCTGAGATCGGTGGTCTGTTGCGCTCGGGGATTCCCGAGTTTACCCTGCCTAACGCGGTGGTTTCGCGGGTCGCCTCGCAGCTCGAGGAGCTTGGTGTCGAGATCGTTCCCAACACACGGGTATCGCTTGAAGTGCTTGACGACCTTGCTCGTTCCTTTGATGCGGTTGTGATCGCGCAGGGTGCCAATGCTCCGCTGCCAATCACGGCTGCGGGCAAGGAGAACGTGAACGTGACCGAGGCCAATGATTTCCTTGATCGCGCCTACCATGCCATTGTCGATCACGTAAGTGACCCCCAAGAACTTCCTGGACCAAAGGATGTTCTTGTTGTTGGAGCTGGGAATACCGCGATGGATGTCGCGCGGATGACCCGTCGGCTCGGCGGAACTGCGACGTGTGTCGACTGGATGGATCGACGATTCTCGCTTGTGCGCCCAGATGAACTAGGCGAGGCAGAACACGAGGGTGTCGAGGTACTTTTCTCGGTCACGGTGGCCAGCCTCCGGCCGCTGGCGAATGGTCGCATCGCGGCAACGCTGGTTGCGACGGTGCAAGAGGATCGCCAACAGCGCCCCAAAGTGACTGATAAGGTCTTCAGGGTCATGGAGGTGGATGAGGTCGTTGCGGCCCTCGGTTATCGAATCGAACCAGAACTGTTGGCAGCCTTCCCGTCGTTACCGGTTCGCAAAGAGGTTCCGATTATCAAGGATCGTCATTGGGTGGCTAGTGGCATCTTCAACGGTCTTGCCAACGATATCTCTCGGAGGATGGCGGTTGGCGACTTGTCTGTTGGCCGTGAACACGCTCGCGTTAGAGCGCAGGTTGCGTTGAAGGATCATGTATATGTGGTTGGGGACTCCTTGATTGGACCTTCGACGGTTGTCGAGGCGATGGCGCAGGGCCGCAAATTGGGTAGGAGTTTGCTGGATCGCTCTTCGCGGCTTGCTCCCTCCGTTGTGGGGCGTTTGCGGCCACCAAGAGTGCTTGTCAGTATCGATTCGCCTGGGGGAACCACTCGCGCATTGGCGTTGAGGCTTGCTGATTTGCTGAGTTCGGTGACGAACGAGATCGTTGCGGTTCCAGTCGATCAAGTGACTCCGGATCTGGTGACGGATTTTGATCTTTTGGTGCTGGCTACCTGGGTTGACGGTCTAGTCGTGGGAGGGCAACATGCCAGTCCCGCAACCGATCACCTGGTGGGTCAGCTGCCCTTGGGCGCGGCAACGCAAGTAGCGGTTCTCATGACCTACGGATTTGATCCGGGACATGCGATGAGTCGTCTTGAAACCTCGGTAACACAGAGAGGACTGCATGTCGTTGCCCAGCGGGCCATGAAGAGCCATGGTGACGGACTCTTTGACTTTGCTCGTGAGCTCTGCGAAGCTGCTTGGCCAGATGTCGAGTCGGCGGATTTGACGAAGGCAGTCTTTGTGAGCGGAGAACTCACGCCCTCTCAGGTAGGTGCTACAGTCGGCATACGGCCCGAGCTGGCGGCGGCAGTGGCTCGTAGTATCAATGAGATGCGAGCGCTTCGTGGAACGGACGAGCTTATGACCCAGGTGATGACGAGTGTGAATGAGTTGCAGGTAGTCATCGATGCCTGGAGACGTCAGGACAAATCAGCCCAGCAAGGCCATGTCGCACGAACAAGTGTGCTCATTCAATGAAAGACCTCATCCCCTCGGCACACAACCCTAGGATGGTTTCGGCCGTCCTAGGGGAGGGGCACCAACCCTATGTTCCCAGCAGGAAACACCAAGACCTCATCCCCTCGGCACACAACCCTAGGATGGAATTAGAGTAACTCTATCTCTAGTGGACTCGCTTTGTCAAGCGAGGCTGAGTAGGCTTGCACGGGGTTTCCATTATTTCCTGTCGTGGTAGGGGAGTGTGCTGATGATGCGATAGAGGCCAAGCGGCTTGCCGCTCATCGGGCGGCTGTTGCGCTTCGGACTGTAGCCTGTGTCTCCGAGACGGTTGCCATAAGCGAGTCGATTGAGGTTTGAAGGCGCATTCGATTCGCGGGGATAGTCATGTCACTCTTCCATGACGGTAGTACACCTCGCTGCTTGCTTGTTCGCATGTACGAGCGCGACAAGGCTGAGTTGTCTCCTAGTTCTGTGACGACGTAAGGTGCCTGCAAGGGATGGTGGTCTCTTGCGATGTGCGAGGCATGGCCAGGGTCGGTAACAAGAGAACATCAGGGTATCGACTCCCTGGGTGCGACTAGACAGGGTGAGCGCTATCGGCAGTCCGCAAGGCAGAGGATCTATCTTGGCAACCGTTACAGTAGCTTGCCAGCCGACCTCGGCTGGGAAGTCCCCCCGGGGCCTTCGCCTGCTGCGTTCTGGCAACCGGACTTTCTCTAGGACAACTCGCTACCTCGCTACCGTAGGCAGGCTTCCCAGCTGAGGTGCCGTACTTCCAGTGGACTCCGACCTGCTCCTCGATGGTGGCTAGCTTTCCTTTGAGGATCGCTAGTTGTTCGCATTAGCCGGTTCAGACTCATAAGCTACCTGGTCAAACAGAGAATTTAAACCGGTTGTAGCAACCTCCTCAACTTCCGGTACTCGAAGGCCGTTAGCTGCCTTGATCACGACCAATATGACGAAGGTGACTATGGCAGTAAATGCGACAACAGCTAGAACTGCGACTGCCTGATCTCCGAGGGAGGCCCAATGCCCAAAGATCAATCCGTTGATGTGCGAGCCGTTCGTTCGCACTAAACCGACGGGATTGGAGCGGTAGTCAGCGAAGATCCCAACGAGCAGCATGCCGAAGGATCCTCCCACTCCGTGGCATGCGACCACACCAAAGGCGTCATCGAATCGTTTCCAGCGCAGCAAGAGGCGAGCTGCTGAGAAGCTTACAACCCCTGCAAGGGCACCGATGAGCAGTGCTGGCATTGGACCGACGAAGCCGGACGCTGGTGTAATGGTGGCGAGGCCCACCACGCCACCAGTGGCGATTCCGATTACGGTGACCCGACCTGTGAAGGCTCGCTCCATGAACGCCCAGAGAATACTTGCACTGGCTGCCGCCAGTTGAGTAGCCACGAAGGCGTTGGCGGCAAGCTGGCCGGATCCGAGAGCCGACCCTGCGTTAAAACCGAACCAGCCGAACCATAGGATACCCGCCCCGAGGAGCACCAAAGGGACTGAATGTGGTGCATAGGTCTCGCGGGACTTCTTGATTCTTGGACCCAACATTACGACGAAAATGAGGGCGGCAGTGCCCGCACTCGCGTGTACTACGGCGCCACCAGCGAAGTCTCGTGCGCCCAGTCGGTAAAGCCAACCACTTGAGTCAAAAAGCCAGTGTGCGAGAAGAGGGTAGACGATGACACTCCAGGCGAGGACGAAGGCGACCCAAGAACTGAACTTTACGCGACCAGCGATTGCACCGCTAACCAAGGCAGGTGTGATGATCGCAAACATTAACTGGAACGCCATAAAGGCTAGCTTGGGTACATGAGTACCAGGCCACACTCCACTCATATGCATCAAGAAGGCATAATGCAAGTCGCCGATGAGGCCATGGCCCACGTCAGGGCCGAAGGCGAGACTAAACCCTAAGATCACCCATGAGATAGTCACGAGGGAGATAGAAAAGAAGTTCATCATCAACATGTGAAGGACGTTTCGTTGCGGTTCTAGACCTCCGTAAAAAAAGGCTAGTCCAACCGTCATGAACATCACTAGCGCCGCACTGGCTAGCAGCCATGCGGTATCCCCTGCGTTCACGAAAATCTCCAATCATTCATTGAATAGTAACAATACTATACCCAGCAGCCTAAAAATATACAATCAGCTGTGCGCGTAGGAATTCATTATGTTGAAGGGTTGCTCCCCTAAATAGCGAGATGGTAGTGAGTCCGGTGCCGTTCTTGGCGGTCCATCGTTAGAAGTCAGTTGATGAGACCTCTATTTATGTAGCGTCGAGTTGTAATTGTGAACTTGTGGCGGCACCAGTCGATTTCATATCGAGCACATCAGATTGGGATCTGCCGCGCTTTGGTGTGTGAGTCCGTGTTCATTGAGACGACAATGGATGGGCCTCAGTTCTGAGTGGCTTTGCGTGATCTGATTCAAGTATGGACGCAGACAGCAAGATAGTACCCTCCTCTCAGGGAGGTGTATCGTGGCGAGGAATCCCCCTTTGGTGTGCGATAGTGGTGGTCACTTGTGATTGTATTCACGTCGAGGATGGCCCCGATTTGGCCTAGTTGACTCCGTTGGGTCCTTTCAACAAGAGAATGTCGAGGCTAGGTTCCTCGTCCCTCTGGACGCAGCGCAGTGCTGCGAAAGAAGCCTGGGACGTTGGGAGATGATCACTAGGGAGTTCAAGCGGACGACCACTGGCGGCTTCAGTAGGCGTCAGCGGCGAACGCCCTAAAGAGCCTTTGTGGGCTCGGGGGGCGCTAGCCGCCGGTGAGAGTGACGAAATGACTAGAGCTCTCGCTTTGCCCCAGCGCGCGCGCTCCTAGGCGTCAGACCGGGCGCTTGCTCTCCCCATGACCCTCTTTGCCTGGAGAACGACCATGCCTGCAACACCTAAGCTAGCCACTCCAAGGCCGATTGGCAGGAGAGGCGAACCGCCTGGGGCCTGCGGAGGCCCAGTGACGAGTCGTGCTGGGGCCGGAGCACTCGACGTGGACGGTGGGGTGCTTGTCGATGTTGGGGGAGTCGTGGTAACAGGGGCGGTCACTGTCGAGCTCGCAATAGTCTCCGCTTGTGGCACGGTGCATGAGCTTTTAATGGTGTTTTCAACAGTGAACTGTACTCCTGTTGTTGGAACAGAGAACGCCAGGGTGCCGACAGAGCTGGCCGTAGCGTTGGCACTAGTCGGTGATGCTGGCAGAGAAATAGATACCGGTGCCGGGGTGGTCGGAATTGTCAAGTTGCCAGCAAATGTCTCATCGATTGTGGTTGGTGATCCACCAGTAGTTGTGACCGGTATGACAAAGGAAAGTGGAAGAGTCTTCAGCTTGAACTGTACTCCAAGTTCCACCAGATTCGTTGGAACCGTTACATTGAGAGTGAGTCCGCTGAGCGACACTGACGACCCGGTGGTCACCGAGCTTGGGGTGGCACTGCCGTCGAGGGTCGCCGTGAAAGGAACTGTTCCCGCCACTGGAATATCAGGGCAAGTAAGCGTAAAACTCGACGTATTGGCATAGGCTTGAGCACCAAAGCCAGCGACTGCTACCATGCCAGCGGCACCCGCTACCATAGCACTAACGCCAGCTAGTCCCAGAGTTGATTTCGTTCGTCTCATAATCGCACTCCTATCCCATAGCGCTGCATGACAGGCTAGTTCTTACCATATCGACAGCCTAGTTTGGTCATGAATTGCTTGACAGGGCCAAAGGTCCCTACTTGGCTTGCTCCGACGGCGAAAGCCGAGGTGGGGACTGAACGCAGGCCGTGTATCTAGGTCTGCTGTGTGAGTGGCAGGAGTGGATTCGTTGGTGCTCGTCGCTTGGGCCGAGCTGATCTGCAATGCGCGTGAGACGATCACCAGTGAAAGGTGAATTTCACGTTGTTGGCCGGTGGAGCGCGATGTTTTGGAGTCGGTGACGAGCCCGCGCGAGGCTTCCCTCGAACCAGCTGTTTCGATCGTTGGACGGAGAAGGGAACCCAGAACCCCTCCGTAGGACCGGGGAAGATGCATGCGCCCAGCGTGGACGTAGTGTTGGAACGTGATTCGTCGCGTGAGCGGACTGCATTGAACGACGTGAACGACAAGTTGGCAAGGGCGACTGGGTGCGGGAAGGAAGTGGGGAGCAAGTCGACGACCCGATGACCGAGAACCACATATGTGGCGTGGCTTATGAGGGTGAGCGGGAACACTGCCGCGAAGCTCTTGTGGACAAGGAGACGAGCTATAAGCCTGGCGGTTGCGCAGAGGAGGACGATGCTCCTATCCGGGGAGTTCTCGACTGCTATCTGACGGGACAACGATCCAAGAGATCGGAGCAGGAAGTCGGCGGAGGTCATTGTCACTGGTGGCAGGAGAGAACGAGAAAGACAGCTCGAAGTGATGAAGGTTGGATGCCAAAGGCATCGGACGCCTTGGGTGGCGATGGGTCGAGGGAGGAACGGGTGAAGCCCGTCGCCGATACGGCTCGTGATGCAACATGTCCGGCTGCAAAGTGTCTGGCTGCAAAATAATCAGCAGCCTTGAGGCAGGAGAGTCTGTTGGAACAGGTTCACTCGCGTGAGAATATGACCAAGGCGTGGAAACACATCGAAGCCAATAGGGGAAAGTGCTGGGGTTGATGGACTCTGGATCGATCAGACCTTCGAATATCTTGAGGAGTATTTGCTCTGAAATCAAAAGCGGAACTAACGGCCGCAGGCGATACGTCGAGTCGAGCTACCAAAGTCAACAGGCGGACACAGTGGGAAGGTCCGATGGCAATCGATCGATCGAACCAGCAGGCCCGGCTGCATCTACCGCAACCACTCATCGACCCGACATTCTCTGGGTTCAGTAGCGGCCTGCGTCCGGGCCGCGGTACACACGATGCGGTGCGAACGGCACCGCAGTACGCCCAAGGGGTTATCGGCTAGTTGCCGATGGTGACCCAGAAAAGCTTTTCGACAGGATACACCATGACGTCTTGATGGACCGGTTTGGGAAACGTAAACTTCTCGCCGATGAGGCCGTACTAGCGCTGAGTCGGCGGTAAATGCAAGCAGGATCCATGATCGACGGTGTGGTGACGGGACAATCCGAGGGAACAGAACAAAATGGCCCCTGTCATCGCTTTTGGCGAGCGAACTGCTCAATGAGGTAGATGAGGAACTCGAGCGGCGGGGTCACAAGCCCGCCAGCTATACCGATGATAGCAACAGGAAGGCGCACAGTCGGAGTGGAGGGGTACGTGTCCTCCACTCTATTGGGAAGCTGTACGCGAAACTGGTGTAGGAGACGGAGACCGAAGTGGCTTCAGCGTTCGCCCGTCAATTCTTGGGCTACTACTTCAGGCGGTGGAGAGGGAATGCAGCAAAGGTTACTATGGCTCCCCCCCCACAAGGCTACCTCTACCTTCAAGCCGCGTAGACGGCTCATCACGCGGCGCACCGGCGGGCCTCAATGAGCACGGTCGTTGAAGAGTTGGGACAATATCTGCCGGGGTGGAAGGCTTGCTGCTCTCTGGCACCCGGGCCGAGCGCCTGCAGGGATCTGGGCTCATGGACATGTTGTCGTCCCAGGGGAACCCAACTCAGGCAGTGGTGGCGTGGACCAACGAGTTACAGCGGACTGCGGCGTCTTGGGGCCACTCATGAGCTGGCCGATTTGCTAGCAGGAGTAGGTCATCGGTGGTGGCAACGCAACCCTTCGGCTATCCACTGCGTTCTCACGGTGAGAGCGTTCGATCGCACAGGAATTTCCCGACTCACGTGACCTCGACTGTTCGAACCACCCGGTACGCACCCCGAATGCCGGCTGCCGGATGCCGGATGGCGTGGGAAGGTTGTCCGCTGTGCCAAGCACTGGGTTGAGCTGTTTGGCGTCGCATCCTAGGCCGAGCGGTCGGGTTCGGAGATCATGGGAACGCGGTTTGGCATTCACCGGTCAATTCTTGGCAGTGACGCGGCATCCGTGAGATTGCTGCAGACCAAGAGGTCTGCCTGGTCGCGGGCCCGTGGGACTCCGTAGCAGCGGTTTAGCAGCGGTCCCCGGCGGAGGTTTTTGGCGCTTGGTAAAGGCAGCTTCGTTTTTTGAAGGCAAACACTGCTATGGCAGCCGCGAGCGGTACCCCGAGCCAAAGGTTACCTATCGTCAAGGCGAGCAGGACGGAGAGGAGAACCAAGGCAGTGACCCCAACGCTCCTTGCCAGTGTCGATCGACCTTGGCAGCTCATTGGTTCAAGGTGGGATTCGGGAAGATCCATGGTTACAGTCTAGGACGTGTGAAGTCATCGTTGCGGTGCGGGCAGTCCTGTTTCAGCAGGAACCCAACTGTCCAAGTGGTTCACAAGGTTTGGGGCTGAGATGGGGGACCGGAGGGACTAGCTCCCGATGCTGAGCGCAGAGACGAAGGCTTCCTGTGGGATCTCGACACGGCCGACTGACTTCATGCGACGTTTGCCCTCCTTCTGCTTCTCAAGGAGCTTGCGCTTGCGGGTGATGTCACCCCCGTAGCATTTGGCGATCACATCCTTGCGGTATGCCTTGACCGTTTCGCGCGCGATCACCTTCGTTCCGATGGCGGCTTGGATAGGGACGTCAAATGATTGGCGCGGAATGAGCTCGCGCAGCTTGGCAACGAGGCGCCGTCCATAGTCATAGGCCTTGTCCCGATGGATAATGGTCGAAAATGCATCGACCGGTTCACCAGCGATGAGGATATCGAGTTTGGTGAGATTGGCGGGCTGATAACCATCTGATTCGTAGTCCAGGGAGGCGTATCCCTTGGTTCTGCTCTTCAGGGTGTCGAAGAAGTCGATGACGATCTCCGCTAGTGGTAGGCGATAGTTGATCTCGACCCGCTCGGGAGAGAGATAATCCATCTTTACAAGCTCACCTCGCTTCGACTGGGCTAGCTCCATAATGGTTCCGATGTAGGTCGACGGCGTGATGATGTTTACCTTGAGCATTGGCTCGGCGATCTCGGTGATGAGGTTGGCCGCTGGCATTGCCGAGGGATTGGCTACCTCCAGGAGTTCGCCTTTGGTGTCGAGAACTCGATAGCCCACACTGGGGGTTGTAGCGATCAAGGAGAGCCCAAATTCCCGTTCTAGACGCTCGCGCACGATCTCCATATGTAGGAGTCCGAGGAAGCCACAGCGGAAACCGAAACCGAGAGCTGCAGAAGTTTCGGGTTCGAACGTGAAGCTTGCATCGTTGAGCATCAGCTTGTCAAGGGAGTCTCTCAGCTCCTCGAATTCGTCACCATCGATCGGGTAGAGGCCACAAAAGACCATCGGCTTTGGGTGCTCATAACCTGGCAGAGGCGTTGCTGCTGGGCGATGTGCTTGGGTGATGGTTTCACCCGAGCGCGCCTCTCCAACGTCTTTGATGCCTGCGATAAGGTAGCCAACCTCACCGGGACCAAGTTCGGTTACCGGTGTCATGACCGGTCGCCGTGCCCCGATCTCCTCGACCTCGTGAGTTCGCTGTGCTTGCATGAAGGTGACACGATCGTTGGAGTGAATAACCCCATTCACCACTCTCAGGGAGCTGACTACTCCGCGGTATTGATCGTAGAGTGAGTCGAAAATCAGCGCCTGGAGAGGGGCGTCGCGATCCCCGGTCGGTTGTGGCACCCGTTGCACGACCGCATTGAGCAGCTCGGAGACACCCTGGCCGGTCTTCGCTGAGATGCGAAGAATGCTTGTCCGGTCGATGCCAAGAACGTTTTCGATTTCGCTGGCGTAGAGATCTGGCTCGGCGGCAGGCAGATCAATCTTGTTGAGTACAGCTACAATCTCAAGGTCGTGTTCAAGGGCGAGATAGCAGTTAGCCAGGGTCTGGGCCTCGATACCCTGTGAGGCGTCTACCAGCAAGACGACGCCTTCGCAGGCGGCAAGGGATCGACTCACCTCGTAGCCAAAGTCGACGTGACCCGGCGTGTCAATCAGGTTGATCCGGTACCCTCCCCATTCAACACTCGCGTTCTGAGCTTTGATGGTGATACCTCGTTCACGCTCAATATCCATCGAATCGAGGTACTGCTCGCGCATCAGCCGAGGATCCACGGCCTTGGTGAGCTCCAGAATCCTGTCGGAGAGCGTCGACTTGCCATGATCGATATGGGCGATGATCGAGATGTTACGGATGTGAGACTGGTCCAGCATGCGCTGGTAAGCTTAGGCCCACGGCGCGTCTGGTCCTGACCCGATGCTATGCTAGAAGATCGGATTTTTAAGCGAGCAACGCAACTGGGAGAGTCAACCTTGGCAAATATTAAGAGTCAGATCAAGCGCATTGGTCAAAACGAGCGTCGGCGCGAGCGGAATAAGGCGGTGCGCTCAGAGCTCAAGACCCGTGTCAAGAACGCTGTCGCCACTGAGGATGATGTGTCAGTACGTCTTGCATTGAAACGTCTTGACAAAGCTGCATCACAGGGAGTGATTCATAAGAACCAGGCAGCACGTCGCAAGTCTCGCCTCATGGCCCAACTGGCACGCGCAAAGGGTTAGATCCGTCGTACACTCCCGGCTTCGAGTCGGGTAGCCGACACGGTCAAGCGAGGGCATATCCTTCAGGGTCGACTACGTCCCGGTGTCTCGCTGCACGGCACCCGGGTGGACGCAGTCCTCGGCTGGGAAGCGAATCTTGGGTCGGGACATTGGTGTCTTCTAGGGTTCTCATGGCCTATGTTTTCGTCGGTCCTCTGACATTCGGTGTGGTTCATCTGGGTTGAATCGCTCCACAGGGGTCTCAGGCTGTCCGTTGGCACTTGGGCAGGAGGGTGTCTCCGTCCTTTGCTGCGATAGCTGTGTAGGACGTTAGCCGTACCTCATCGGTGTAGTTATGAGCAAAAAACCAACCCGGGCCTTACGAAAGCTAGACTATAGAACAAGGCACTGAGTGCGATAACGTAGTCAAAGGTTTTATTGAGGTTAGGTTCTCGGTTATGGTTGATCAGTCACTAGGCGCTCGCAAGGAGGCGATTCTTCTTGCAGTCATTGTAGAGTACATTCGCACAGCATCCCCAGTGGGATCCCAGCATGTCCTGGAGTCAGCTGAACTCGATCTATCACCTGCGTCGGTCCGCACCCAGATGGCGAATCTGGAGCGAGAAGGTTATCTCACCCAACCTCATGTCTCGGCGGGCCGCATACCGTCTATCCGGGGGTACCGTTACTTTGTCGATCGGTTGCTGCGCTTTGATCCGGTGGAGCTCGCAAAGATCGAACACGACGTCGCTGATTTTTTACATACCGCAAAGGGTGCACTCGAGGACGTTCTTGAGCGATCGCTCACCTTTTTGTCGCAACAAACCAACTATACCGCTGTGATGACGACCTGGGCTGTGTCGACCGAGGACTACAAAGCGATTCAGGTCCTCTCTCTCGGTCCTGACACCCTGTTGGTGGTCGTAGTGGGGTCCAAAGGCACGGTTGAACGCACGACAGTGCACCCTAGCGTTGAGGTGAGTGATGAGGTTGCAAGCGAGGTGAGTGCTCGTCTGTCAGCGAAGCTCATCGGTACAGACATGGGCGCAATTGTCGACCCCGACTGGGCGAGCGGGACCGAACGCAGCACGGTGGACGAGATCCCAACATCGGTTGATGAAAGGGCACAGCTAGTCGCGTTGATCGCTCGCGAGGTGGCAGTTGCCCTCCGTGAACTGCGGGTACGTCAGGAGGTTGGACTTCGTGTGCGTGAGCTTTCCAAGACGGCCTCCGCGCTGGAACAACTCGATCAGGTCGCGAGGGTGCTCGAGACCTTGGAGCACGACGTGCATGTCGTCGACCTGATCCGCACGCTGATAGACACAGGGAGCATGGTCAGCATCGGCGATGAGGGCGGCGTTGAGGCGCTCAATGAGTGTTCGCTCGTGGTGGCGCCCTGCGAGATCGACGGCGAACTCGTGGGATCAATCGGATTGATTGGACCCACTCGGATGGATTACTCACGAGCACTGGCGGCGGTCGAGGCACTCAGTGCGCAAGTCGCACGAGCAGTGCGATAAGGAGGAACGTGGTCGACTACTACGAGGTACTAGGGGTAGCGCGCAGCGCATCGGCAGAGGACATCAAGCGTTCCTATCGGAAGCTGGCCAGGCAACTGCACCCTGATGTCAACGGGGGCGACAAGGATGCAGAGAATCGTTTCAAGCTCGTAACTGAGGCCTACGATACGCTCAGTGATCCAGAGAAGCGTCGCCAGTACGATCTCTATGGTTCCTCGAGTGGGGCGGGTGGTGACCCCTTTGGTGGTGGTCCATTTCAACCGAACTTTACTGACATCTTCCAGACGGTCTTTGGCCAAGGCTTCGGCGGGCAGGAGGCACCGGGTCCTCGCCGTGGTGAGGATATGGAGACTGCGGTCAATCTCACCTTCGAGGAGGCTGTTTTTGGTTGTCAAAAAGAGATCTCGCTCAAGATGCCTACGACGTGCCCGACCTGTAACGGCTCGGGCGCAAAAGTAGGTACCTCGCCGACCGTCTGTGCGCAGTGTCAGGGTAGTGGTTCGGTCAAGCGGGTAACCCAGTCATTTCTTGGCCGGATGGTGACGACGATGACCTGTGATGTCTGCCATGGCGAGGGGAAGGTTATCACCGATCTCTGTCCTGACTGCCGTGGTGAGGGACGCAAGACACTCGAGCGCCACTTCACCATTGAAGTACCGCCAGGCGCTGACAATGGTCTCGTTCTCCGGTTGACCGGTAAGGGTGCTGCGGCGCCGAGAGGTGGTCAGCCAGGCAGTCTCTACGTTCACGTGAATGTCGCACCTTCGGAACGCTTCGAGCGACAGGGTAATGATCTGTGGATGCGGCTGCCCATCTCCTATGTGCAGGCAGCACTCGGTGCGCAGATCGATTTTGAAAGCCTTGATGGGTCTGAAACGATAGAGGTTGCCCCCGGCACTCAGCCGGGTGCAACGGTTCACCTCAAAGGCAAAGGGGTGCCGGTACTTTCAGGCCGCGGCCGCGGTCGTGGCGACCTGATTGTGGCCATGGATGTTCAGATGCCAAAGGAGCTCGGTGAGGAGGAGGAGGCACTACTCCGCCAGCTTGCCGAGTTGCGAGGCGAGCAGGTTCTCGGTCACCACGATCATGGTATCTTCTCCAAACTGAAGTCGGCGTTTAAACCGTAGCGGAGGATGGAACGCCTCCACCCGTTCGTCATCGTTGAGAACCTCGAAACCCTAGAGGTGTCGAGTCAGCTCGACCATCATCTCGCATCGGTTCGTCGTCTACGGGTCGGTGCCCAGCTTTTTGCCGGAGATGGCCTCGGTCGGTTCCGTGCGGTAGCGATCGATGCGGTGCAGCCGGAGGTTCGCCTGATCCCTCTCTCCGATATTCGGACTACTCCGCGGGAGGAGCCCTCCATTGGCATCGCAATGTTCCTGCCGTCAAACGAGCGCCTGTCTTGGGCCGTGCAGAAGCTGACGGAGGTCGGCATCGATCGCATCCATCTGCTCGCCGATGTCAATGATCGACGTGGAGGCGCACCCCTCTCATCTGCACATCTGGCTCGCCTCGATCGCGTCGCCCATGAGGCAGCTCAGCAGTCGGAGCGGCTGTGGCTACCTGAGATCGATCCACCCATCCCAGCGCATGAGTACTTCGCTAACGCTGGCCAAGGGGTCGCGATTCTTGATCCTGCGGGAGGATCGTTGCCCAAGGGGGTGAATACTTTGGTCGTTGGGCCTGAGTCGGGTGCCATCGCTGCACCTGATTCGATACCAAGAGTGAGCCTGGGGCTGCCGATATTGCGGATTGAGACAGCCGCAGTAGCAGGATCGATACTTTTGGCGACATTACGGGCATCGCTGATATGTATTTGCGATAAACCCTGGTAGTATACGGCTACACGGAGTAAACGCGTGACCTCTGTGGGATGGAGCGAGGAGTGTCAATGGATCAGGCGGAGCGGGACTACGCACGCGAGGTAGGGAAGCGGTTACGATCCGTGCGTAAACAGCAGCGTTACTCGCTGCAGGCGGTGGAGGCTATCTCTGAGAAGGAGTTCAAGGCATCTGTTCTCGGGGCCTACGAACGTGGTGAGCGGTCGATTTCAGTACCGCGACTTCAGCGTCTTGCGGAGTTCTACCATGTTGGCGTTGACCAGCTTCTACCTCCCGAGCTTGCGGGGCGAGAGTTCTTCGCCCTGAGCAATCGAGATCGTGTTGCCTCCTTGACTGATGATCACAGCCGTATCGACTTAGCAGGGCTTGAACGCCAGATCAGTGCGGGTGTCGCGCGATCGCGGGTCACCGGATCAGTCAAATGCACGATTGACCTTGCCAGGCTATCATCGATGATCGGGCCAGAGCGCGATCTCATCAGCCGCTACCTATCGATGATCCAGGTCTCACGGCAGGACTTCAATGGTCGTGTGATGACGGTCCGCTCCGATGACCTCAAGATCATTGGAGCTGTTCTTGGACTCTCGTTTGAGGACATGATCGCCTTTCTTGATGATTTAGGGCTTCGCGTTTCAAGCTGAGGGACGGTCCACTCGATGAGGATCGTCCAATGGGGCTGAGGATCTCTAAGCAAGTGGCGCTCGCGCTTGGGCGTGTGCTCGATGAGGTGGGTGAGGATGCGTGTCAACCGGCGGATCGCCTCCCGGTTGTGCTTGGCCTTCTGACCGGCGACCCTGGACGAAGTGCTCTCGATAATCTGGTGTTCTTGTCGCAGTTGGTCGAGGTGAACCTCGAGAATCCAACGATGCTTCTTGACCGTCTCCAGAAAAGTGATGTGGAACAGTTCTGTGACCTTTTGGTTGCATTGATCGAGCTGCGGGATCCGAGGTGCATCTTTTCGATTCGCTGATAGTTCACTGATTGAGTGACCGGCGATCGCTTGTCAACCGTCCCTGAGTGCTGGTAGTTTTTGATCGAGAGGGTTCAAGAGGGGTGCAGAGTTGGACGGCCAGCGACAGCGTGAAGTGATCAGTGCGCTCGATCGATCGTTGCGGAGTGCGATTGTTGGGGACATTGCAGGCCTTCGCCAAGGGGCAGCCACGGTTCGTCGCCTTAACCAACTTCCCGTCTACGAGGAGCTGCCTGACATACTCGAGAGACTCGCTGATCGACTCGCCAAGAGCGACCCCTTGGCCGCGAATGACGTGGCTTCCCAACTGGCTTTTGTCTTAACGGGTGGCCCCTTTGAGCCGCTTGTGGATGAGCTGATCCGCTCCCTCAACAGGTGAGCGAGACCGGGTGCGCCTACTCGCACCGATGATTCCAATTGGCCCGGCCATCGGGTCCTAACCCAGTTGGGGACGGTGGAATCGTCGAGTTGGGGCAGGAGGTGCGTGATTCTATCTTTGTCCGTCGAGCTCTGTCAGTCGAGCTCTGTCAGTCGAGCTCTGTCGGTGTCCTGGCTCGATTGCACCGTAGTGCCGGTGGCCACCACCTACGAGGGGCGGCGGCCACCGGATTGAAGCGATATGAAGAGGAGGTCGGTCCCCTATCGTCCGAAAGGTCCAGTCATCAACGATCCACTGGTGACATCACATGGTGCGGATCCTGGTCCGGTGGCTCGATTGGCTTCGGCGTGAGCGGCCCAACAGGTAAGAGGACTCTCCCCCATGTCGATGCCGTCGTTCCCGAGGCTGCATGGTAGAAGCCGAGGACCGCAAAAACGATGGTCGTCCAACCGCCTGTTTCGGTCAAGGTAGTCGAATTGTATCCCTGGCCGAGGGCAAGGAGTATGAAGGTGATCACAAGAATGAACAGGATGATCGCGAGGACGATATCGGTCTTCAAGGATGCGATGAAGAGGTAGAGAGAGATGATAGCAAACATCCAGAGGAAGAGCGCGAAGGCCGTACCGACACTTGCGGGAGCCACCGTCTTTGCGTAGAACTGCAAGTAGAGGCCAACGATGATCCAGAACGGGCCGTATGATCCGAAGGCAACGGCTCCGAAGGTGCTCCCACGCGCGACTTCGATGATTGCTGCAATGATCTGGACGATACCGCCGAAGATGAAGGCCGTTGGGATGATGATGCCGACGGCGGTTCCATTGATGAGATGGGCATTGATGACGCCCAACATCAACGAGGTGGCCGAGAATGCGGTGACCGCCCAATGACCGGGGTCCGCATAGGTTTCCTTAGCTGACATGTACGTTCCTTTCTTCTATGAGAAGGTGTTCACTCGCTCCTGTGAAAGAGGAGCGACGACTTGATGTGGAAGAATAGCTTGCTAGGTGAAAGATTGACTCTGCGGTGATGGGGTGCTAGTTCGATAGGCGCCTCCGATATTTTGGATGCGGGGCGGGGCTGTTTTCGTCTTCGCAGCGTCGGCTGAATTGGGCAGAGGCTTGCCGTTCGCAGTCGGGCACCGTTGTTGATCGACGTGGTGGCGCACCTGCTGCACGCGAGCGCCACCTGTATTGTACTGAATCACCCTTGACTAGTTCCATACCCCCCCCTAAGCTGGACCCACCGGTGTCGGTGATGGATGCCCGGCCCCTCTGTTGAACAGGCGAACCGAATTATCGGATCTGACTTGCTCCCTCCCTCTTCAATGTCCCCACCCCCCCGGCTCGGTGAGACGATCGGAGGCGCCTTACTCCTCTGTCGACGCCTTCATCGACTGTGCCCGATCGGCGATCTCTTGAACCACGTCGGCGTTTGCGAGCGTGGTGACATCGCCGAGTTGACGCTGCTCGGATATGTCACGTAATAGCCGGCGCATGATCTTTCCGGACCGAGTCTTTGGTAGTTCATCGGTGAAGACGATGGAGGCCGGTCGTGCGATCTTTCCAATTTTGTCGGCGACATGGTCGCGAAGCTCAAGGATGAGAGCCTCGCTCCCTACGATGCCCGATCGGAGTGTGACAAAAGCTGCGATCGCCTGGCCCGTGATTGGATCATTGCGTCCAATGACTGCCGCTTCAGCGACAGCTGGGTGATCGACGAGCGCTGATTCCACTTCAAGAGTGGAGATTCGATGGCCCGAGACGTTCATGACATCGTCGACGCGCCCAAGAAGCCAGTAATAGCCATCCTCATCGCGTTTGGCACCATCCCCCGCAAAGTAGCGCCATACCCCTTTGTCTGGGTCTGAGAATCTTGACCAGTAGGTATCGACAAATCGATCAGGGTCGCCATAAATGGTGCGAGCCATGGCGGGCCATGGGTGGGTGAGCACAAGGTAACCTCCGCCTCCTAGTGGAACCGAGTCTCCGTCTTCATTGACGATGTCGGCACCTATCCCTGGTAGAGGAACCGTGGCAGATCCAGGCTTCGCCGAGGTGATGGCCGGTAAAGGTGAGATCATCATGTTGCCAGTCTCAGTCTGCCACCAGGTATCAACGACGGGGCATCTGTCCCCACCGATTACGCGCCGGTACCACATCCATGCTTCTGGGTTGATAGGTTCACCGACGGTGCCGATAATGCGCAGCGATCCCATGTTGTGACGGTCTGGGTACTCGGTTCCCCATTTCATGAAGGTGCGGATTGAGGTCGGAGCGGTATAGAGCTGAGTCACCCCATACTTGGCGATGATTGCCCAGTAACGGTCCTTGTCGGGATAGTCAGGCACGCCTTCATAGAGGACACTGGTAGCTCCATTAGCGAGGGGTCCATAGACGATATAGCTATGTCCAGTCACCCAGCCGATATCAGCGGTACACCAGTAGACGTCATCGGGACGAAGATCAAATACCTGGGCATGCGTTGTAGCTACGCCGACAAGATAGCCCCCGGCAGTATGGAGAATCCCTTTAGGACGTCCAGTCGTGCCAGAGGTGTAGAGGATATAGAGCGGGTCCTCGCTCGAGGTCTCGGTCGCCTCGCGGATTGAGGGCTGGTCTTCGGTCAGAGCTCGGTAGGTGATATCCCTACCGGCTGTCATTGGGACGTCATTTCGGGTGCGCTCGACGACGACGACATGCTCGATTGATGGGGTGTTCTCAAGTGCACGATCAGCAAAAGCCTTGAGCTCTACGAGCTGACCCTTACGCCGGGACTGATCACAGGTGATCAGAACTTTGGCCTCAGCGTCGTTGATGCGATCGGCGAGCGCCTCTGGGGAGAAGCCGCCGAAGACGACCGAATGGATGGCACCGAGCCTCGCGCAAGCAAGAAGCGCGATGGGAAATTCAGGGATCATACCCATGTAGATAGCCACGCGATCGCCCTTGGTAACTCCAAGCGAACTTAATCCGTTGGCGAGTTTACATACCTCAGCCATGAGATCGCCGTAGGTGAGGGTTCGAGTATCACCCTCCTCTCCTTCGAAGTAGTAGGCGACCTTGTCGGGGTTCGCAGCGACATGCCGATCGAGACAGCTCTCGGTGATGTTGAGCGTGGCCCCATCAAACCATCTTGCGAACGGAGGGTTGGACCAGTCGAGGACTCGGTCCCACCGGCGTCTCCAAAGGACTCGCTCAGCTTGGGCTGCCCAGTAGGTCTCGTAGTCATCTCCTTCGCGATAGATCTCAGGTGAGTTGATCGCTGCCGTTTCTCTCAGATGTGCCGGAGGCTCAAACGTTCGTCCTTCAGAAAACAGTGCCTCGATAGTCGCGTTATCGTCAGCCATTCTTCCCCCTTAGAAGCAGTCTGGAACGCCGTCTGTATTCTACGGCGATCGTCTTTGTCGCTGACCACAGCGTAGTGCTTTGTTTCGGTATTGTCAATTAGGCCTACCACATGCTCTTGTGCTTGCCTGAATGGCAAAGCAATGTGTCATTTCAACAGGGACTTGATGCGATGATACGGTGTGGTGAAGGGAGGATGTGCTAGTAATTGCACTCGCAAATATTGCTACAGTGAGTTGGAATTAGAGCGGGAGGTCGAGTCGATCAAGAGAGAAGGTCGTGCGACTCGCCGATCCTGACATGGGTAGAAGCTGGGATGTTGTGCGCGAGATCGGACCTTAGAACGGTTGAATGCTCTGACGGGTCTTCACGATTTTTGGCAACCGCTTGGCAACCGCTCAGTGAGGCGTCACTCCAGTAAGGTCGAGCGCATTAAGGGCCGCAGTCAGTGATGCATTCTGGGTTGAAAGGTAGCTATGGACGTTGCGAGGATCAACATGGGCGGCTACTAGGTCAGGCCGGAGGGTTAGGTAACGCGGGAGTGTCCGATAGAGGGATGAGAGACGATAGTCCTCCAGGACCTCGCGAGTGCTTACACCTTGGGAGAGTTGCCAGAGCGCCACGACGATCCCCGTTCGATCCTTCCCTGCCGTGCAGTGTATGAGCACGGGACGGTCGTGATCGCGGTAGAGCTTGAAGGCGGCGAACAGGTCCTGTTCGTGCTCGGAGACGAGGTCGAGATACATCGCTTGCATCGCTTCGTCATCGATTCGATCGACGAGTCCGTTTACGAGCGCGCTGGTGGCATCCACATGGCCCGCAAGATTGCCAACAATCGGAATCTGCACAATAGCGATGCCGCTTGGCGCCTTCGACGGTGCAAGGCCGGATTCATTCTCGTGACGTAGATCGATGATCAGGTCGATACCAAGCGCTTCGAGGATGCCCCAATCATCCGAAGTGAGCCCGGCGAGGTTCTCGGAGCGATAGTGGGTACGCCAGTCGACCATGGAGCCATGAGGTCCTCTTCGACCGCCTGCATCCCGGAAGTTGGTTGCTCCTTCAAGCGCGATACGTCGATTCGCAATGACGTAGCGCACCGCATTGGCCTCTCGTTCGACCACTGGAGCAGGCGAAGGTCGATTGAGATCAAGTGCGGCGAGCGCTCCGTTCGTCGGTAGACCCAGCTCAATGCCGAGCGAAGCAGCGATAAGGAGCTGATGTTGGTCAGAACTCAGGTGCGCATCGACCGGTAGGCGTGGAGTTGGCTTCACACCAATCACCCTAGCAGGTGATTGTGTCCGATCTCGAGCGGCAGTTGGCAGCACCCACCGCCTATTCTCTTGGGGCTCAGTAGCCTCCGATTGTTGCGGTGCCTGTGGGGAGACTTGAGAGGGCTACTGCAGTAGCGGATGCACTGATGGAGCCATGATCTACGCTGAGGAGTGTTAGCAGGGGTGTCTGTTGTTGTTGGGTGAGCGTGACGGTCAAACTCAGTGCTGTTGGAAAGGAGACAACGATATGGGTGCTCTGGGTGTCCACGTCCGCCACACAGCGATTCACGTCAAGCTCAGCCGTGGATGGTGCGAATGCGAGACCATCATTTGAGTAGTAGGAGACCGGATTGAGGGCACGCGTACCTTGGATGGCGCAGGTCTCAGCCACCTCGGTGAGTTGGTGCTGGGCGAGATAGAGTGAGGCGGCGTTGATGGCGATGGTCATGAGTATGACCACCACTAGCGCTATCAGGGGCAGAAGAATAAGAGCCGAACCGCTCTCGGCTCGATGGTTCGCCTCACTGGCTGAATGGCGCACAGTTAAACCCCACGTTGTCAGGGCTGCGATACGCGCCGGTGGCGATCATTGCCGAGCCGATGACCCGATACGTTGCGATCGATCTTCCAAGAAGCGCAAGACCTGGCAGCGTTAGATTCGTCGAGAGTATCAGTTTGTCCGTGCTACAACCCTGCAGTGTCCCCTGTAAGGTGACGTCCACGAGCTCGTCCTGAACATAGATGGTGGGTGGTGGCAGGGTTCCCTCGATCGTTGCTGTTCGCAGGAGGTTCCAGGCTCGCTGGTCGAGCTGTTGCTTGAGGCCCACAATCCGAATCATACCAATAAGGAATGGGATGAGAATCAGGAGGACAATGACGCTCACAAAGAGAAGCGTGACAAGGTCAATGAACCCTCCGTCGCTCTTGTGTTCCAGATTCTCAAATACAACCGGTTGTTCCATCCTGCTCCGATCAGTTGACGAGCGCGATGGCGTGTGCGGAGATGGTGGTTTTTCCCGCCAGCATTGAGACGGAACGCCCCAGGGTGAGCGTTACACTTTGTCCAGTGATCGTCCAATGAATACCTAGCGCGGAATCCATAATTCCGGAGCTTTCGAGGGAGTTATCACCATTTGTGATCGCGTAGGCTTGGCCTTTAGCTAGGTCACTCGCCGCGAGGATCGCCGCGTGATCGGCGAGCGCGTTCAGTTGAACCCACTCGATGATTGCGGTCACCGATTGGACGGTGACGATGAGGAGAATGATACCCACGGTCCCAGCGACCAGAGTGGTGAACAGGGAAGAACCTGCACTCTCCATGATGGGTGAATTACCGTGAGCTCCTAGGTCCGCTAGCAGATAGGACCACCCTGCACTCTGTGGTACGTAGTGCTGGGGTCGGGTCGATCGGAGCTGATCAATGGGAGAGGCTTTGTATCGATCACGTGCACAGCTCACGATCGGAGTATCCATGGGTGGATGCCTGTCCACCGGAGTGAGGGAGTTGCTGTTCATTGGCCAATTTGTGAGACCTGGGTCGAGATCGAGCTCGTCGCGTTCGACATGATGAGCTTGAAGGCGACCCAAAGCCCCACGGCGAGGAACGCCATGATCATTACTACGATGGCGGTCGATATGACTCCTTCACCGGTCTCGTCACCTAGGTTGTCCAAGTAGTCGAGTCGTGCGCCTACAAACCCCCATAGGTCGGTAGCGATAATAGTGAGGGCCACGATGCACCGAGTAACCGTGTAATGAGCGGTTGACGATACTCGTGCCAACTTCCCTGTCGGCATTGAATTCTCCTTCCTTGGATTCACAAAGCTTAGGCCCGAGAAATCTCTCCGTCAAGGCATAAGGCGAAATTTATTGGTTTAATTTAGCAGCGCTGGCCTTTCTATAAAGCACGTGCCGTGCAGGATTAATGTAGTGAGGGGGCAATCGGCGTCCGAGCAAGGGGAAGAACGTGAATCTAAGGTTGGTAACCCATTCTTATGAGCCCTAGTGGTTTTGCAGCAAGGTAAAGATGGCGAATCCTTTGGAGCGAGAGGAGATAGGTTTCCATCGATGTCCCCGAGTCAAAGATCGATTGGTTGCGAGTTGACGAGAGGAAGCCTTAGGGATCAAAGGTGAGCAGACGCCAGGGTGCACAATGGGAGCCGCCCTCTGGACCCCTTCGGTAGTCGATGGAGAGCGGGTCAGAGGTTCTGTTCCTCAGCTGTCAGGTTTCGAGGCAGGATTGGCAGACTCGAAGCGGTTTCGTTGGCTGAGGAGGGTGCCGAAGCCTTCAGCTCAAGCGAGGTCCGCGACCGGAGGGGTGGGTATGAAGGGAGGTGGAGGAGATAGCTAGCCGACCGGGACCTGACAGTGGGCAAGCCCCGATCAGTCGGGGGGACCCCGAAGGTATGACTGATGGGAACAGCGAGTGGAAGTCCTGCTCGAAGTCGAGTAGGTTGACTATTCCGGCAGTTGATGAAGAAACTGGATGAGACCTGCGAAGTAGGTATCCTGGTCATCATAGAAAGCCATGTGGCTACCGTTCGGACAATAGAGATACTGGCCCTTGGGCAGTGTTCGAGCCATCATCTCCATATGTGATGGATCCATGGTGTCATGCCGAGCGCCGATGACGAGCGTGGGCACGTCGATAGTTGCAAGATCGCCAACGCGATCCCAGTTCGCAAGTTTTGCACCTTTACTCATCCCTAATTCACTGGGTCCCTGCATCGAGACGTAGATCTGCTGGTTGAGCTGATCGAATCCACGCTTCACCGGATCGGGCCATTGGTCGGCTGGCATGCGTAACGTGTGGTACTCGTAAAAGTGAGGGATGAGGAGCTCCATATACCGAGGGTTATCAGTATCTCCGCTGGCTTCGAGTGCTTTGATGTCGGCGAGTGCTGCTTGGTCCATCTGGGGCATCAAGACCTGTTCTGCATAGGCGGTGTAGGCTGGGGCACTCGCCATCATGTTGGAGATGACCACTCCACGAAGGTGTTCTTGGTGTGCCAGTGCGTACTCGATGGCGAGTATGCCGCCCCAGGAATGCCCGAGGAGGACGAAGTTGGTACGGTCAAGCCCGAGAGCCTGACGTACTTGTTCAACCTCATCGACAAAACGCTCCGTCTCCCAGAGAGACGGGTCGTCAGGTTTGTCGCTGTAGCTGGAGCCCAGCTGGTCGTAGTAGTAGTATTCGATACCAGCTGCCGGAAAATAGCTATCCATAGCCTCGAAATAGGCATGGTTTGCACCGGGCCCACCGTGGAGGAGAAGCACCTTCAGCGTAGGGTTGTTGCCGATTCGCTTGGTCCACACATGGAATAACCCCACCGGGGTCTCAATCGGTATCTGTCGTGCGCCACCACTCAAACGGTCGTCAAGGTTGGAATAGTCAAGATATGCATCACCTGTGTTCATCGGCGCCCCCTAGCTATGGATAGGCAAAGCCTAACGGCAGGCGTCCAGTAGCAATATCGTTTGTGTGTGAGGACTCCACGAGATCATCAGCGAAACCCGACACCTCCTTGCGAGCGCCTGAGGGTGGAGATCTTTGGTGGACTGCGGAGGGTGTGCGTGACGGTGTTCAAGCCCAGTGTCGTGGTGCTCTCTAACGCAAGGCGAGCAACTTCAGCGAGCCGATCAAGGGAACGATAACCAGGAGCACCCCTGGAATGAGGGTCGCGAGAGCGACAGGAATCCAGATCAATTGCTCGCGTTTGCCGGCGATGGCGATGAGTCGATGGTGATGGTCGAGTTTTGCTTTCGTGAGGAGTTGCCCAACGAGCTGTTGGGCAACCTGGTGTTGACTCGAGAGTGCTAGCAGCGTCAGGGCTCGACTGATATCGGGATCGGCGAAGATGTTGGCTAGATCGTTGAGTACTCCTGCAATCGGTTCACCCCTGGTGAGTGAGGAGGAAGCTCTCTCTAAATGAGCGGACCATGCGGTCTCTGTCGAGTGCGCAACAACGGTGACCGCTGCGGCGAGCGAGTGTCCTCTGTCAAGTGCTGCCTGAAGCTCGCTCAGGAGAAGCGGTAAGTCGTTGCGGAGTGCTCTCTCAGTCTGTTGTGCGGCTGCGAAGAGAAGGAGGCGCTGCGCGCCAAGAATCAGAAACCAGAGGGGTACCGCGAGCAGAGTAACCGATACGTTCGGGCCGACTAACGTGAGGGCCACGGCGAACAGCGCGGTCAACATGGTGGCGTTGGTCGTGATGGTGAGCAGATAGAGAGCGGGCGATTGATCAACGAGGAGGACCGCGAGTTCTCGATGAACGCTGTTGGCGAGAGTGCCATGGACCATTGCTCTCTGTTGGTGGCGTTCTCCGGCCGGGCGAAGATGACGGAGCAGGCGCTCATGGCGCCGGGTGGTTGGCCTTTGTTTACTGAGCTGGGCGGCGATGGCTATCAATGCTGACACCACCAGTAGCGTCGTCAGTCGAGCGATCACGGGGCCATCCAACCCATGAGCCAGAAGAGACGAGACTGGCGTAGAGCTCCGGCCCTCGGATTCTCCAGCGGTTTGAGATAACGGTCAGCCCAGATCCAGCAAAGCGTGATGATCACGAGGGCGATAGTTCCCATGGTGAGACCGAGCCGCGTGAGATAGGCAGCGGTGCCGCCGCCAATAATAATGCCGATCAGCAGAAGGAAGGCAGGTACGGCGACGACAAAGGCGCGAGCCAGCTTCGCTCCTGAGAGTTTGGCTTGGAGTTCCAGCGTGAGGTTGTGATCTTCACGGTGCCGTTCGGCGAGTACGCCGAGTGCGGTCTGTGTCTCAGCGGTGGGGAAGGTGGCGAGAGTCGCCAACACTCGCAGCGTCTCAGCGGAACTGCCTACTGGGAGTTGGGTGCTTAATGGTCCGAGCGCACCTTTGAAATCGCCGGTGAGCTGGTAAATCTTTGCACCTTCATCGACGTACTGGGTGAGTTGTCCGGGCAGCGAGTGTGCGGCAGCAAAGAAGGCAACTGGAAGGGGATCGCCAAGACTCGCAATTCTCGTGCCTGTCTCGTCGAGAACGAGTGCCCAAGCACCGCTGAGGGAGAAGGCGAGCTTCTCGGTGGTGTGCGAGGTATCCACGATGACGATGATGAGTGCCGTCAGACCAGAGACGAGGCCGATCACGGGTGAAATGATCAGTGCGGTCACCGAGACCATCAGAAGAATTGGGACTATTTGTAAGGCTCGTAGGCCTCCATGCTCTCGATGAGGCCGATGGGAACGAAGAAACTCCGCTACTACCCCAACAATAACGATACAGGAGCAGAGGTCCCCAATCATGCGAGTTCACCGATGGGGATAGCCGTTGTCAGGTGCCTAAGGCCAGGGTACCGCTCCAGCAGTCGGGCATGTTGAGGGATTGGAGCTATCAGCATTCCATTTGCGATGTCGAGGTCTATCGTGACAAAGTTGGTCTGACCGGGGCCGCTGGTGATGTCTTCCACGAGAGCGACTTGAGCGATGGTGAAGGTATTGCCGACTTTGGCTTGGTAGACAACAATGTCAATACCATCGGCGATGAGCTGACCCATTGAGGTACTTTGGATGCCAGCGCCGTTGAGTTCCGAAAGGAGGCGCAGTCGGGTGAGCGCACCCCGGGCGTCGCGCGCATGAATCGTGGTAAGGCCAGGAATGCCGCTGGTGGTTGTAAGGAGGAAGGGTAGCGCCTCCTTGTCGCGGATCTCGCCTACGACGGCGATTGATGGGGCCATTCTTAAAAATGCTGTGACCAGGGTCCTCAGGTCGATCGCCGCAGTGCCTCGACGGGCTCGGCGCGTCTGCAGATGGGCGACGTTTGCCAACTCGACCCCTGTCTCGGCTACCTCTTCGGCGACGACGACGCGGCTTCGCGGGTCGACTTGAGAGAGAAGGAGTCTTGCCAGCGTGGTCTTCCCTGAGCCCGGTAGGCCGGCGATCACGATCGTTGCACCCTCGTTCATTGCCTGCACGAGGAGTTGGTGTAGTGGCCGTCGCTCGGCAGCCCCGTTCCTGTGGGAGATTCTGCGCAGGTTGACAAGCATATGGCCGGTTGCGGAGAGTTCCGGATGAACGAGATGCAGACGAGAACCATCGGGAAGACTGATATCCTGAATGCCTTCGGAAGGGTCGAGTGCGCGGCTGGTACCAAGTGAACGAGAGGCGAGCCGTTCAATGATCCTACGCAGGTGTGCTTCATGATAGAAACCTTCTGGGTAGCGCAGGTGCCCAGAGCCTGAGCGTATCACAAAAATCTCTTGAGGACTGTTGATCATAATCTCCTCAAGTCGGGGATCTTCGAGGAGTGGTTGAAGGGGTCCGGCTCCGAGCATGCTACGCGTGACATAGTCAGCGAC
>JAKAQL010000032.1 GCA_021822605.1 Actinomycetes bacterium
ACCACCACCCGGACCACCCGGGTGGTGGTCGGAAGAACCACCCCACCACAGGAACACAATACACGGAGACCACCGGCCCCGATCAGGACCCCTCCCTGTGATCGCAGCCATGCAAACCAGCACCAACCGACAGGAACCCACTGCGCTTCTTAATGATGAGGGTATCTGGGAGCTGAAGGCAATCAATACCTGGAATCCGACCTATCGAGTAGAGAAAACCCATCCACCTGATGACATCGAAGTTCGCGTTCGCCCCATACACTGTTGCCGATCGACAAGAAAGTTCCGTTCTTGCAAGTGACTAACACGACGATACTTCATAGACACCACGTACACGGCAGTCAAGATCAATGCGATTAGCGACCCGTCTTCTGCCGATTGCCATCGGAGGAGCACTTGGATCCTTGCTACGTTACTGGTTCGAAATCCATCTCGGTAGTTCGCTCCGCTTCCCAATGGGGATCTTCGCTGCCAACATTATCGGCTCCTTCATCATCGGCATCACTTTGACACTGCTGCCACTGGTTTCACTCCGGGCTGGCCCACTCCTCAGGCTCTTTCTTGCCACTGGCTTCTGTGGGGGGCTCACTACGCTCTCGACCCTCGCGGTCTCGCTGGCCGAGCAGATAACGCGACTGGGTTTTGGCGTTGCTGGCCTCTACGCGATTATCACCGTTTCTGCAGGTGTCGGCGCTGCCATACTCGGGCGCATCATTGGAAAGTTATGGTATGGCCGTGGTCGCGTCGTCAGCAGCTAGTAGATCGATACCTCAATGACCACTCCTTGGGACACGCATCGAAACCCCATTGCCACTCCACCGACAGGGCATCGTGTCGATGCCCTCAACGCCTGGGGGTTGCTCCAAAGGCACCGTCAACAAAGAAGATCATGGTCAACCCTCGTCCTTGGTGTCAGCAACGACGGCGCTCAGCGTCGTAACCCCATCACTCCTCGTCTCCCGAACCATCGGGGTTGGCATGGGAGACCACTGTGCATGACAGACCTCCGACAGGGAGACGGTCCTCGTGCAAACCGCCACCCTTGTACCAACCATCACCTACTGAAGCAGCGCCAAAGTGCGCGTTCCTCGGACCCCGTCGTGTGGTCGCTGATCACCTGGACGTCTCGATGATCTCGCACGGTGGAGCGAGCCCACAGGCAGCGGCTATCCATTGTGAGGCCGCCCTGGTGGTCCTGGACTAAACATGGCTTGGTTACTTGTCGCTCTGTTTGGTGCACTCGGTGCTATCGTCCGCTACCTCCTCGACCGCAGTGTCATGCGACATCTAGCCACCGACTTTCCGGTAGGCACGCTGTTGATCAATCTCAGCGGATCCCTTGCCTTGGGTATGGTCGTCGGACTCACCACAAGGCATATCCTTCCGATCCAGGATTCCATCGCCATCGGGGACGGCTTCATCGGTGCATATACGACCTTCTCTACTCTGACCTATGAAAGTCTCTCTCTCGCCAGTACGGAGTCCTTTGCGCTTGGTACTGCCAATATGGTAGGCACGATTGTGGCCGCGACAATACTCGCCTATATCGGAATCCACATTGTTCAATAATTCTCGAAATTATACTCCTCTCGATGAGGCACGCACATCGTGATCGCGCGACGATAAAGCAATCGTGTCGGAAAACGAATATCGCTGACTCTCCAGTAACAAAGGCTTGATTCCTGATGATCGACTGTCCGCATTCCAAGACACCCTCGCTTGAACAGCCATGCACTCGCCCATCCATGTATTGCGCGATCACAGATACAGTAGGTCTATGGCATCCTTCCGCGATGTCGATGATCGTAACAATTTCACCTCCACCGCACCCTCAGCCCAGCGAGGACACACCGAGAGGTACGGCGTCTGACCCATCCATCCCCTTCGATCCCACAAAGAGAATGTCCTCAACAAGGGCCAGCAACGGATCATTGAGGTGCCGTTTGTCAGAGATGCACCTTCAAGAGCGACGAATGCGAACCAGCTCAGTTTGATCATGACAGGGCCACCGTCTTGGACACCACGGCGACTCGTCACCAAAACAATGAGGTGTACTAAGAGCAGAATCGCGGCGCCAACGATCCATAACCAAGCTCGCGCTTGCCGGAAGAAGGGGCACCATTACCGCCGCCTTGCCGAAACAACGACTGACCCCATAATGGAGAGGCAAGTTATCTCAATGGGCGTCGATGATCCCTGTGTACGGGCATACTTGCTCAAATGTTTTCGGCCGAAGATGGCAACTCCGTCAAGTCGAGCGTATTGCTCCCGACCAAGAAGCACCTTGGTCGATCCGAAGAGAGAGACGGCAACAATTCGTGGCCGTGCCGATTCGGAAAGAACGCTCAGATCTACCTGCGATCTCCCAAAACAGGAAATCACGATAGTCTTGGCATGCACAGGTACAATCGACTGACGACCAAATAAGGAGAAAGCTATCTTCGTGCCAACCACGTCTGCTGCTCGGCTGGTATCGAGCGGTAAATCTCCTACAGCCCAATCCAATTCGCCCAAAGTCTTCGCAGTCAAGACGGCATCCAACCGATCACCGAACTCAGTACGGTCAATCCGTCCGCTAGACAACGCCTCTCTGAGCTGACTCGCCGCCTGGTCGCGGTCTCGATCCGAGCAACGCCGGCCACCCTCGTCTGACATCCCTTCCTATCCTAGGCGTCAAGAGTACTCAATCCCCGCCAAAGACTCTAGGCAGGCTCAAACCCGCCTAGAGTCAACTTCAACCCGGCCGAGTTCTACCGATCAAATGCTCCGTGACGCCCCTCGCCCGCCTCAAAATGCCTCGCACCTTCCCGACCATCAGCCGCGAAAGAAATGCGACCATGGCGATATTCGTTGCGCAATGCCTCCTCGAATTCAAAATCAAGACCTTCATAGGTAGATGCCCGATCATTCATGAGACAGGTCTGCGGGAAGCTTGCGAGCTCCCGCCCCAACGCTATGGCCGTCTCGAGTCCTTGCCCAGTTGGAACAACCCGGCTGACCAGCCCCATCGCGAGCGCCTCCTCGGCACCGACCCCCCGACCGGTGAGGATCATATCGAGAGCTCTACCCAGGCCAACGATACGCGGCAGTCTCACCGTGCCGCCATCGACCAACGGCACGCCAAAGCGTCGACAGAAGACTCCGACAATCGCATCCTCCTCCATCACCCGCAAATCACACCAAAGCGCTAGTTCGAGACCACCAGCCACGGCGTAACCATCGATCACGGCGATCGTTGGCTTGGTTATCTGCAAGCGGGTCGGGCCGAGCGGACCATGGCCATCCTCTTGGAGTCGATTGACAGTTCCTCCTGCAATAGCCACAAGATCAGCTCCAGCGCAAAACGTTCCTCCAGCACCGGCAAGTACGGCAACACGGGCATCGGAATCACTATCAAACGAAGCGAATGCCCCCTGCAGAAGCTCCGCGGTCTCGTAGTCAATCGCGTTTCTACGATCGGGGCGATTGATGGTGATAATCCGCACAGTCCCATCATTAGTTGCCTCCACCAAAGCCATCAGCGCAACCCTCCTGCCCGACGAGTATCCCCTCACCACGCTACCGCGGTTCGCCCACGTACGCTCGCCACTCTCCTCCGACAACGCTCGGCCGCCAACCCATTAGGATTGCCAACGGTGATGGAGTTCGCCGATGGTATCAGCCTGATGACTCCTGTGACAGCGACATGGAACGAAAGGAGTGTCTCTTGTCAAGGGTGTATCTGCGAGAAATGATCCGACGTGACCCCAGCACCAGCTGGATGACGAGTCAGTTGGTCAGCCATCAATTAGCAGAGTCTGATGATAGCAAAGCTCCGGAGAGTCTGGTGAACCCCACGGCTGGCATTGGTCGCGCCATTGACGATTTTGTACTGACCGACCTCGCACTGGACCGCCTCTTCGCAGCTATCACCAAGGGGCTCGAACCCTTTGATCTCCTCCCTTACTTCACGACATTGCCTCAGAACTTTACCACGATTCGTTACCGCCAAGACATTGCCAGCGATCTCCTCGTTGCCGATAATCGGTTACCAATCCTTACCTTCTGTGAGTGTCTCGAACGCGTCGAGTTGCTCCTCGCAGCAGCGGAGCAAGCCCGTCAACCCAGCGGGAGGGAGCGGTGGTTGCTCGATGCTGTCTTGACCTACACGCGAGGCATCGAATCAGTTGTCACTCACCTAGGTGCCGCATCTTGGAGCTCAGCGGGGCTACAGGGACTCCAGGATGCGCTGGTGATGCTGAGCCAAGCGAATGACTTTCTCCAGCTCTCCAGGGACGCTGAGTCGGTGGCGTCCGAACTCGAAAGTATTGACTATCACCTCCTCCTCGAGGACAATGCGATCACCGTTGCGCCTAGCGAAGACGGGGCACGTGCGGGCGGCTATCGTGATCACCTTCTGAGTCTTTTCGCTCGATTTGGCGACAACAGTGCACAGGTCATCAGCGCCTCACCCACTCGTCGTTCAAGTACGCACATCGATGATCGCATTCTGGTCATCCTTGGACGGATCTTCCCAGATCAGTTTGCCGATCTCACTGCCTTCTCCAACACCCACCAAACCTTTCTGCCGACTTGGGTTGCATCAATAGAACGTGAACTGGTCTTCTATCTCGCATGGATCGAAGAGATCCTTGCCTTAGAGGGTGCCGGCTTGCCTTGGGTTGTGCCAAAGCTGAATCGTGGAGCTGGCCAAGAGCACGCTGAACAGATCTACGATCTTGGGCTCGCCCATGATCTAGTCCGCAACCACACGGTGCCAGTCACCAATCAGTGGCATCTCGACAACGACGAGTTGATCGCGGTCGTCACGGGACCCAACAATGGAGGTAAGACCACCTACACGCGTTCTATCGGCCAACTCTACTTCATGACTGCGTTAGGACTGCCCGTTGGAGCCTCGGTTGCTCAGCTCACTCCACCGCCGAGTGTGACTACCATCTTCTCGGAACACGAAGCCACAGATCGGGTGACCGGGCGACTCGAGGAGGAGATCATCAACCTGCAGCACTGTCTTCGTGATGCGCAACCGCAGGCACTGCTCCTTGCCAACGAAGTCTTTAGCTCCACCAGTGTTGACGACGCGGTCACCCTCGGTCGCTTACTCATCGAACGTTGTCAGCAGAAACAGGTTCGCTGTATCATCGTGACGTTTGTTGAAGCGCTTGCCGCGCCGGCACCAGCTGTCGTATCACTGGTGGCGCTCAGCGACGAAACGACGCTTGAACGGAGCTTTCGACTCGAGCGTCGGCCACCGCAAGGACGAGCACTCGCTCTTGAACTCGCCGCTCAGTATGGGTTAATCGGTGGTGCACCGAATGATTGAACTGCATCTGCTTTGGCCACCGGGAACGAAGGAACCTTCGGTGCCCTTCACCGACGATCGGTCCCTCGAAGAACTGGGATTCAAGATGATCATCGACGCCATGGCCACGGGTGATGTCGACATCACCAGGGTTGCAAAGGCGGTCTTCGTCCATGCGACAACGGATCCATCAATCATTCGATGGCGCCAAGAGCTCATCACCGATGCGATCGCCCACCCACAATTGGTCCGCGACCTCGCCCGGATCGCGCAACACGGCGCCCAGATGGAGCGGCGCGCCGCCTATGCAACACGGCCCCAAGCCCCGATCTCGCAGCTTCTTCGTTCCCGCGAGATCCTGGGACTCCTCATCACGGACTTGAGGGCTCTCGCGCAACGGATAGAAGAGCCAGACGGTGACATCTCATCACACGGATTACAACTTCTGTTCACAACCATTGGCGAAAACTTTGACAGCGCATACCTGAACTCGCTCGAAACCGAGCTCGAACAGCTCAAATTTGAGCACGGCTTGGTGACGCGTGCCAGACTCGGACCTGGCAATCTAACGAGCCCTGACCTCATCATCGAGGCTCCTTTTAGGGGACGAGGGTGGCGGGAACGGTTGGCCCTCTCCCTCACATCTCGGAGTCGCATCGAGATCGCCCCACGTGATCAAGCCGGGAGCGAGACCCTCCGAGAGCTCCACAACCTTGCCCTAAGTCAGATCGGTATGGCACTGGCCCTTGGGCTCGATACGATCGTGAACTTCTTCGCCGCGCTTCGAGACGAACTTGCGTGGCTGATTGGCAGCCTGAACCTGCACCATCGCCTGAGCGCGATTGGCGTACCGATCTGCTTTCCTGACCCAATCGACGAACAATGGAGACTCCACTTCCAGCAGCTCATCGAGCCAACACTTGCCTTGCGCTCGGGAGCATTGCCCACGCCAAACGACTTTCATGATACTAGTAGAGCACCAATCGTGATCAGCGGAGCTAACTCAGGCGGCAAGACCACCTGGCTTCAGGGAACGGCTAGCGCCATCGTCATGATGCAGGCTGGTCTCTTCGTCACCGCCGAGCAGTTCTGTGCGAGCACCCGCAGCGGTCTTCGCACCTTCTTCCCCGAGGATGAGGATCGCGAACTACGACAGGGGCGGCTCCAGAGCGAGGTGTCACGCCTCGCATCCACAATCGCGAGCCTCGCCGCTGGAGGACTCCTCCTCCTGAACGAGCCGCTAGCGTCGACCAACGAGATGGAGGCATCAGCCATTGTAGTTACCGTCGTAACAGAGCTCACCAACCGGGACATCATTACCATCGTGGTCACTCATTACCCCAGCTTGGCGCGTGAACTCGCCGCGGGTGGCGTAAGCCTTCGACCAGAACTAACCCCGGATGGGGTGCGGACCCATCGCATCCAGGCATCACCAGTACCGAAAGACTCCTCCGCGATGGACATCTACCTGAAACTCGGAGGTTGGTGACGACGACAACGCATGGAACACGCTACCCTGTCTAGGAAAGGTGACCCTTCTCCACCACCTCTTGGAGCTCTGGTCTCACCTTCGGATGGGCCACCTGCCCTGCGATCGCCATGGCTTGCTCCCGAGAGGAGCGACCGAACAGCATCGCTCTCCCCTGTTCCGAGATAATCGCCGAATGCTGGAAGGAGGTCACTGGTCCATCGAGCCGCTCGACCACGGTCGAGCTGTGACTTTTTTCATGCCAAGAGGGAAGCGCGATGATCGAATGGCCCTCAACAGCATGGAGTGCGCCGACGGTAAAATCGGCCTGTCCACCGATGCCTGAGTAAAACCGCCCGTTAATAAAATTGGCATTGGCTTGAGCGAAGAGATCGACTTGGAAGGCTGAGTTTATCGCCGTCATGCGAGGCTGTTGGGCGATATTTGATGGATCGTTGACGGTCTCCGTACGCGCCAGCCGGAGGCGCGGATTCAAATCACACCAGGCGTAGAGTTCACTCGATCCAAAGAGAAAGGAGGCTACAAGCTGATGCTCAGGATCGAGGGCGCCGACACGTTCCAGGTTGAGGACACCATCACTGATCATCTCGGACCAGATTCGCAACCCGTGAGAATGAGTCAGCTGGGCGGCAACGGCGTTGGGAATGGCGCCAATGCCCAGTTGCAGAGTGGCACCCTCTTTGATCAGGTCGGTCACCAACGAGGCGATCGTGGTCTCAGTATTTGAGTTGCGGGGCACCTCGTCGGGGCTGGTCAGCGTCTCGGCGCTCGAGAAGGCAAGATCGATGAGATCAACCGAGACCTCACTATCGCCGTAGGTGTAGGGCATCGCCTCGTTGATCTGTGCGACTACGAGACCACCGTTGCGATGGGTCTGCTCGATCGCTGCTGGCAAGATGTTCACCTCCGTTCCGAGTGAGACATGATCGCCTAGCTGCCTTGAGACATGGATCAACGTCACGTCTGGTCTCATCACCGAAGCCAACAGGAGAGGAACCAAGGACAAGCGCATCGGGAGATACTCAAGCCGCGTGCCGGCATCACGGATGGCTGGGCCAAGGAAAGGACTCTCGTAGGTCACCCCAGGTCGGTCTGGAATCGCCCCATGAGGGTTGAGGATAAACAACCGGTACTCAGGCACTGCACGATCAAAGGCATCCAATAGCTGGTGAGGTGTGGCAAAGTTGCCACTGACCACCACGCGAGTGGCATGGTTCCCCAGTTGAGCAAAGTGCTCCTGCAAGATTTCAAGTGTGACAAGCTTCACGCAAAGGCCTCCCGATCTCTCATGACTCACGATACAACTGTGACGCACGCGAACCCTCTCCACCTGCCATGAGATGTTGATTCTGTGCACCGTCTGGCTGATGACTCCGAGATTCGAAATCCAACCACGACGTACAGCGAAGCGCTCTCGTGAGTCCTCCTCCCAGCTTAAGGGTCCATGAAGGCTACAATGAGCGGATGAGGCGCCCACTTCGTCAAAGTGACATCTATCGGCTTGACTTGGGTTACGTAGTACGGCCAGGAAGTGAGACAACCAACGGAGAGTCCAGAGTCGAACCGGTCTATGCCTACCTCATCGATCACCCAGACCTTACCGCCCTCTTCGACACCGGGATCGGCGAGGTCGATCCTGAGACCGAGGCTCACTATCGACCACGTCGCGTCTCCCTTCCGTCAGCACTCCATGCCATCGGCCGCGGGCTCATTGACATCGATGTCATCGCGAACAGCCATCTCCACTTCGATCACTGCGGCGTCAACCCATTCGTTGGACAGCTTCCCGTCCGGGTGCAAGCAAGTGAACTCCAAGGCGCGCGTAAACCAGACTAGGAATTAGAAGACTCGTCGACAATATGGCGACGAATTCAAAAAGGTGGCAGTCAGACTCGTTGAGCAGTCGAACCTGTCTTTGAGACAGGTGGGTCCCTGGCCTTCACCTCTCGAGCCTGCCTGTTCCTCTTTGGGGTGGTCACTGTCACGGGAACCGCACAGGCGTTCTTTGTGGGTGCCTCTGCAAGACAACATGTGGCGTCGGACCTCGCTGTGGTGTATCGCTTGGCGACCGCCTTGAAGGGAAGGGGGCTCGGCTTGGCCAGGCAGCGACCATGGAGCCTTCGCGAAATAATTGTCTGAGTGTTCGTCGGGTTTTCAAATACCACCCTCATGCCCTCGTCATGTGGTAGCTACAAGTTGCTGCGTGAGGACCGTGTTCTGGTCCGCGCGCTTGCAGTGATGGACGTAGACAACCTTCTCACACTCTTGGTCTCGCCTACGTTGTGAGGCCCCTATGGGTTCGCAGTCGATCATATGGGAACTATACTGGGAAGATGATGCCAATAACACCCTTCGGACCGTCGGTGCCGGAAGTGCCGCTGACAAGAGCACCCCTAGTGAACGTAATCGCCCAGGTACGCTTCCCACCGGTGATGAAGGTCGAGGACCGCGCCTTCGTGGCCAGCTTCCAGGAGGCAATCCGGAGGGACTACCCAATCTTGCGCCCGGAACGGCAGCTTGGCGCGCTAGTAGGGTCGGGAGGGATCCAGCCGCAGGATGCAGTAACTGTATGGCGATTCGAGACGAAGGACCCGGACACCTGGCAGGTGACTCTCGCACCTACCTTTGTATCGCTCTCAGCGAAGCGGTACACACGTCGAAGCGACCTTCTTGCACGGCTGACTGTCGTGCTCCACGCCCTAGAAGGCTGGCTGCAGCCAAACATCTGTGACCGGATCGGTATCCGATACGTCGACCGGCTTGCAGGCGAACAGCTTGCCCGAATCAGCACACTTGTCCGTCCTGAGATACTCGGCGTTGTTGGGGATGAGGCGGCCCTTGACAGGGCTGAGGTCGTGCACGCCCTGTCAGACGCTCTGTTCCATCTTGAGGATTCGTCTCAATTGCGGGCACGATGGGGCAGGCTTCCTGCAGGCGCAACCTATGACCCTGGGATTGAACCGGCTCGCGAATCATCATGGGTGCTTGATCTCGACCATCACACCTCACAGCCCGAGGACTTCGATCTTGCCACCATCGGAGGGAAGGCTGCCGACTTTTGCGAGCGAATCTATACCTTCTTCCGCTGGGCGATCACTGATGCCTTTCTGGATGAGTTCGGAGCAGAACGATGAGCACACGAATACCCGCGCGGTCGTCCTCTCACTTGGATGGCTCTGGGTTTGGGGAAGTCTGGGAGATACTCCCAATTGCTGACACGCTCGTTGAACTGAGATCGTCAACCACGGCGAGGATCGGATTGCCTGTTACTCGCAACGATCTCGATTACTCGTTATTTGGTGGCGGAAGCATAACTAGTGGAGCCTTCCACCACAACTACCCGCTCTGGCATATTGATGTCACTTCGACGGACACCGGCATCACCTATGAGAGTACTCCTCGACCGGTGCGTGAGGAGGTACGCAAGCTTCGCGACGAGATCGCCCGCCGCAGCCGCTTAACTCGCGAGCAGATCGCGCGGGCTGTCGGTGTTGACCGTCGGTCGCTAAGCGCCTGGGTAAAGGGAGAATCCACCCCTAGCACAGACAAGTTGAAACGACTGCAATTGCTGGCGGATGTAGCTAGAGATATTGACCTATCTAAGCCTGAAACTGTGACTGAGATATTGCTGAGTCGCAGTGAGGGGCGGGATCTCCTTGATCACATTTCAGGTGGTCGCCTTACTCACGCACGTAACTGGCCTACCTTAGTGGGGGTGACTCCTTCGGTGAAGGTCGTGCACCGTCGGACGGCCAAGCGTCCGCTTCATCAGAATGCGCTTGATGCCTATCTGCGAGGTGAGCTTCGTCCGCTCGGACGAGCGGCTACTATCCGTCCCGAGTCAGACTACGAGCAGGACCTTGACCGGGCCGAGTACCTCATGCCCGACGAGCCCGTCCGGAGAAGCCGTAGGGGTTACCGATGATAAGTCCCGACGACTTCTATGAATGGCACGATGAGCCTCGTCAAGGAGACATCGTGCTCTGTGGCGTCTCAAGGATCATTGCCGACGACCGATACAGTCCTCTGCAGTGGGAGTCGCTCGATGCGCACTTCTTGGAGATCACCGATGGATGGAACACAGGGCGCTCGCTTGGGGTCGCGGCTGGCATCGGTCTGGCAATGGTTATCAGCCACGATTGCCAGCTCGACAAGGAATGGAACCGGCGGGTGCGGGAGCTTGAGCGGAGTGGAATGCCCCGTGAACTAGCCGAACAAGAGGCTACCTCAGATGCGTCCCTAGACCGCACTTTGGTCGTCAGTCCACTCGTTGATCCAAGGGACTTAGCCGGAGGAAAGGGGAACCTACTGGCGGGCAAAGTCATCGGCTATCTACCCGTCCCGGCACACCCAGAAGACCTTGTCACTGAGTGCGTCGTCGACTTGACCTACCGATGCACCATCGACCGTTTCGGCGTTGAAAAGATTGCTTCGATCAGTGAGACTGCCCGCAAGCAACTCCGGTACGCACTTATTCAGTTGGATGCATAGCGAACCGCCGATCTTGGGTTCGAGATCGAAGCGGTTGTAGGCCGAACGATTCAGAGGGTCGAAGTTCCGGCTCGTAATCCGCTAATGGTTCGTCTGCAGCTGGATGATGGACAGGTCATCCAGCTGCTCCAACAACCAGGCTCGCCAGATCAGGATTCTGGACGTGCAGGTGACTTCTTCACTTCAAGAGGGTATTCCTGATGGCTCGGCAAAGCCGCAACCCCGAGCCGCCCGGCTTCGAAAAGAGCCTGTGGGAGGCAGCTGACAAGCTTCGTGGGTCGATGAATGCGAGGGAATACAAGCATATCTCTCTTGGTCCCGCCTTTCCTAATAACATCAATGCTACCCTCACGGAGCGACAGGGTGGAGGCCCTAGACCAGTGAATCCAGCTGCAAGAGACCGAGAATCTGTGTTCTCGGAATGATCATGAGCGATGGCACACTCATATCTCCAAGAACCAGGCGTGAGTTTCAGGAACACCTCTTGGGCGGCGTCGTGCGGGAGATCCACGGGTACTTCAAGGACGAAGGGTTTAAGCCGGGAGAAGACGATCCAAACGTCAGTGGGGAGAGGCGGAGCTTGGTTGCGAGCTACTACAACGGGATCGATTGGCACTCTCCAGGGCAGGTGCGGAGGGTTCTGAACGCCTACGAGAATATTCTCTTCGACACTTCGCCGGAGTATCGTCAGAAGCTCATCGACTGCCTGCGGCGGGACGGATATACGGTTGACGACGGTTGCAGAATCGGTGGTGACCCGAACGCTACGGCGACCGACCTTCCAGTTGGAGCTCTGAGCGACCCGTCAGTCATAAGGGAACACTTAGCGAGGATCAACGACTCTATGGACCGCGATCCCGCCGCCGCCATCAGCGGAGCGAAGGCGCTTATCGAATCAACGACCAAGTTAGTGCTGGAGGAACTCCAATGCGAGTATGACGCGAGGGCGGACATTCCCGAGCTCGTAAAACTTGCCCAGAAGGCACTGATGCTCCACCCTTCTCAGATAGCTCCGACAGCGAAGGGCTCGGAGTCAATCAAGCGCATTTTGTCTAACCTGAGCCAGCTCGCGATCGGGGTCGCGGAACTTCGCAACGAGTACGGTTCGGATCATGGACGGCCCGCCGCCACCGTTGGTCTTGGTTATCGGCAGGTTCATCTCGCCGTCGGTTCAGCCACCGTCTACTGTCGTCTCCTGTTGGAGACCCTTGAAGACCCAAAGGCTCCTTGGAGGACGCGCTCGGGTAAGGCGGAGACGCGCGGGTGAGGCGGCAAAAGCCGCTGCCTCACTCGTACCCTAAAATTTCTCGCAAAACGGGACACGACTGCCGCCTGTCAACACGGACTGTGGCCTGGTGGTTCATTCGAGGGCCGGCCGAGAGAATGCCACTGATGTTGGGGAATCGGCGCTACTCGCGACGTTTCTGTGCGATCAACACTCAAGACCCCTATAGGATCGGAAGATCGGATCGTTCGCGACCTCAAAGACGCTCCCACCCAAGCCTTACTCTCTTCCAATCTCGTCCCAGCCATGACTCGACGGTTGAGAAGTGGCGACTGGCTAGGCGCCAGAGCATCCACCAGGCTCTCGCGGACCAGCGATCCGAGCAACGAAACCGTGTCACATTTTGTGTCACGAAATCGTGACAAAGCCTGCTCGTTCATGATAACACATGACAAACACATTGCCTCTGAGCTGCACTAATGCTCACTCATGACTCAACGTGAGGGGGGGTAGATTTCGAACTACACCATAGAAGCGCTCATCGACTTCCCTGGTGCTCGCTACGAGGTTATCGACGGCAAGGCCAAAATCGCAACAGGCATCACTCTACTTGCAACACCCGGCCACAGTGTTGGACATCAGTCCCTGCTGGCCACGTGTGAAGACGGAACATTGCTGATCGCTGGCCAGGCTACCGACTTCGCATCGGAGTTCGCCGGCGCGCATCTCGCCCAACAAGTCTTGCGGGATGAGGGTCAAGCATTTGCGCCGATACCACCTTGGATGACGCTCGTAGAAGAGTTCGACCCACGAAGAGTCGTCTTCGCCCACGATCAGGCCGTCTGGGAGTCTACCCAATCCGGCGACCCGCGGACTCGTCTCCGCCAAGCCAACGCGGATTTCCCCCAACCGGGAGCTCACGTACCTCCCTTCCCGAGGGATCGATCAAGTGCCAGAGGCACCAGATCGGCCTCCTCAACCATGGCAGCGATATGCCCATCTGGGCGGATCACGATGTGGACGGGCTCTTCACCAAGATCCAGCGCACCGCGGAGTCTACGACTGGGATCGACGATGTGAAGGTCATGAACCGCGACCGGCATCCTCTTGGGGATCCTCAGCTGGCTTGGATCCGTTGTGAGGATGGTGAACCCATGGTGGATGAGTTGACGCAAGCGCCGTCGTGATTCTCCATGGCGCAGAGATCCGAAAGGCGCCTCAATCTCTTGGTCGGGGAGCACAGTACCCGGGACTGGGTCGACCGGCAACCCCCGCTCGGGGCGACCACCAAACTGACGGTCCGGTGATGGCGTCGTCAACGGCGAATCTACATACCAGAAGGGTTCGTAGAGCCGACCTGAATCGACATTGGCAATCGCCTCCGGTGCCCCAGCGGCCGCTGCTTGTAATAGGTGAGTCCTTCGCTGTCGATCGGCATCGGTCTGAGGGACCAAAAACCGCATTGTCGCTGATGTCACCTCAAGGTTCTCTAGGGCGGCAGCTCGCCTCTCTACCTCATAGGAGTCAAGCAGTCGGTGATCGGCAAACCCACGCACCACCATCGCGAGCTTCCATGCGAGGTTCTCGACATCGTGGACTCCGCTGTTGAGTCCACGAGCCCCAAAGGGAGCAAAGACGTGAGCAAAGTCTCCTGCCAAGAAGACAGATCCGACACGGAACCGAGAGGCAACCCGACCTTGAAAGCGATAGACCGAGCGCCACGTCAACTCGTAGGGTTGCTGGCCAACGATCTCGTGAATACGCATATCGAGTCCGCCGGAGACCTCCTCCTTGAGCAGATCGAAGTCCTCGGAGACCTGCCAATCGATACGCCACACGCTATCGGGTTGTTCATGAATGAGAACCTGGCGACCCGGGTTCCAACTCGGATCAAAATGGAACCGACGTTCACCCCGTTGGTCGGCCAGATCAGCCTTGATATCGCAGATCAAAAAGAGATCATCAAAGGAACGGCCCGGAAGATCAACCTCAAGCTGGTCTCGTAGATACTCAGAGTGGAGCCCACAGCAGGCGATGGCAAATCGGCTCTTGATGGTGTGAGCTCCCTCCTCAGAGGCGACTTCGATAACGACACCGTGCTCGTCATTCCGTATCTCTTGGACAGCGACACCGCTCTGCATCTCGATCAATGGATTTACCTCGATGAGGCGAAGGAGCTCTTCCTCTACCTCAGCCTGGGAGATATTCACAAACGGAGGAAGAAGCGACGAGCCACGATCCTTGAGCTCAATGGCAAAGATCTCTTTACCCCGGTAATAGGTACGCCCAGTTGACCAGGTAACTCCACGACGGGCAAGTACTCCTGCTCCGATGGAGTCCCAGGTGTCGAGCACCTCACGTTGCTGACAGATGGCACGAGACCCCACCCGATTGCGTTGTGGTTGCGCCTCAACGATTTTCACCCGCAACCCCCACTTCGCGCAGAGCAATGCCGCAGTCTGTCCGACCGGACCTCCCCCAATCACGACTACATCAGGGGTTAGCCCTGTAGCTGGTCCCATACCTCGCGATCCCTTGCCGCCGTCCAGATCACCGGGTGTTCAACCCCTTTCAACTCATCGAAGACACGTGCCACATCGAAGGGTATGGTATGTTCGAAGATCGGCCATTGCCCATAGATGGGGTTCAACGCCTGATAACAAGCCTCAAACGCCTCCTTCAGACTTCCTCCACGATCGACAACCCGTCCTGTCTCATCAAGCAAGGTCGTGAGGAACGCCCGAGATTGCTCGATTGCCGCAAGCACCTCCTCCTCACCATGTACCACTTTCCCCCTACCGCCAACCAGGTGTTCTACCCGAAGGGCACGCACATTGTCAAGAGTGGTAGTCGCCCACTCCCGGTGATAGGCATCGCCGGTATAGAGGGCGGCCTCTGCCTCTACTAGGTCCCCCGCAAAGAGTGTCTTGCTCTCTGGGTGCCAGACGACGATATCGCCCCGCGTGTGCCCTCGCCCCAAGTAGAATAACTCAATACGCCCGTAGTCTCGGCCAAGCTCAATGTTCAGGCGATCCGCGAATGTCATAGTTGGGCGCGTGAGACCTGGAATGGAGTCCGGTTCCTCGAAGAGACGGGGCATCCTTCCAAATTCGCTGTCCCAGTCCTGACGTCCACGCTCCTCGATCAGCTCTGCCGTGTGCTGATGAGCAACGATCGCCGTCGCGTCAAACGCCGATGCCCCAAGGACACGCACTGCGTGATAGTGCGATAGCACCAAGAAACGGACGGGTTTGGTCGTGACTTCCCGGAGCCGAGCCAGCCAGCGGCGAGCAGCGACTGGTGTTGCGCGCGCCTCAATACAGACGAGAAAATTCTCGCCCTCGATAGCCCCAACATTGGGGTCCCCTTCGGCGCTCATCGCGAAGACTCCCGGGGCGATGGTCTCAAACCTTTCTTGTTTTGGACTCAAATCTGCAGAAGAGGCGAATGGTTTACTGGTCATCTGGTACCCTCTCAATTCTCAAAGATTACACGATAGCTTCGTCGGCGGTGGAGCCCCATGAGGCACCATCACCAAATTGCTGTTGGCCTTTCAAGGAAACGGAGACGCGAACTCAGTCTCCCCATGTCGCTTCGACCACGACCACGGATAGTTCGGGTCTTCAATCCCTACCGACGCTGACCCGAGTTCCAGGGGAGCAAAAGTATCGACCATGACCGCCCACTCCTTCGTCCCTGGCTTCCCGAGCGCCGCCTCCACCGATCCGGGCTGAGGTCCGTGGATGAATCCCGCGGGATGTAAAGAGATCGAACCAGCCTCGATGCCTGAACCCTTGCGCGACATGAAATCGCCGTCTACATAGAAGAGCACCTCGTCGCTATCGACATTGGCATGGTTATATGGTACGGGGACACTCTCGGGATCGAAATCGAAAGGGCGAGGAGCGAAACTGCAGATCACAAACCCCGGCCCCTCAAAGGTCTGATGGACGGGTGGTGGTGCGTGAAAGCGTTTGACGATCGGCTCGAAGTCCTCCATGTTGAAGACAAAGGGGTAGAGACAACCATCCCAACCGATGACGTCGAAGGGATGGCGGGCATAGATATAGCGGGTTACGGCAGCCCGGGTCTTCACCAGCACCTCAACATCGCTCCCGTCAACAAGGCAGAGTTCACTCGGCGTGCGAAGATCACGTTCCGAAAAGGGTGCGGACTCAAGCAGCTGTCCTCGTTCCGAGAGGTACCGACTCGGGAACTCGATGTGACCATTCGCCTCGATCACCAACAACTCCATAGAACGATCGCCCTCTGGAACGAGACGATAGGTGCACGACGCCGGAATAATGATATAGTCTTTTTCCCGCACCTCCAGTGACCCAAAGACAGTCTCCACCCGCCCACGTCCAGCCTGCACAAAGAGACACTCGTCACCCGTCGCGTTACGGTATAACGGGGTCACCCGGTCAACGACCCCATATGAGAGTCGAACGTCCTTGTTCCCCAGGAGGAGATGGCGACCAACCGGAGCGGGAGGTGGTTGGTTCGCCAGCTTCGGAGTCAGGTAGTGTCGAGGGAGAAGTGGCATGTTGGGACGAAGATCCTCCTCACCACTCGCGATCGTCTCCGCGTCGACGATCGCCGTTGGCATACCCAGGTGATAAAGCAGGGCGGACTCCGCAGTGAAACCCTCGTTGCCCATCAACTCCTCGGCGATCAGTGCTCCCCCTGCGCCTCGAAGCACTTGGTGACGTTTCCGTGGGATCTCTCCCACGCTCTGGTAAAATGGCATCCTTACTCTCCCCTCGACAATCCCCTATCGTAGTCTGCTTCATCGATCCGACTCAACTTCGGACCGGGCGCGCTACCCTTGGCTAGGATAGGTTGATTATGGCCCACGATATCAACCTCAACCCAGAGAATGGCTTTGGAATCGACCATCTGCCACTTGGAATCGCCCTCGGCAGCCGCCCCAATGAGGGTCACGTGGTCACCAGGATTGACCAATTCGTCCTTGATCTCGCCCAACTCACCGATCTGGGGTTCGACCTCGGTGTCGACGCCCGTGTTCTCTGCGGCCAATATCTCAACTCCCTCATGGGCTTGGGTCACGAGAGCATGGCCATCCTCCGGGAGCGGGTGGGCGATCTCCTCGTCGCAGATCATCTCGATAATCGAGTAATCAGTGCCATCCAACCAGTTGAGAGCGTACGACTCGGTCTCCCGATCGCGATCACGAACTACGTAGATTTCTACTCCTCCCTCCAACATGCCACCAACCTTGGTCGGCTCTTCCGACCCAATGGAGACCCGCTCACACCGAACTGGCGCCACCTACCCATTGGCTACCACGGCCGTAGCTCGACCATCGTGGTCAGTGGCACTCAAGTACGACGACCCCGAGGTCTGCGACTCATCGATGACGAGCCAGTCTTTGGTCCCTCAACTCGGCTCGACATCGAAGCCGAAGTCGGGTTTGTCATCGGTAAGCCTTCACAACTTGGTACGAGCGTTACCACCGCCGAGTTCTTTGACTACGTTGCTGGCGTTGTGTTGGTCAACGACTGGAGTGCGCGTGATATTCAAAGCTTCGAGTCTGTCCCACTCGGACCCTTCCTCGGTAAGTCCTTTCTCACTAGTATCAGCGCCTGGGTGACACCGCTCGAAGCCCTTGCCAGGGCGAGAACCACTCCAGTCCTACAGAACCCATCTCCAACGGGGTATCTTGTCGACCATGACCCTTGGAATCTTGCCCTAGATCTTGAGATCGAACTCAACGGATCTCTTCTGTCGCATCCGCCATTCGCCAGCACCTACTGGACACCGGGCCAGCAACTCGCCCATCAGACCGTCAACGGTGCTGATGTACGCGTTGGCGACCTTTTCGCCTCTGGAACCGTCTCTGGTCCTGCGCCTGATCAATTCGGCTCCCTGATCGAGCTTACAGACGCTGGCACCAAATCGCTCACGCTCGGCGATGGGACCCACCGCAGCTTCCTTGAGGATGGAGACACGGCTATCATCCGAGCTAGCGCACCCTCCCTCAACGGTGGCCGCCTCTGTCTTGGAGAAGTAAGTGGCACGGTTCTGCCACCGACATAACCGCGTACACCGCACCAAAAGGTTCAATCCCATCACCAACAGAACCCAGGCGATCCTATCAGACCTAGGCTGTTGAGGCATGGAACGAAGCTCACGCCTCTTAGTCAACACTGGAGAAGGAAAAGGGAAGTCGTCGGCCGCCTTCGGAGTCATGAGCCGGGGATGGGCTCGAGGTTGGAAGGTAGTCGTCATCCAATTTGTCAAGGGTGGTAAGTGGAAGACTGGGGAGCGAAAACTCGCCGATCAACTGGGGATCGAGTTTCTCACGCTCGGAGACGGCTTCACCTGGGAGTCGGACGACTTAGCCACCACCGCTCAGCTTGGGCAGGTGGCCTGGAGACTCGCCAAAGAAAAGATTGAGTCCGATGCGTACGACCTCATCATTCTTGATGAGCTCACCTACGCGATCACCTATGGCTGGATCGAGGAAGCCTCCGTGCTTGAGACCCTTTCGCACCGCCCGGCGCGCACCAACATCGTCGTCACCGGTCGCGGCGCGACGGATGGCTTGATTGGCATCGCCGACACCGTTACCGAGATGCATAAGATCAAACACGCCTACGACTTGGGAATCAAGGCCAAGAAGGGGATCGAGTACTGACCGCCCGCGGGATCATCATCGGCGGCTCAGCCTCCGGGGTCGGCAAAACCTCGATCACACTTGGCTTACTGGCCGCAGTGGGTGACCAGATGCGCGTCGGGGCAGCCAAGGTTGGGCCCGACTACATCGATCCACATCTCCATGCACTCGCAACCGGACGCGCCAGCTACAACCTCGATCCCGTGCTCACTGGCTCAAGGGGGGTCACGGCGAGTCTCGCTCGAGCTGCCCGACATGTTGATCTCGTCCTCGTCGAGGGTGTGATGGGGCTCTTCGATGGGACCGATCTCCCAGTTCAACAGGGGGCCACCGGTCGCTCACCGCTGGGCTCCACTGCGCAGGTCGCGAAGCAAACCGGTCTGCCGGTCGTGCTGATCATCGACTGCGCACATCTCTCCCAGTCCGTCGCGGCGGTTGCGCATGGCTATCGTTCATTCGATCCTGGCCTACGTATTGTTGGCGTCATCCTCAACCACATCAAAAGCGCTACCCACGATGCGTTCGCCCGCGAAGCAATGGCCTCTGCGGGCATTGAAGTGCTCGGGGTCATCCCTCACGGCGGTCTAGCGGAGCGACGTGCTCGTCATCTCGGACTTCTGACCGCCGAGGAGGCACCCCAGAGTACTCGTGAGTGGATCCGCACCTTGAGCGAGGCGGTCAGAAGCCTCATAGACCTCGAACGCATCACTCGCCTAGCAGAACCCATTACCAGCAATGCGCAACACACCACAGTGGTCCACAGTTATCCGCTTGGTCGAGAGCAACCTGCACGACGCCCCATCATCGCTTACTCAGAGGGTCCCGCCGCGAGCTTCATCTATCCGGAGAACCTCGAACTCATGCAGGAGGCTGGAGCTGATACCGTCGGTTTTGACCCGCGGTTTGAGTCGATTCCCAGGGAAGCCGGCCTGGTGTGGCTGCATGGTGGCTATCCAGAGAACTACCGAGATGAGATAGCCGCAAACGAGCCGCTCCTCCGTGCGCTGCGTCGCGCAGCAACTGAGCACCTACCGCTGGTAGCCGAGTGTGGTGGTCACCTCCTGCTTGGTTCTCGGCTCGAAGACAGCAAAATGGCGGGGGTTCTTCCCTTCACCTCGACCATCTCCTCGCGTCTCACTCTGGGTTATCGCCTGGTCGGCACCACGGTTACGCCTCCGTTCCTCCTGGCGAAGGGTGAGGAAATCCCAGCTCACGAGTTTCATTATGCTGCCTCAATACCCGAAGGAAATGCGATGACACTCACTACCGCTCGTGCGCAGTGGCGAGCGGGCTACCTCGGCGACTCATTCCTCTCTAGCTATCTACACTGGCACCTCGGTGCCAACGAGGGGCTCGCTCCAAAACTCGTGGCGGCGGCCCGTAGCCAACCGTAACCCTGCACTCCTCGGTAGAGGGACCTGGCGAGTAGGATGACAGCATGGAATTCATCAGCTTTGTTGGGGCAGGTCCAGGTGCGCCAGATCTCATCACTCTGCGCGGTCAGGCTCGGCTCCGCGATGCCGACATCATCATCTGGGCATCATCACTGATTCCAGAGGAGATGTTGGAGTGGGCCGGCGACGAAGCGGTGCGTATGGACTCAGCAGAGATGACACTTGAGGATGTCTTGCTTGTCTTTGAACACAACCCAGATGCTCGCATCGTCCGTCTGCACTCAGGTGACCCGTCCATCTATGGCGCGATCCAGGAACAGATCAGCTGGTGCGAAGATCACGAGCGACCCTTCGAAATCGTCCCTGGCGTCACCTCAATCTCCGCAGCGGCGGCCGCCGTCGGCAGAGAGCTAACCATCCCTCAAGTTTCACAGTCAGTCGTGACCACACGAGTCGCCCGACGCACGTCAGCCTCTATGCCGGAGAGCGAATCGCTCGCCCGATACGCACAGCTTGGGGGCACGATCGCCGTGTTGCTCTCTGGAGCACATCCACATCGCGTCGTGGAAGAGCTTCTGGTCACGGGGTCGAAGTTCAGTACCGAAACCCCCGTTGCCGTCGTCGTACGCGCTACCTGGCCCGATGAACGAGTTGCGATGACGACCATCGGCGATCTCGTCGCTACTCTCGCCGAGGTGGGGGCAAAAAGAACGCTTCTTCTACTGGTAGGCGACGTCCTAACGACCTCCGACATTCGCCGATCGCACCTTTATTCGCCCGCCTTCTCTCACCGCTTTCGGTCCCGATCGAACCCAGGGACCACCGCCGGGAGAGCCAAGCGGCGAGCCAATCGATCGGTACGCTGATTTGACCGAACGACTGCGTTCGGGCTTTACGACCGGGTCCTGTGCTGCGGCAGCAGCCAAGGCGGCGACGGTCGGTTGCTTAACCGGTCAGACACCGGCGACGGTTGAGATTCGCCTCCCCAAGGGTCAACTCGTCACCTTTAGCGTCCAAGTCGACGATGCTGGCCGGGCAGTAGTGATCAAGGACGCAGGAGATGATCCTGACTGCACCAATGGAGCCCACGTCACCGCCTCAGTGCGACTCATCGACGAGGCTGAGGTCAGTATCAAAGGTGGTCCAGGAGTCGGCACGGTCACCAAGGATGGACTTGGCCTTCCGGTCGGCACCGCCGCGATCAACCCCGTTCCACGTCGGATGATCACCGAAGCGGTGCGCTCTGTGACCGATCATGGCGTCGAAGTGATCATCTCTGTACCCGGTGGTGAGGAGATGGCACGTGCGACCACCAATGATCGCCTCGGCATTCTCGGTGGGATCTCCATCCTCGGCACGACGGGTATCGTCAAACCCTTCTCCACCGCCGCCTATCGAGCGAGTATCGTTCAACAGATCGACGTCGCAGCGGCGAACGGTCAGACTCACATCGTGCTCGTGACCGGCTCACGAACTGAAACCGCCGCGATCGAACTCTTTCCTCAACTCGACCCTGTCGCCATCGTCGAGGTGGGTGACTACACCGGCGTCGCCGTGAAACGAGCTGCTTCGCATCAACCTGAACTCATCACCTGGGTAGGTATGGCTGGCAAGGTAGCGAAACTCGCCCAAGGCCTCCTTATGACCCATTTCCATCGAGCAAACGTCGACACCAAGCTCCTCGCGACGGTGGCCCAGGCTACTGGAGCCAGCGAGAGAGTCATCGCTGCTGCCACGGAGACCGTTACCGCTCGACACTTCTACGAGTGTTGCCAACGCGAGGGCGACCTGCGACCCCTCTTGGCACTGACAGAGCTCGCCGCAACGAACTGTTTCGAGGCCGCAGGTAGCCGCATACCGATCGAGGTGATGATGGTCGATTTTGACTCCCTCGAGGTCGTCGCCACTCATAGACTGGTGCCGTGATCACTATCATCGGCTGGTTAGGAGACCGCATCGAGTCGCTCTCAGGCGATCAACTCGGCGCTCTTGCGGTGTCGAACACAATCTTTGCCCGGCCTGGGCTCCATAACCTTCTCCAGGCTCTCAGTCCATCGGCAACCGTCGTCGACTTTACCTCACCGTTCAGCACCACCATCGACGCTGTCGGGGAGCATGCGGGTGACTGCACTATCATTGCCAGTGGCGACCCTAATTTTTTTGGACTTACAAAAATCCTTCGACGCACCTTACCCGATCATCCCCTCCATATCCTTCCTGGTCCAAGTTCCGTGGCGACCCTGGCGGCTCGTATGGGGCGTCCCTGGGACGATCTCAGCATTGTTTCTCTTGTCGGTAGAGACCATCAGGAGAGTCTCCAACAAGCATCGATCCTGCTGGCGAACCAACCGAATGCAGCAGTTGCACTTTTGGTACCAGCGGGCACTACTCTTGAGCCCCTCATCGAGAAGCTTATCGACTGGGACAAGACCGTCTCGATCACCATCGCCACTGACTTGGCGACCGATACTGAGACGATCATCAACCTGACGCCACCTGCAGCCCTCCATTGGTGCTCACCATCACCGGCGGTTGTCCTCATCGAGGTTGGCAACGGATCGATGGAGGCAGTCATCGAGTTTCAGACAGGCGGTGCCAGCATCTTTCGTGAAGACCAACTCCTGACCGACGGGACGAACTACACCAAACTTGAGGTGCGGATGGCCGCTATCGCCCGCCTCAACCCAGACCGACTACCCATCGGGGCACACGTTGTCGAGGTTGGCGCTGGTAGTGGCACGTTGGGCCTTACTCTTCTGCGACTACGCTCGGATATCAAACTGACACAGCTTGAGCCCAAACATGAACGAGCTGCCATGGCAAGAGCGAACGCTAAGGCGCTAGGCTATCGAACCACAGTGACTGAGCAGCCAGTGGAGACTATTTCGGGGAACTTCGATGCCGCCATCCTCGGGGGTGGCGGTCTTGGCGCGCTGCGACATGTCCTCGGGCTCGTCGCTTCCGCAGCGCCGGTCGTCGCAACGTATGCCGATCTCCGCCGTGGCGCAACCGCCGAACGCCTGCTCGGCAACATATCGCTCATCCAGGTCGCGCACGGGAAAACACTCGGTTCAGATGGTATTCGCTTGGTACCCCAGACTCCGATCTACCTCGCATGGCGCTAATGGGTCTAGACGAGATCGCCAAGGGTGTCGTCGTTGCCTTGGGGCCGACGCCTGCGGGACTTGCTGACAAACTTGGGTTCGGGGAGCACGGCTTCGCGACATTCGCAGAGCTCACTGATCTCCTAGTGCATAATGATGCCATCGTCGTTGTCGCCGCCTATCCCATCGTCGTACGCGCGCTCGCAACGACGCTCTCCTCAAAAGAGACAGACCCGGCGGTCGTCGCTATCGACGAAGGAGCTCGTTTTGTGACTGTTCTCGCTGGAGCTCACCACGGCGGTGAGCAACTCGCACGTCTGGTGGCTCACCATCTCGAGGCAACGCCGGTAATCACGACCGCTTCCTCGGTCTATGGTACGGTCGCCCTTGATCAACTACCGCGAGTGCACTTTGCGCGCATTCCGGCCAAACTACAGGCAAAGATTAACCACGGGAACGGTATCACGCTGCTGAATCCGACAGAACTCGTGCTGCCCGACGCCATTGCAGGCCTCGCCCGTGAAGGAAACGATCCTTTGAAGATCGTCATTAGCGACCGCATATGCGACGGTAACCTAGGGGACCTTCAGAGCACCTTACCGACGCTCACTCTTGGTGTGGGGTGCTCCAGCGATGCGACCGCCGCCGACATCAAAGAACTCATCGCCACAACTCTCACGAGCGCTGGCCTCGACTCCTCCGCTATCGACCGTGTGGGCACCATCGATCGAAGGCTCGAACACCCAGCGCTTGTCGGACTCCACCTAGAACTCACCGGCTTCACGGCGGATCAACTCGATGCAGTCAAGACCGCCAATCCTTCGTCAGTCGTGCATGAGGCTGTCGGCACCCACTCGGTAGCTGAAGCAGCAGCTCTCCTCGCCGGCGGTGAAGGCGCCTCACTTATTATCGAGAAGGTCAAGACGGATCGAGTCACCCTCGCCGTTGTTCGTCGAAGGAGGCTTCGTGGATCGCTCTCTGTTGTTGGCCTTGGACCTGGTTCATTGGATCTTCTCACACCACGTGCTCTCGGAGCACTGCGGTCTGCCCAGTTCATAGTAGGTTTCAGTCGCTATCTTGAGCTGATCGAGCCCGTCATCGAGCGTGGACAAATGCTACGACCCTACCCCATCGGGCAGGAGATCGAGCGAGTTGGCGAATCCATCGCCCTTGCTTCGCGTGGAAACCATGTGGCGCTCGTCACCTCTGGAGACCCTGCCGTCTATGCCATGGCACAACTCGTCATCGAACGGCTTACCGAGGACCTGACCTTGCGCATCATCCCAGGTGTGACCGCCGCCTACGCCGCCTCATCAAGCGTCGGTGCGATCGTTGGACATGACCACGCGATGATCTCACTCTCGGATCTCCTCACCCCATGGAATGCCATCGAAGCTCGTATCGAGGCTGCCGCGAGGGCTGACTTCGTCATCGCGTTTTATAACCCTCGGTCGACACAACGCACCTGGCAGCTGGAGAAGGCACTCGCGATCATCGCGCAGTACCGACAGCAGAGCACACCGGTACTCGTCGCCGCGCGCGTTGAGCGTATGGGTGCAAGCATCACGGTCACCAACCTCGCTGAGATCGACCTCGAAACCATCGACATGGAGACGATCGTGATCGTTGGTGCCACCACAACCGCAGCCAACCACGGCTACCTCTATACGCCGCGCGGATACCAAGGAACCTCATGATTACAATCACCGACACCTGCACCGGCTGTGGCGCTTGCATCGCCACGTGCCCGACGCACGCCCTCAAACCGCACCCAGGACACCCGAGTTGGTCCGCGGTACTCTGTGGGGCACACCGCGATTGCGTTGAGATCTGCCCGGTAGGGGCCATCGACTGGCACCATATGGTGGGCAGAGACTTCAAGAAGGTCGGCACCCGATGACTGTCTCAACCATCGAATTGGAGAGCTTTGCTAGAATCCAACGTGAAGTCGATTTTTCAGGACTGAGCCGCCAAGGTGCTGAGATCGCTGCCCGCATCATTCATGCGACGGGCGACACCGAGATCATCAACGAGCTCGTCATCAACGAGGACGCAATCGAGAAAGCCATCTGGGGGCTCAACCGGCAAGTGCCGATCATTGTCGACGTCGCCATGCTCGCAGCAGGTGTCGCCAAGCTGAACCCCCTCGTGGCCATCCATGCCGCCCAGGATGTGAGCAACACCAACGAGACTCGTTCCCATAGCGGCATGGTGACACTCTTGGCTACCATGGCCAAGCAGAGGCCGCTCGTCGTCGTTGGCTCAGCACCTACCGCGTTGCGAGCAATCCTCGAGCAGCAAGACGAGACCACCCCGCTCGTCGTCATCGGTATGCCGGTCGGATTCGTCGATGCGGTCGAATCAAAACAGGACCTCAGGCGCTCACGGATCACCCACATCACCAACACCTCCCGGCGTGGCGGGTCGCCCATGGCTGCTGCAACCCTCAATGCACTTTTCCTGCTATCGCAAGGAGAGTACCGACTTGACCACTAGCGGACTGATGTTGATGGGACACGGGACAAAGTCTCCAAAGGGGCAAGCACAGTTCCATGAGCTTGTCGCGCTGGCCGCGCAACGCTTCGACGGGCCGGTTACCGGAGGTTTCATCGAGCTCGCCCAGCCCTCCATGTCCGATGCGATCGATGAAATCGCCACCAAAGGAATCGACGACCTCATCATCGCGCCCGTTGTGCTCCTCCCCGCAGGGCACCTCAAGGATGATGCTGCCCAGCTCGCGAACTATGCCCGCCAGCGATGGCCAAGGCTTGCGGTCCACTTGGCCTCTGACCTTGGGACAACGAGTGAACTCATCGACCGCCTTAACCAGCGCATCGATGCCGTTGATATGGCTACTCAGGCAATCCTTGTCGTCGGGCGTGGCTCCAGCGACCCAAGCGCCAACGCCGAGCTCCACGCCATCACTCGGCTGGTGAGCGAGAGTCGAAGGTATCCGTTGGCCCACACTGCCTTTGTCTCCCTAACGCCGCCAGATGTCACGGCAGGGCTCGAGACGTTGGCTCTCCTTGGTGCGCAGTCAGTCGTTGTCGCCCCATATTTCCTTTTCCATGGCGTTCTCCTCGATCGCATTGGCCAACAAGCAGCAGACTGGGCTGCCGCCCGCGATATTCCCGTGCACGTCAGTGAGGAGCTTGGGCCCCACTCGCTCATCATCGATTCCTTGTGGCTACGCGTTCAAGAGGCGATAGGGGGAGTCGTCCGCACCAGCTGCGATACCTGCCTTTACCGATCACCAATCTCGATCAAGAACGCAATGCAAGATGAGCTGCCTTGACACGGCGATGTAACGATCCAGGGCACGACACCCACCAGCGAGCATCTCCCTATGTTTGTGCAACGACAGCCACGATCATCCGGCGACGCTCAGCCGCTCCCTGCAAGGCTACTGGCGCTGGAGTGCTAGGTTGGGGTTTTGAGTAAGAGCGCGTTCCCTGATCCCAGCACGCAAATCATCACCCATCAGGAGAGGAGCACGGTGCAGTTCGGAATATTCCTCCCACCATTCCATGAGTTTTCTGACCCACGCGAGGTTGCCAGGCTCGCTACTAGCGCAGAACAAGCCGGCTGGGACGGTCTCTTCCTCTGGGACCACATGCTGAGCGAACCAGGATTTGCCGTCGCAGATACCTGGATCACCATGGCAGCGATCGCAAGCGTGACAGAGCGACTGCGTATCGGAGCGATGGTGACTCCACTCGCTCGTCGTCGACCGTGGGTCCTAGCACGCCAAATAGCTACGCTTGACCACCTCTCATCTGGTCGACTCGTCGTCGGTGTCGGACTCGGCGATGACGGATGGCACGAGTTCAGCGCCTTCGGAGAGAGCGTCGACCCACGCAGACGTGCGGCCCAACTCGACGAAGCACTTGCGCTCCTCGAACTTTTCGCCTCCGGTGAACCAGTGGATTTTGTTGGCAACGAATACCAGGTGCACGCACCCCCCTTGCTTCCGCGTCCAGTTCAACGACCTGTTCCCATCTGGGTTGCCGGTCGCTGGCCGAATCAGCGTCCACTGTCGAGGGCAAAACATCATGAGGGTTTCTTCCCAATCTTCGCTGGAACCGAAACCGAGCCCCCAACCATCCCTACCCAGAGCGACCTCGTCGCTATCACCCGACAGCTTCCTCAGCGCACCTCGACCTATGATCTTGTCATCCGGTATGCTATGTCGCTCGCTCATGACCCGGTTCAGGATGCAGCCCTCCTCGCCGAGGTTGGGGTGACTTGGATTCTCGAGAGTTTCGGCGCCCTCGGCCCTGAACCCGAGGTTATTCGAGCGATTGTTGCTGCGGGACCTGCTGGCAAAGAGGGCTAGCAGAGGGGGCTATGCGTCTGAGTAGCACTCCATTCACAAAGAGGCGAATGACTCCACGCTGGCGATAACCATCACCAATCGGTTGATTGCGCCGCCATCGACCGACCAACAGCCACGCAGGCGCGTCGGCCCGTGATCAAGCCGAGGCGACGAGGGAGATCTCGCC
>JAKAQL010000033.1 GCA_021822605.1 Actinomycetes bacterium
ATAGCGGTGGGGAGACACCCGTTCCCATTCCGAACACGACCAGTTAAGCCCACCCGCGCCGATGGTACTTGGGGGGAGGCCCCCTGGGAGAGTAGGGCACTGCCGCTCGTTTCAACAACCCCCCTCAGAGCGAGGGGGGTTGTTCTGTTTTGGGGATGGGGGTGGCCTGTCCATGCTTGAGGTTTGCTGAGGAAATTCGGGGAAATTCTGCGGAATTGGCGTAGGGACGTGGTGTTCCCTTAGGTGATTGGTAGCTCCTAACAATTCCCTAACAAGGGCTTTACCTCAATTGAGGATTACTGCTCTATCGTCGTTTTGTATGAGAATGCTCCCGGTAAAAGCTGTATTGTTTGTCCGCTGTGACTAAAAAAAGTCTCGCTGGATTAGCTCTACGCGGAGCTGTCCTTGTGGCGGTATTTGGGATCGGATACGGGGTCCGTGCTGGGACGTCGCCTGCGGGGCGAGGCCGGTCAACACGAGTCGAGCGGGCGATAACCGTTACGGATGGTACGGCGACCCAGACAATACCTGCATCAGGAACTATTGAGCCTGCAACTGAACGCACTGCTACCTTCGCGACATCTGGTGCAGTCAATACGGTGAGTGTAGCTATTGGTCAATCGGTGAGCGCTGGTCAGCAACTGGCGACTTTGGAGACAGCGCCGCTTGCCGCGGCTGTAGCACAGGCTCAGGCACAGCTGGCCAGTGCCCAGACGAAGTTGAGTACCGATGAGGCTGCAGGGGCGACCTCGACCACCATCAACGCTGACAACGCTGCTGTGAGTGCAGCAAATTATTCTCTCTCTATTGCCCAGGCAAACTTGGGGGACGCCACGTTAAGAGCTCCGGTAGCGGGAACGGTAGTTGCAGTTACCCTTACCCCTGGCCTACAGGTTTCAGGCACCGTAAATGCTGCGGGTGCCGCCCCGGGGATTACCATCATAAGTCCGAATTCATGGTTAGTCGAGGCGGAGGTCAGTGACGCAAGCATTGCTGGCGTCACCGTTGGCGAGCAGGCGAGCATTATTCCGCAGGGCTCGACTACAAACGTATATGGGACCGTTTCGTCTGTCGGCCTTGTCGCGAGTGTATCTGGTGGAGTTGCATCCTTCCCGGTAACGATCGCTATAACTGGTTCGCCGTCGGGCCTCTACACGGGTCTCCCTGCGAATATCTCTCTGACCACCCGGGTGCAGACCAACGTGATTGAGATTCCCATCTTGGCCGTACACTCGCTCACTTCGCATCCTTATGTCATCGTTGAGAAAGGTAAGACCAAGACTAAAGCCCCGGTCACGTTGGGTTCTGTTATCGGCGCCGACGTTATTGTATCGCACGGTCTTTCCGTTGGTACACGTATCCTCGAGCGGATCCCCTCATTTGCTAAGTCATTAGGGGTGCCTGGTGGCAAAGCCAGAGGTGGTGGCAAGCGTGGAGGTGGTCTTGGCGGAATCTGACCCAACCTCTGCTCAGGACCTACTCGTCCTCAAGGACATAGGGAAACGGTACCAACTGGGACATCTTTTTGTGGAAGCTCTCCGAGGAGTTAGTTTCACCGTTGTTGCCAATGACTATGTCGCGATAACCGGTCCTTCGGGTTCTGGAAAATCGACCCTGATGCATCTCATTGGATGCCTTGACGTTCCCACTTCTGGTGACCTCACCATCGCCGGGGAACTGGTCCGTGATCTTGATCAGGCTGAGCTCGCTGAGATACGGAATCGCCGCATAGGCTTTGTCTTTCAGCAATTCAACCTGTTGCGGACCATGACCGCTCAGCGTAATGTTGAACTGCCGCTCCTCTATGCCGGAGTGCCAAGGAAGGAGCGGCGAGATCGTGCGGCGGCACTTCTTGAACGTGTGGGCCTTGGCCGTCATATGAATCACCACCCGATGGAGCTCTCAGGCGGACAACAGCAGCGTGTCGCTATCGCTCGTGCGCTCGTCAACGAGCCTAGCATCATTCTAGCCGATGAGCCGACAGGGAATCTTGACTCCCAAAGCGCTGAGGAGGTCTTAGGGATTTTCGAGGAACTCAACCAGCTTGGGCGTACGTTGGTTGTTATCACACACGATGCTACCGTTGCAGCCAGAGCTTCCCGTGCGCTTCATATTCGCGATGGTCAATTGCAGGAGGTCTCATGACCTGGGGTCAGCTCGTACGAAGTGCACTTGAGGCAATCCAGTGGAACCGTCTGCGCTCCCTCCTGACCGTGCTCGGCATCGTGATTGGTATCGCGGCGGTGATGGTCACGGTTGGCCTTGGTGAGGGAGCGCAAGCCAAAGTCAGCTCTAAGATCGCTGCACTTGGAAGTAACCTTCTCACCGTTGCTCCGGGAAGTACCTCCGCTGGCCCCGGTGTGCGTCGCGGTCTCGGGAGTGCATCTACGTTGACGATGGCAGATGCTGCTGCCCTGTCGTCTCGTGTTGTAGCCCCAGCGGTCGCAGCGGTCGCTCCGCTCACAAGCCAACACGAGACGTTAACGAATGGAGCAATCGACTGGCCGACGACGGTGGATGGAACTACTCCATCGTGGCTTGGTATTCGGTCTCGATCGGTCGAGATCGGCAGATTTATTAACGCACAGGACGAAGCCTCGAGTGCCGACGTTGTGGTGCTCGGGGCGCTTACTGCCCAAGAACTCTTTAGCACATCGAACCCGATTGGTAGGGTGGTCGATGTAGGTCCACTGCCTATGACCGTGATCGGTGTTTTAACCCCCGTTGGCTCTGGGACGTCAGTAACCTCTAACCAAGATGATCTAGCTATTGTTCCGATCTCCACGGCGCAAGGTTCTCTGATGGGAATCTCGGCCAACGATTCGGTTCAGTCGATTCTCTTGCGGGCCACCAGCTCATCGACGCTGTCAGCGGCTTATCAAGAGGCAGATCACGAACTCATGATGCTTCATGGCGTGACCAACCCAGCAAACGCTGACTTTACCATCACCGCGGAGCAGTCCCTTTTCAGCGCGGCAACCTCGATATCGGCTACGTTGACAGCACTTCTCGCAGGGATAGCGACGGTGTCACTGTTGGTAGGGGGGATTGGTGTCATGAATATCATGCTGGTCTCGGTCACCGAACGAACGAGAGAGATAGGCCTTCGCAAAGCGCTGGGCGCAAAGCCTAGCGATATTCGGCGGCAGTTCCTGGTTGAGGCTTCGGTCCTCGGAGTCTGTGGAGGTCTCATTGGCGCCGCACTAGGTCTCTTAGGGCAGTTATTGTTACCGTCGCTCATCTCGAATCCCGTCATTATCCCCCCAATTGTCACTGTTGCTGCCATTGCGGTGGCGTTGATGATCAGTCTGCTATTCGGGGTCTATCCAGCAGCTCGCGCGGCGCAGCTCTCACCGATTGACGCACTACGGTCTGAGTAACGAGACAAGAAAGGAAAACGGCTTGAATCGACGTGTTATTGGTATGGTGAGTGTGCTGGTGAGTGGTGTGATACTCGCAGCTTGTGGATCCGCTGCTTCGAGCACAAGCTCCACTGCACCCCCCAAGTCTGCTTCTACCGCTACAAGGCATCCACCAAAGATTGCTGCCAGTGGGACCATTGCTGCTGTGTCACCATCAGCCTCGAGTTTGCAGGTGCAAGGTACAGCCACTGGCGAAACGACTGTTGGATGGACATCTGGGACCAAATTTACGCAGACGACCGTGATTTCTCCGTCCTCACTTACGGTTGGATCGTGCGTCGTAGCTATCGAACACACTCCGCGTGGTTCTCGTGTCCCAGTGGTTCGCTCGATAACGGTGGAGACGTACACTACTAGCTGCGCTAGCTTACCGGCGAACACGGGCAAAGCGAAACACCATGGAACACATGCGCACAAAGGCTCCAAGGGACGCCGTCTCATACGCGGGAGAATTACCGGAGTATCATCGACATCCATGACTCTGTCACTAACCTCAAGTTCCGCTTCCCAAACTCTCACACTGCCTCTACGAGCGACGACCGATGTCATCGCCCACCAAAGCGCCACGAGCAGTGATCTTGTGGTGGGCCGATGCGTGGTCGTTGAAGGTGCTACTAACTCCATTGGAGTGGTCACCGCCCGTCGCATTGGTATCTCTTTACCGACCAACGGATCCTGTAGGGTGGCCGGGGGCGGAACGTCTCCGCGGTCAGGGAGCACTGGTGCGTAACCACTTTCGCCGGGTTCTCAAGGTCTTGGTCGTTGTGGCAGTGGTCGGTGGCGCGACGGTTTTGCTCCTCTCCCGCCACGCGCCGCCAGCCTACCAACTTGCCTACGCGAAGCCAGAGACAATTACTGCAACGGTTAGTGCGGTGGGTACGTTAGCCCCAATGACTCAGGCTACGATCCCTCCGCCGATTGGCGGAACCGTTTCTTCGATTGCGGTACAGGTGGGCGAGAGGGTGACGGCTGGCGAGACGTTGGCCACGGTCTCGCCATCTGCACACGCATCTCTGGCAAGGATCGTCGATGCATCCGCGCTAGCCCAGGCTGAGGCTGCACTGGCCGAGGCTGAGCAGCCATCCCAAGTCGCGGCACAAAGGAATCCCAGTTCGAGCGCGCTTCAATCCGACGTTAGTGCTATCCGTAAGACGCTTGTGCAGCTATGTCCAGCGACCCATTCGCCGGTCTCGCCTGCCTGCAGGTCCCTCACTACAGAGCTGAGTAACCTCGTCTCTCAATTAAGCGCCAAGACAACTAACGCTAGCTCGCCTAGCACAGGGACCACCAGTACCTCAAGTGCTACCATCGCAGCTGACCAAGCCATTGTGGCGGCCGATCAGAGTGCCCTCTCGTCTGCTTTACAGGTCCAATCGAGTTCATTGGTATCGCCCATTGAGGGTACGGTAGCTACGCTACCACTCGCAGTCGGACAGGTGGTTCGTGCCCAATCTAGCTCTACCGCGATCACCGTGATCCAACCGAGTAGATCAGAGGTTGTCGTTCCTATTGCCATCGGTACCGCACATCGACTTCATGACGGTGATAAGGCCAGCATCCTTCCTCTAGGAAGTCCTCGTGCAACAACTGGTCAAATCATATCCATTGGAACCACTCCGACGACGAATCAAGCGACCGGAGTAACCACAGTCTCTGTTACCCTCTCGGTCAATCATTTGGCACTCCCGGTATTTGACGGAGCACAGGCGTATGTGACGATTGACACCGCACATAGTGCACATGTGCTAGCAGTACCTACCTCGGCGATTACGTACACCGGTGGTCATCCAACGGTGCTCGTGGATGGCCCGAAAGGAATAGTTTCCGATACCGTTGCGATCGGTATCGTTGGGGCTCAGTACACCTCTATCGTTGGGGGTCTCAGCGACGGGGTGCCAGTGGTGTTGGCCTCCTTGGACCGGCCGTTGCCTGTCCCGGTGAAACCCATCGGTGGTTTTAGGAACGCATTTGGTCCAGGTGGCGCCAAACGCAAAATTCCCGGATTATGAATCCGATCTATGGACGAAGTGGTTGCTGGTAGGAAGAGGCAAGACCTTGTGGGTGCGTGTTCGTCACGAAAGTGCGCGTGGTCGCTCCTCTCACTCAGACCGCGTCTGTGAGTGCAAAAAGCAGAGGCAACTACTGCGTCCAGCAACTGTTCCGACAGCCGGACGGCGCCAACAACACCATTGGAGTTCGAGCTACAGTCGCTTACTCCACTCCCTATATGTCTGTTAGTGGAGGTTGTCAGGCAAGGACCAAGTGGAGTCTGGGGTTCGTGCTCGTAGCGACATTCTTTGGTCCTTGAACGGTCCCGCACCAAACTCTTGACGCGCTCTCGACTGCAAGAAGGAACGGTGACTACTCCTGACAACCTCCTTCACTAGCATTACATGCTTCGACGGTGTCTGCAACGTCATAGGAACTTCTTGGCATCTTTGCCGCTGGGTAGGTGGCGCCTGCATTGTTGGGAAAACACTGGTGCATCAAGAACGTTAGCGTTTTCCGGCATTGCGTATCTCCTGCCTTCCAGGCCCAGCCCTCGCCTGCGACCTTGGGGAGTTTTGGTAACTGGTGAGGATGTTAGGATTTGTCCGTGCCTCGTGCAACGAATGATGTGTCGTCGGGAAAGTATATGGTATGGGGTTGCGTGACAAGAAGAGGATCGAGGGCGACGACGGAGTCAGCAGGGACGATCTCACCTATGAAGCGGTGGTGGGTTCGCTATTAGATCCAATCTATCGGTTTTATCGACGTCGTGTGGGGCCAGACATATGCGATGACCTCACCGTTGAAACCTTCGCCGTGGTGTTCTCTCGGTTGCCAAGCTACAGCGCTGAACGCGGTGCACTCCGACCGTGGGTCTTCGGTATCGCGGCCAACATTTTGCGACATCATTGGAGAGACGAGCAGGCTCGCCTGGGACGGAGGCCAAGCTTGGCGGTATGGCCACTACGGATACCTGTCCCCAAGACCCAAGCGATGGCTACCTTGAGCTTGATGTCACGATTGCTCGCGCTCTTCTAGCACTCAATGACGAGGATAGGTTGGTGTTGTTGTTGTATGCCTGGGAGGAGCTGAGTCCCAGTGAGATTGCCCAGGCTCTGGCGTTGCCAGCTAGCACGGTTCGTTCACGACTCTCGCGGGTCCGCTCACGGTTACGCGAAGAGCTGCTGCAAGCGGGAGCATCGCCAGGAAAGGTAGACGATTGCCGTACGTCGACGTTGAAGGAGGATGGATGGACGAGTTAGAGCTGTTGCGCAGTTTCCACGCGAATCGGAGTTCGGCTCCCAAGGACCTGAGGGATCGAGTAGTGGCGCTTGGTTCCTCTAAGACCCTGATGCGTTCAGAAGGGCCCACAATGGCTTCTGCGAAACCTATTAGCTCCGCACAGCCCGCCAGCTCTGCCCGGGATGGCACAGATCCATTAGCAGTAGTGGAGCAGCGCCGCACTAGGGGGCTGCTGTATCGACACAAGGTGCTAACTGGAGTTGTGGCGGCACTCTTGGTAATGGGGGGTGGCAGGCTTTGCGTTGAGGCGTGCGGAGCAGCCAGGAGGCATTGCCCTTAGTGGTGTTGGAGTGATCGAGATTGCTTACCATCGTCTTCTCGCTGTTCGATCTCTACATTTTCAGACTATTGAACAGATTGAAGCTGGGCCGACTCCGGAGACGATTACCACGACCGGGGTAGCAACCGGAGTCGAAAATGGTCTCTCAGGAGCGTCTGAACGCGCGTTGACGACCTCAGTCACGCCACAGGGGAAAGTAGCGGTTGAAACGATCCTCACCCATCGGGTGCTCTATGTACGACGCGTTGTACCGAGCCCGACAGCCCTGGGAACTGCACAATATTTCGGATATCGAGTGAGTTCTTCGGGTCCTCCACCATCGCTTGGCGTGCAAAACCCACTCCATGCTGTTCCGGTTACCTTACTTCTGCGCTTTGCTCAGAGTGGGGTGGTAACGACCTCACAGTCGACCAAAATCGACGGTCAGGTGGTGACTCGTTATCAGGCGCAGCTGAAGATCGGAGCAATTTTGCAGTCCGACGCTGCCGGGATTCCGTCCACACTACGGTCAGACATTCGACACATGGGGAACGATGCTCCGGTTGCACTGTGGATTAATCGGTACGGGCAACTGCTGCGAGAGGTGGTAACCGTTCCCTTTACGGTCAGCGGTTACCAGTTCTACACCATCGACACTTTGAACTTTAGTGAGTACAACACATCCGTTGCCGTCACGGCGCCGCCGATTTCGCAGGTGACCTTCGAGAACAGCCTTAGCAAGCTCTTGCAGGCTGTGGAGGGTTAGATGAGCGATAGGAGTGACTCCAATTTGGAGGAAGCAGCGGATGGCCTCGAACCAGACAGTTGCAAAAGTCTGGTCGGATTGGCTTTTCTGGTTCCAAGTGGCGGGTTGCTTGGTGGGGTTGCGCTGTGTACCAGCGTGGTCCACGGCCACGTTCACTCCCCAATCCTGGGCATCATTTCGATCATATGGTGCGCTGTTGGCGGTACATTACTGGCAGCGGTCGCCTTGCGGAACCTGTTTGCGGACCTTGATAGGTCACGCGATGCACTTCTCGGATGGTCGCTGCTGTCCCGTACAGGGAGATAGCTCGCTCATGTCGACCGCGATGAGATCGCGGCTCTGTTTAGCGCTTCGACCTTGCACGAGCTGCGAACTCTGAACCGGATCTCCACGGTCCCCTAGGTTGTGATAACCCTTGTCATCGCTGGCTCCACATATGGTCTGATTACTGGCGATTTCGTGCCTGCTCTGGAATCGCGCTCGAAAGGCTCTGATCTGGGCGCGCTTGCCCTGATCGGAGTCGTGCTCTTGACCTATGTCGTGAGTCAGCTGATCCGGGGGCGGGTTCACAGTGATGTAACAAGGCGCAACCGGTCAAAGAGCAGTGAAGCCTCGTGCGCCCCACCTCCTACTGGAGGGTACCGAGCACGGGAAGGGAGCGTGCGAGCACGCAAAGTGCAACGGTCAAAGAGCAAGGCGTTCTCCAGACAATCGCTGAGTAAGGCTTGAAGCTCCTGGCTACTATCGGGTGATTTGGCAGGTATGTGGTGGCACTCGTGGTTGGACTGAGAAGCTTCCTGCCTGCCGCAGCAGCGTTTGGCGTGTCGCTAGCCACTCTTGGGTTGCCTACAGTGTGCTTCTTCCCCCTAGTCGCCGTGCTCCACAGCCGTTGTTGAGAGCGAAACAGCCGATTAGCCTAGCACAGCTGACTGCGGAGAACAGGTTCAGGCCGCCTGAACAGTGACGCCTCGTTCGGTCGTAGAGGCGCTCTACGATCCGCAGATCCAGCGTAAGACGACAGCAACCTCGCAGATGTCCTAGCCACGCCCCATAATGAGGGCATTAGTGGAATCGGACGGCCGCGCGGTCTGAGCATGCAGGACTTCTTCAGCCGTTATGGCGCCGAAGAGCTGTGTCGAGAGGCTCTCTTTGGCAAGCGGTGGCCGAATGGCTTTGTCTGTCTAAAGACGTGCAGGCAACACTTGTTACACCCGACCACCCAACCAATTCATGTGTGCATCGTGTAGACACATCACGTCGCTGACTTACAGGAACTGTAATGCACCACACGCAGCTGAGCCTCCGGCAGTGGTTCATGGCCATGTACTTAGACGCGAAAGTCCAAGAGGGGGATCAGTGCAGTTGAACTGGCAGCAGAGATTGGGGATGCGCTACACGAGCGCATGGTATGGGCTTCGCCGGCTCCGCATCGCTATGCGCCAGCGCGAAGAGCAGTACCTGCTCGGGCGGCAGGGTCGATATAGATGATATGTTCGTGGGTGGGGTGTCACCTCAGGCGACCGGGACGCTCAACCCATACGGTGCCCTGCCTCATTGCGGTGAGTCTCGATGAGCACTCGTATCCAAAGTACATGCGCCTGGAAGGCCCCTAGAGGGATGGGATCAGCTCGAAGTAACTAAACGGGTGCTCGACATGGTCGACGTGAACGCAACGGTTACGACGGACGGCATGGTCGACGTGAACGCAACGGTTACGACGGACGACATGGTCGACGTGAACGCAACGGTTACGACGGACGGCATGGGTGGCTTCAACGACCGTTCGGACATGGGCTACACCCACATTCAGACCATCTCGGCACGCCTGGGCGAGGACGAGCACTTCTCCCCGGTTCTCCAACACCCAGATCGCGAACCTGAATACCCAGATGCAAAGGGACATCCCATCGTCGGCCATCGAAGCGCTACATCGCATCGTATTTCGATGAACACAACTTCCTCTCCAACCGACAACATATGCGTGTAGGAGTCATGGACAGACTGTTCAATGCCTGCGCGCTGAGCGTACCGATCCGAATCGCAGGGCACGCCTGAGCTATAGCGTCCGTAAGGAACGCGTGTTGAACGCCTGTCTCTCACGGCAATTCTACGACACGACCAGTTTTGGGAGTCGATGCTTGCCTGCTACCGTAGTAAACGCTCACAATGGGGACTCAGACGATAGATACGCGCCTAAGGAACTAACCCCTGTCGTCATGCGGTGGATATGCAAACGGTACGACTCGACAAGGGCTGACGCAGTGGATCGCGCAAGGGCGGCACGAACACCTTTTTTGTATTGGCAATTGACAGTCCTGAAGGAGTCTCGGTAACTTTGCAAAAACCCCGTCAGCGCTACTGCGACCGAAGGCCCTGTGTCTGCGATAGCGGCTCCAGCGCTGGTAAGCCGTCGGATTGGGACTATAGCCGCTCAAGCGAGAGTGAGACCCACTTTGATTCTGCCACGACGAGCCGGACATAGGCATCGAGTACGAGTGACCGTACTCCGCACCAGAGCCGACCTCAAGAAGCACGACAGCCTTGGTCGGAGCGCTCTGAGCGCAGAACCAACAAACATCCCATGGCTCCTGCGGATGATGAACGTTTTGGAAAACCTCCAAGGTACCGTGTATTCGAAGAAGGAGCTGCGAAGTGTTCACGAGTCGTCACCAAACCCTGCTTTATCATGCTCTCCTATTGGTACATATCCTCGGCGCGATGACCTTCTTTGCTGGGGTCGTGCTCGCGGGTGTCGTGTTGGTGAGAGCGCGTCACGCTCCAATGGCATCGGAGGTTGCAAGCATTCTCTCCCTCGCACGTATAGGCGTGCTGTTGGTCGCGATCGGCGCGCTGGTGGCTGGCGCATTGGGCTTGCTCCTCGTTTGGGTCGGTCACTATGGCTTTGGGTCTGGGTGGGTGGTCGCTGCCATCGTGGCCTATGTTGGCGTCGTTGTCTTGGGGGGTTTAGGGGGCGCGATACCAAAGCGAGCAAGATTGCTAGCGGCCGAGCTGGGCCAGGTAGAGGTATCGCAACAGCTGCGAGAGTTGCTTTGGGATAGCCGGAGCCGTCTCTATAACGATGTTGCCTTTGTGCTGATGCTGGTATTGATCTACCTCATGGTATTCAAGCCTTAATATCGAGACCAGTTCCCATGAGGTTGGAGACGATGGCGGCCTGCGATGGCGGCGTTGCGGGATTGCTAACGCAGCTCATGCTGGGGATACACGGGGGGGGACACTTGTCGCGAGTAGGTTTTTAGTGAGGTTGTGTGTAAGCGAAGAGGAGATTGTGGTGACTGATCAGACGACACGGTTAGGCAACACAGGACTGAAGGTCTCGAGGCTATGCCTTGGGACCATGACATTCGGTTTGCAAAGTGACGAAGAAGAGGCGGTCAAGATCCTCGATCGGGCCCTGGATCATGGCGTTTATTTCATCGATACAGCGGATGTCTATCCACTCGGTGGCGGGGTGCGTTTGGCTGGAACCACCGAAGAGATCATTGGTCGATGGCTCAAAGGCAAGCGGGACAAGGTGATCCTGGCTACGAAGTGTTTTGGGGCAACGGCAAAGGAACCCTTCCATCGGGGGAATTCACGTAAGCATATTTTTGACGCTGTGGATGCTTCCTTGAAGCGGCTCGGCACCGATTACATTGATCTCTATCAACTGCACCGCTATGATCCAGAGACTCCGATCGAAGAGTCCTTAGGGGCCCTGGACGACTTGGTTCACCTTGGTAAAGTTCGTTACGTAGGCTGCTCCAATTACCCCGCTTTCCGGCTTGCAACGGCGAATGCATTGGCAGAGGGAAAGGGTCTCACGAGGTTCGCGTCGGTACAGCCCCGGTATAACTTGTTGTACCGCATCATTGAACGGGATCTTTTGGAGCTCGCGGTCGATGAGGGCATCGGAGTCATCCCCTACAATCCGATTGCCGGTGGACTCCTTTCAGGAAAGCACCTTTCGATCGATGCACCGACTGAGGGTACTCGATTTAACTCATCGCCTGCGAGTGAGCTCTACCGCGAGCGGTATTGGCACGAGGAGATGTTTGCGACGGTCGAGAAGCTCAAGACGGTTGCAAAGCGTGAGGGAGTGAGTCTGGTGACCCTATCGATTGCCTGGGTGATGCGCCAGACAGGGATCACTGCACCAATTATCGGTGCCTCGAAAGTCGAGCAGCTTACCGATTCACTGGCGGCACTGGAGTATCAGCTTTCGGACGAACTGGAGACCGAGTTGAGGGCGCTGACGGAGCAGTACTTGGCCGGCCCCTCACTGGTCTGAGCGCGTACTTAACCTGGTTCTAGCGGCTGGGCGACGCCAGGGTAGACTGGCCTAGGGTAAAGTACGGAGGTAGCAATGGGCGAGATAGGCAAGGTTGTAGGGCTGGTACTAGTTCTCGTGGCGGCAGCCGGCCTGGTGGTTAGTTTTGTGGTGTGGCGCAAGCGACGACAGCCAACCGGTCTGATGATTCTTCGATCTGCTCTTCCGGATCGAGAGCTGCAGCGCGAGGCTTTTGGTCATCTCCGAGCAGGTACGCTCCCCGATGATCCCGAGCTTGCCGCCGTAGTGAGGGAGGTGGCTCAAGCGACGGTAAGTCAATGGGATCCGTCGCCCATCTTTGGAATCGTGCTTGTACTCCTGATTGGTGAGTATCTCATCAAGCCTGCGGGAGACCTAATCGTGATCGGAGTGATCTACGTGCTTGTTGCTGCGTGGGGTGTGCGTTCACGGCGTCAGATGCGCGACCGAGCACAGTTAATCCTTGCTAGCAGTTCTGGGCAGTGATGTCGTGCGGAGCTGAAACGGTTCCCACTGGCTCCATGCGCTCTGAGGTAGTGGTCCGTTTGTTCGCCTACTTTTCGATATCTTTGATGGGCATATTAAGCAGCAGAGGGCCCGGAGCGTGTTTGGCTGATGAGTTGATACCCCGAGATCTAGGTGTTGGCCTTTGTAGTGGGTGCTGTTCCACAGACATTGGTAGACCTGTCCCGGTTCGTGGAAGCACGACCTGGGTGTAGGAGCCTCCAGGGGTGGGGTGAAGGTTCATGCCGCCTTCGGCGGAGGCACTCGCTGCAACCGGGTCTGCTTGGTGAGCGGAATGGTCAAAGATCACCGGCGAGCGGCGGTTGGCTAAACTAATGGTGACGGCCTTCACTCATTGTTGGCGGAGCCATATGATGCAGAAGTAGGGGGGCAGAGTATGACCAAGACATGGCAGGTAGCGCTCGAAGAGGCACGGGATAATCTTCGATCTGCGTTGACGGATCTCCATGAGGTGCGTGAAGATCTTCGGGAGGCGGCGCTCAACGGTGGTGAGGCAGCCATTTTTGGGCTTGAGGGTTGGTTGCTCAAATCATCGATCGTACCCACCACCCCTTTTTTGGATCCACAGACCTTTCCGTGGACAACGACGCTAGAGGATGGCTGGAAAGACATACGCGAGGAGCTCGACATGATGCTAGGGCGCAGGGAAGACCTGCCAAACTTCCAGGATATTTCCCGAGATGTCGCCTCGATCTCCGATGATGATCAATGGAAGACGGTCTTCTTCATGGGGTACGGGTACCGGTCGCAGGCCAACTGGGAGCGTTGCCCGAAGACCGCTGCTCTGTTGGAACAGGTACCAGGGTTAACGACTGCCTTCTACTCGATCCTAAGCCCTGGGAAACACTTACCCCCGCATCGAGGACCCTATCGGGGCGTTCTACGCTATCATCTCGGGCTGAGGATTCCAGAGCCCAATGACCTCTGTGGTATCGAGGTTGGTGGCGAGACCCGCCACTGGGAAGAGGGCAAGAGCCTACTCTTCGATGATGGTTACCAGCACAGTGCGTGGAATGATTCCACCGAGCTGCGCGCAGTACTGTTCTTGGATGTCGTTCGACCAATGTCAGGGGCCGCCAAAGTGGCCAATGATGCACTGTTGAAGGCTATTGCATTCTCCCCCTTTCTGCGTGATGCAAAGAAGCGACACGAGGCATGGGAGCGCCGTTTTGAGGGAAGTATTCGGCAATAAGTACGATGCCCAACCAGCTGAGGTGCATGTCATTACGTATTGACATGGCAACATTCGGGGCCTAGGATGGCAGACAGTCGTTATTGACTGCTTGACGTGGCGTTTGAACAATGAGAGCCCGACAGCATCTGCTGTCGGGTTTGCCTTTTTTAGGCTCCACTCTGTTGGGCAGGGTGGGGTTTGGAGGTACCGGGCGTGAGAGTTGTTGTCATTGGGGCAGGTGCAACCGGGCTGGGTGTTGCTTGGGATCTCGTTCTCCGCGGGATCGAAACCACCGTGGTGGAGGCGCAGGAGATTGGTTCGGGAACCTCTGGGCGTTTTCATGGTCTACTTCACAGCGGAGGTCGGTACCTCGTCACCGATCCTTCAGCTGCCAAGGAGTGTTATGAAGAGAATATGTTGTTGCGCGAAATCGCCAACGAAGCGGTGGTCGCCACTGGAGGATATTTCGTTAAGAAATATGGCGACGATGATGCGTTCGAGGCTCGTTGGCTCAACCAGGCGGCTGATCTAGGGGTGCCGGTGCATGCCGAGAAGGTTGGCGACCTTCGGGCAGAATTAGGAATGTTGACAGAGAGCATCCAGCGATCCTATTGGGTGCCCGATGGTGTGCTTGAGGGTTTCAAGATGCTCTCGATGTTGGTAAGGGCGATTCAGTCCCGTGGATCAAATGTCCTTGAGCACACCAAGGCGGTCAAGTTGCGACTTGCCGGCGAACGCGTCAACGGCGTCGAGGTGCAGGCTCCGGAGGGAACTCGAGTGCTTGATTGCGACGCGGTTGTCAATACCGCTGGTCCGTGGGCTGGGTTGGTCGCCCGCGATTGGGGACTCGACGTCAAGGTACAACCGTCCTATGGACTGATGTTGATCTTTGCAAATCGAAGGCTCGACAAAGTCGTGAACCGGCTGAAGTCGCCCAGTGATGGTGACATTTTCGTCCCCCACCAGGAGGTGGTCATTCTTGGCACCACGGATGTGGCTCAGCCTTCCCCAGAGGCCCCCGAGCCGCGCCGAAGTGAAGCTATCCGACTCATGGCGTTAGGATCCGAACTCATCCCGGATCTTGGATCCTGGAGAGTCCTACGCGGTTTCAATGGCGTGCGACCACTCTATGAGCCCTCCGGTGTCACCGGAGATTCGCGGAAGGTGTCGCGAGATTTCGCAGTGCTCGATCATGGCGAGCGCGATGGTCTGGCCGGGGCATTTTCCGTGCTAGGAGGCAAATGGACCACCTTCCGTTTGATGGGAGAAACGCTGGGCGATCAACTTGTCGCTAGTTTCAACGTTGATTCCCCGAGTCGAAGTCGCGAGGTGCCCATTGGTGTGGAAGTTAAGCGACCGGCCCCGGTTGTGAAGGATGATCGGGGTGCTCTCCTTTGTGAGTGTGAACAGGTTTACGAATCAGACATCAAACCTACTGTGAGTTCTCCGATGCAGCTGCGCTTTGGGACCTGGTTCTCTATGGGGCCGTGCCAGGGCACGTTCTGTGCTCATAGGGTTTTGGGGCGAGGGGACGAGGATGGCTTTGCGGATGAGCTTGCAACGCTTCGGCGTGAACGGGAGCATGGGCTCACCGTCGTTGGTTGGGGGGCGAATGCCCGCTTGATAGCACTGGAACAGTCGATCTCAGCTCAGTCCCTCGGGGAGGAGCGATGAGTTCCAAGACGGCGATTGTTGTGGGCCGGGGTCCGGCGGGCATGCTGAGTACCAGCTATCTCCTTCAGCGTGGGTATCAGGTGACCGTTCTTGCGGAGTCGGATGGTTCTCTCGGGATGTGGCCTGGCGATTTCAGCTTCGGGAGGACAACTGATGCCTTTCAGGCCTTTCCGATCGAGCTGTCATCTGCGGAGTGGTCGCAGGCTTTTGGGGAGTTAGTCGCGCTCTATAGGTCCTTTGGGGTCACCCTTGTGCTGCCCCAAGCCCAGGATATCCCGCACACGGTGACGGCGATTGGGAATATGCGCCCAACCTTTGCGACGCCAAATTGGCAATATGCCTCATCGGAACCGGAGAGTCTTGTCTTTGTAGGAATTGATGGTCTTGCGGACTCGATCGTTGGAGCACAGGCGGCGACGTATCGACGACGTAGTGGTTGTGAGGCCTATGAGGTGAGTCTCTCTCGGCCCCCAGGTTGGGATTCCAGTTGGGGTACAATCCGATTCGCAGCCTATCTGGATGGCGATGCTGGAGCGAGCTGGTTGGCGGCAACTTTGCGAGAGGCCTTACGAGGTGTTCCTTCGGGCATACCAGTGGTGCTCCCTCAAGTAATTGGGTTGGAGCATACCGAAAAGTTGTTAACCCAGCTCTCGGAGGTAGGCAAGCGCAGCGTCAGCGAGTTTCCGCTCCTGTCGCCGAGTATCGGAGGTGTCAGGGTGAGGGATCGGTGGGAACGTCTACTGCGACAGCAAGGGGTTCGTTTCGTGAGCGGTAGAGTACGAGAGGTTCAGCCCGTGCCGCGTGCGCTGTTGACCGATGGGAGATCCTTTGAGGCCGACTGTCTCTTGCTTGCCTCAGGTGGCGTACTCGGTGGCGGGATGCAGGTGACCGTGGACGGAGCCATCGTTGATGAGCTGGTCAACAGGGAGGTGGGCAGAATGGATCACCTCGACGCTCTGGATGCGCATGGTCACAGAGAGATCGACTGCCTCGGTGGCGGGCGAGTGCTCGCTGTCGGAAGGGCGATGGGTGGCTGGAATCCAAATCGCGATCACAACGGTGGAGCCATGCTACTTGCGACAGTACGAACCGCATTAGGCATGTGTGAGGAGGTTGATCGGTGAAGCGATTTGAATACGAGGATGCCTGTATCAAGTGCTCCCTCTGCGTCACTGCTTGCCCCGTCTATCGGGTCGATCAACAGTTCCCTGGTCCAAAGGCGCTCGGCCCGGACTGGTATCGTCATTACCAAGCCGGAGAAGCCAAACCCATGGAACACGTCAGTGACTGCACCTTTTGTCAGCTCTGCGAAAGTGCTTGTCCAGTAGACGTCCCGATTGCCCATCTGATTGCAGTGCACAAAGAGCTTGCCTCTCAGTCACCGCGTTTGGCGGTACGCGATTATCTCTTGACCCATCCGCAGTGGTTGGCCATGGTGCCATCTCTGGTGAAGTTGCCAAAGCAGCTGGGCGTCCCACTGGGCATTAGTTCATCAACTCAGTGGCCCGCTCCTTCGCCTCTGCAACGAAGTCGTCGACATCGAACCCATCAACGGCAAGGTTCTGCGACCCGTCGAATTGGAATTTTTGTGGATTGCTTCACTCGTGGGTTCGATTCCGAGACGCTGCTCGCAGCTAGTGCTGTCCTTGAGGAGCTCGGCTATACGGCGGTTCCCCTCCCCTCTGCAAGTCACTGCTGCGGTGCTGCTGCTTACGCTTCGGGGCTGCTCGGGGAGGCCGAGCGCACTGCTCGTTCGACGCATCGGGCAGTACGGAGGATGACTTCGGGGCTTGAGGCCGTCGTGACCCTCAATGCAACCTGTGACGATACTTTGCGGGTTGAGTGGCCTCGCTATTTTGGTTTGACCATTCCAGTCCCTATCCTTCCATTCGTGGATTTCGTCCTTGACAGAGCGAACCCTGGCTTTTTTGAGCGGATCCACGGGCTGCCGGGTCAGGAACTTATTTACACTCATGCGACCTGTCGCTCAAAGGTGGCCCGAGGAGAGGGGTCGCTCTTTGCGCTCATGGAGCGCGTCAGCGAGCGCCCACCGCAGATTCTCGAGATCAGCTGTTGTGGTGCCGCGGGTTCATACGCCTTCAAGACCGAGCACACCAAGGTAGCCCGAGCGTTGGGTCATCGCGCCAAGGAGGTCATGGGTGAGCCTGGTATCATCCTTACCGATAGCGGCACCTGCGCGATCCATCTCCAGGAGTTGACGGGCTGCCAGACCATCCACCCGGCCCGTTGGTTGCATGGCCAGCTCAAACGTCAGGAGGTATTGCGTTGACGCCGCAACGTGAGACCATTCGTGCAGACGAGATCCCCAAGATCATCTTTGCGGCGCGAGAGCCTGCAGACGTTTTGGCAATGCTGGCCGGTATGGAGCCCAGCTGGGTGTTCTTGCTGGGAGGGAGTGCAAGTGAGGTGCTCGGTGCTTCTAAGCTGCTCAGCGATCGTGGATTCTCCGTCTTTGTCCATGTCGATATGCTCCGCGGGATCAGCAATGACAGCGAGGGAATGCGCCTCCTTGCGAGTTTTGGGCACCCGAAAGGCATCATCACGACCCATCCATCAGCGGTGAACGCCGCTAAGAAGTTGGGGCTGTTGGCCATTGAGCGGATCTTTCTTCTCGATAGTCTCTCGGTTGAGTCGGGTTTGCGCAATGTGTTGAGGACAAAGCCTGATGCTGTGGAGGTCTTGCCAGGGGTGTTGCCGGAGCAGATCACCAAGGTGGCCGACAGTATCGATGTTCCGCTGATCGCGGGTGGCCTCATCACCCATCTCGATCAGGTGACAGCGGCGCTCAAGGCCGGAGCTCGTGGCGTTTCCACAAGTTCTGGGTCCCTAGTAGCAGGAGCGGAGGAGCTTCGCTAGGTCGGGCCGGGGTTGGCGATGTGAACTGGGTTGACTGGTGGAAGGAAGAACGATGACAGCACGAACTTTTCGAGTGATCGATCCGTCAGGCCTGCACGCTCGACCGGCTGCTCAGTTGGTGAAAGCGATGAATGCTGCTGGTGCACAGGGGACATTGGCTAAAGGGGATCGGGTCGCCGATGTGCGGAGCATTCTTGAGATTCTTGGGCTCGGTGTTGATGCCGGCGATCTGATCGTCCTTGATGTGAATCAGGAGGCGGAGTCAGCGCTCGGGAGTCTTGCGAGCCTGCTTGAACCTGTGAACAATGATACATTGCACGAGTGATATAAGTAGAGAAGTTCTAAAACTATACCTGCAAGTTTATTAGGGATAGTTGAGAAGTGTAATAGTCCTTACGATAGACAGAGACGAGCACTTGTTGGTCGCGCTATTGGCAGTTTGATGGAAAGGACTTCTCCTGATAGGTTGTCGGCGTTTTCACCTTCGTATGGATACCAGCACCGCTAGCAGGCCAACGACCCAACTAATTGGGGTCCAAGGACCTTAAGGTTTCATTGTTTTTCATGTTTCGTGTGCAGCGTTATGGGAAATGGTGTACCATCGGGAGTGGGTGAGAGAAACTGAGAACCCAAGTCCGTTGCTAGGGCTTGGGTTTTTTGCTGTTTTCACTCATCATGGCTCGATGAGAAGGAGTGAAACATATGGCTACGAAGGTGCGCTATGGTAAAACCGGTTGGCGCGCGACAGCGTGGGGAGAGTTGCTCTCAGAGTACCTCGGTACGTTGGTGTTGTTGGCGTTTGGTACTGGATCGGTCGCGGTTGCGGTCGTCGGCTTGACCATGTCCGGTCGAACTGTCGTGATTTTTCAGGGAGCCGGGGGTTGGATGCTTATCGGCTGGGGTTGGGCACTCGCTGTCGTTATGGGCGTCTACGTAGCGGGTGGCATCTCGGGGGCGCATATCAACCCGGCGGTAACGTTTGCGCAGGCGATCAAGGGGAATCTCCCATGGAAGAAGGTGGTACCGTATTGGATTGCTCAGGTGCTTGGGGCCTTTAGCGGTGCGTTGATTGTCTATGCCGATTACTACAAGGCGATCGATCAGTACAACTTGGTCCATCATGTTGTCTCGCGTGGTTCAAGTGGTGGCTTGACCACCTTCTCGATCTTTGCCACCTTTCCGGCCGCCTGCTTCCATGGCAGCTGGGTGGGTCCCCTGGTTGACCAGGTCATTGGGACCGCCTTCCTCTTGCTCTTTATTCTCGCTATCAACGACGTAAAGAACATGGCACCAATCTCTAATCTTGGACCCTTCATTGTCGGTTTGGCAGTGTTGGCCATTGGCATCTCCTTTGGAACCGGGACGGGGTATGCGATTAACCCGGCACGTGACTTTGGACCACGCTTGATGACCTGGTTCTTTGGATGGGGTAAGAACGCTTTCCCTGGTCCTGGCGAGGGCGGCTATTGGTGGATTCCCATTCTGGGTCCTCTGGTAGGTGCGGCAGTTGCGGTCGGTATTTACAAGTTATTCATTGAATTGACCCTCGACTATCGGGCCAAGCATCCAGCCGAGGTCATACAGACTACAGGGAATGATGGGATAGAAGAAGGGATGGTCAGCAGTGACTAAGTACATACTCGCCCTTGACCAGGGCACGACATCATCACGGGCGATTTTGTTTAACGATGCAGGTCTTCCGGTGGCGGTAGGGCAGCAGGAGTTTCGTCAGATCTACCCACAGCCCGGCTGGGTCGAGCACGACCCCGAGGAGATTTGGCAGTCGGAGTGGCAGGCCATTCAAAGCTGCCTCAAATCCTCAGGGGTGGATGTCGCCGACATCGCGGCCGTTGGTATTACGAACCAACGGGAGACGACCGTGGTGTGGAATCGTCATACGGGCCAAGCTGTCTATAACGCTATTGTCTGGCAGTGTCGACGCACCGCTGGAATGTGTGATCGGCTACGTGAGGCGGGCCACACCGACATGGTGCGGGCCAAGACAGGATTGGTCATCGATGCATACTTCTCGGGGACCAAGGTGGCGTGGATCCTCGATAACGTGCCGGGTGCACGCGAGCTCGCTGAGAAGGGTGATCTGGTCTTTGGAACCATCGACTCCTGGTTGATCAACAAGTTGACGCACCAAAAACTACACGTGACGGATTATTCGAACGCTTCGCGGACGATGATCTACAACATCGGTCAGCTCGATTGGGATGATGAGTTGTTGCAGCTATTGAATATTCCTCGGTCCATGTGTCCTACCGTTGTTGATTCATCCGGTGTGGTTGGTGAGGTCGATGAGAGTTGGTTGGGCCGCAAGATCCCGATTGCTGGGATCGCTGGCGACCAGCAGGCAGCACTGTTTGGGCAGGGATGTTACACGCCGGGGACCGCGAAGAACACCTATGGCACTGGATCCTTCCTTCTGATGAACACCGGTGATGCGCCGGTGATGTCGGAGAACGGACTGGTCACGACGCTCGCATGGGGCATTGACCACAAGGTTACCTATGCGCTCGAGGGTTCGATCTTCATCACCGGGGCGGTCGTGCAGTGGCTGCGCGATGAGCTCGGGCTGATCAAGACAGCCGACGAGACGGAGGCGATGGCGCTCTCGGTACCCGATACTGGCGGGGTCTATCTTGTGCCCGCTTTCGTCGGTCTTGGGGCGCCCTGGTGGGACAGCTATGCCCGTGGCACCATCGTCGGCCTGACAAGAGGGTCGAACCGTGCTCATATCGCGAGAGCAGCATTGGAGTCCATCGCCTACCAGTCACGCGATGTCCTTGAAGCGATGCGAAGCGACAGCAAGCAGGCGGTCGATGTTCTCCGGGTCGATGGAGGTGCGATCAACAACAGCTTCCTTGCTCAGTTCCAGGCTGACATCCTTGGTGTACGTGTTGAGCGTCCAAAGGTGACGGAGACGACGGCCATGGGTGCGGCGTTCTTAGCAGGGCTTGCCGTAGGTGTGTGGGACGGCTTTGAGCCGTTGACCCAGGTATGGCAGCGTGATGCTCTGTTCTATCCGTCGATGGTGGCTTCACGCCGTGATGAACTCGTCGCCGGTTGGGTGCGTGCGGTTGAGCGTTCCAAGAGTTGGGCCGAGCAGTAAGGAGTACAAGGTGAAGAAGATTATTGATGCGGTTGACACGATCGTTGATCAGGCACTTGACGGGATGGTCATAGCTTACCCTGAGTATCTCCAGCGGGTAGAGGGCACCTCGGTGCTTGCCCGACGGGTGCCAAAAGGGACCGGTAAGGTTGGTCTCGTCTCAGGAGGGGGTTCCGGGCATGAGCCCGCCCACGCAGGCTATGTTGGCTACGGTATGCTCGATGCGGCGGTTGCGGGGGAGGTTTTTACCTCTCCCACGCCCGACCAGGTCTATGCGGGCATTAAGGCTGCAGACCACGGCGCTGGCGTTCTTCTCGTAGTGAAGAACTACACCGGGGACGTGATGAACTTCGACATTGCGAGAGAGCTCGCTGATGCGGACGGTATCGCGACTGAGGTCGTCTTGGTCAATGATGATATCGCGGTTCAAGACTCCCTCTATACGACCGGACGTCGGGGAATCGCGGGAACGGTTTTCGTGCACAAAATCGCGGGTGCCACAGCCGAGGAGGGTGCGAGTTTAGCGACAGTGAAGGCTGTTGGTGATGAGGTTGTTGCGAACATCGCCTCCATGGGCTTTGCTCTCACCTCCTGCACGGTCCCTGCGAATGGCAAACCCACCTTTGAGCTCGGTGAAAACGAGATCGAGATGGGTGTTGGGATCCACGGCGAGCCTGGAATTGAGCGTATGCCGATGATGAGTGCGGCGGATCTGACAGCATTTCTCTATCACCGACTGGTGGAGGAGCTCGCCCTCGTTCCAAATGAGCGTGTCGCTGCGATGGTCAACTCTATGGGAGCCACCCCCGGTATTGAACTAGCGATCATGGCTGGACATCTGGCTGCACTTGTGAAGGGATCACAACTCTCCCTTGAGAAGGTGCTGATGGGTGAGTTCATGACCTCGCTTGAGATGGCTGGAGCTTCTCTCACGCTGCTGCGTCTTGACGATACTCGGGCGCGCCGGTTAGGAGCGGCCTGCGACACCCCGGCACTGAGAGTCGTGACCCACTAGCATGCCCTCTATGAAGCAGGTGACCTTCCGTGACCTTTGGCAGCGATTTGCTGAGCTGGTCCACGAGAACAAGTCAGTGCTCAATGACCTCGATGCGGCGATAGGCGACGCTGACCACGGTTCCAACATGGATCGTGGGCTTGAAAAGGCGGTTGAGGCGCTGAACGCAAGCCCTGAGGGCAGTCTTCGCGCTGATGCAAAGCTCATTGGCATGACGCTCATGAGCACCGTCGGGGGAGCATCAGGGGCGCTCTGGGGCTCAGGAATGTTGAAGTTTGCAGCTGCACTACCGGATGCCCCCGAGGTTACCTGGGCCGATTTTGTGAATGCCCTTGGAGCCTTCGTTGAGGCACTGTCGAAACGTGGTCAGGCGGTGGCGGGGGACAAGACCATGATGGACGTGTTCCTGCCAGCGATGGTCGAGATCCAGGCACAGCTATCCGACGAGGAATCGCTCCCCGCCTCGATGGTGAGGCTAGCAGACCAGGCGAAGGCGTGGTCTGATGGGACACGGGATCTGGTCGCGAAACGGGGCCGCGCAGCATATCTCGGCGAGCGCAGCGCCGGTCATATCGATCCAGGTTCGCTGTCGTCCGCTTTCTGGTTTGAGGCGCTTGCCGGGGCGGTTGGGCAACAGTGACCACGCGCACGGGTCTGATCATCGTCTCACACTCCAAGCGACTTGCCCTCGGAGTAGTTGAGCTGGTTCGGGCACTGGCCGGTGATGAGCTGGCGATCGTCGCTATAGGGGGCGAGGAGACGTCCGGCGGCGGAGGTCTCGGGGTGAATGCAGCGATGGTCCTTGAGGGACTTGCGCAGCTAGACGGTTATGATGCGATCGGCATGATTGGGGACGTTGGCTCTTCCTTTCTTGCAACGAGCGCGGCGATCGAGCTCGAAGGCCTTGAAGAGCGCGTTCGTATTATCGACTGCCCGATGGTCGAAGGTGCTATCGCTTGTGCGATGACGCTATCGATGGATGGTTCCCTCGACGAAGCCATCGCGGCGGCAGAGCATGCATGGGAGGTCCGTAAGGTTGGCACTTGAGGGCGAACGGGGACGGGCGGAGACTGGCGGTGCGGGGGCATCGGACCCAGGTGTGGTTGGCCTGCATGGTTTTGGGATTGGAACTCAGGCAGTCGTCGGGACAGTGCGGCACGGTTCGGCCGCATCTGTGCTGGTTGGATCCGATCAGCCTGCGAACCCCACTGGAGTTGATGCTCCCGCAACGGGGGTCAACCCGGATGTGCGCGAGTTTGTCACCCGCGAGGAACTTGAGGCGCGCCTTGGGACGGAGCTGACCAAGGCGGCGGGGGAGCTGGAGGAGGTCGCACAGGGTGCGGCTCCAGACGTTGCTGCCATCCTGGAGGCGCAGGCCATGATGGCCCAAGATCCCACGCTGATTGAGCGTTTGCTGGTGCAGTTGATCCCTGAGGCGGACGCCGATCACCCTCGCAACATGGGTGCGATCTCCCTCGATCGTGAGGGACTACTGGCGGCGTTTGAGTCGGTTGCCGCCGAACTCCGTGCCGTTGGCGGCTACATCGGCGAGCGGGCAGACGATATCGCGGAGATCGGTAGTCGGGTCGCTGTCCAGCTCTTTGGCCAAGTCAGTCACCATGATTCTGTCGACTTTGATGGTGCTATCATCCTGGTGCTCGATCACTTGAGTGCTGCTGAGGCCGCGAAACTTGACCCAGCGACACTTCGAGGTGTGATCGTGGCCACAGGGGGAGCGACCGGTCATGCGGCCCTCATCCTCCGCTCCCTCGGCATTCCGGCCTTGGTTGGTTGTCGTGGAGCATCCGAGCTCGCTGAGGGTTCCATGGTGCTTCTCAATCCGGTCACCGGTGAAGTGACTGCGACGAGTGAACTCACCGATCGAGACGGAGGAACCATTGATCCGGCTCCCCCTCGCCGTCGGCGCCACGGCGATAGTCGTTCTGTGCTGGCGACCGGCGCGGTGCGTCTTCTCGCGAATGTCGGCTCTCTTCGGGACTCGCGAGAGGCCCGTGATTTGGGGGCCGATGGCATTGGTCTGGTGCGAACCGAGTTTCTGTTTGAGGGTCAAGCCCAGGAGCCGAGTATCGACCAACAGGTCAGTTTCTATCGATCCATTCTTGAGCCTTTTGCTGGGTCCGATGCTCCTGTCGTCTTTCGCACGCTTGATGCAGGCTCGGATAAGCCGTTACCCTTTGTCGAACTTCCTCGTGAGGATAATCCTGCGCTTGGTGTGCGCGGTTTTCGACTTGCTGCACAGAACCCAGGACTTCTTAACCGTCAGCTGGATGCCCTAGCACAGGCGAGGAGATTGGTGTCGGGTGTCGAGATGTGGGTGATGGCACCGATGATTAGTTCTGCAAGCGAGGCGCGTACCTTTGTGGAGATGGCACGATCCGTCGGGCTGCCTACTGTTGGGGTAATGGTCGAGGTTCCGGCGGTTGCCTTGGATTTTGCTCGGGTCGCACCTCTCGTCAACTTCGCTTCGATCGGCACCAATGACTTGATGCAGTATCTGATGGGGGCCGATCGCAACGGCCCGGCCTTTGATCAACTGCTTGATCCCTGGAACCCAGTCGGTCTTCGTGTCATCGAGTCGGTAGCACGCAGTGGCGCGCGGGCAAAGGTCGAGATCTCCGTCTGTGGTGAGGCGGCGAGCGATCCGCTGCTTGCTGCGGTCCTCGTCGGCCTCGGCGTCACGGGCCTCTCTATGACGCCGGTCGCCCTGGCGGGGGTTCGAGAGGTGCTAGAAGGCCTCTCGATGACCCGGGCCCGTAGGCTTGCCCGCCACACCCTCACCCAAGAAGATGGACCAACGGCGCGCAGGACCGTTGTCGAGGCTCGTCTCTAGGGGATTCCCACTTAGGTTGCCGAGTGACCGGGGGGGTGAGACCTCGTCGGCGCCCACCGTGCGGGACATCGACTCCCCTAGCGTCATCAGGCTCTTCCGCGATGCACTGGCACTTCCATGGGATTCTCACCAGAACGACGCCCTCACTGGAAGGACCCTCGTAGCCGTGAGTAACACCGGGTCCAGAGGCTTAACCTCAGCCATCGCGGCCTACCGAAAAGGTATCGGTTACTCCGAAGTCGATTCTGGTGGTCTGGGGTTCGAGGGTGAAATCGGCGGAGTGCGAATCGGCGGAGTCTTACCAGTGATGCCTCGGCATCGACAACAGCCCTCGTACTGGTGGTGGATTGGTGTTTGCGCTGAACCGATAGGGTGAGATTACAGCCGTAATTCCCATACAGAAGGAGGGTATGCAGATGGACATCGGATGGCTAGCCGGTCAGAGTGGGGCGTTGTTACGAAGTGTCGACCCCGGCTGGCCAGCGCTGTCGTTGGAGGATGGTGTTACCTGGACCTACGAGGAGCTTCACACTAGGGCTAACGCGTGTACCAACGGATTGATAAAACATGGCGTCAGCCCCGGTGATCGTGTGGCCATCCTGATGTACAATTCTCTGGACTATTGGGCGTTGTATCTCGGTGCAACACAGCTGGGTGCGATTGCGGTTCGGCTAAATTTTCGGCTGACTCGCGAAGAGCTTAGATATGCGCTGATGGATTCCCAACCTTCGGTTGTATGCGCGGATTCAGAGCTCTTGATCCGTATCGAGGGGGTACGCCAGGACTTGATTGTTGCTCATTACTTTTGCCATGGGGAGCGCACGCCAGAGTTGTCGACGTGGTGCCGGAGTTGGGATGAACTGTGGGGGCATACTGGTGTTTGGACACCGCAACGGCAGGTGAGTCTCGATGTAGCGGCGATGTTGATGTATACATCCGGGACAACGGGGCGACCGAAGGGAGCAGTCTGGACTCATGGCAATACGCTCTGGTTTGCTGCCATGCAGGCTATCCGATGGCAGTTGACCTCGGATCGAGTCGTTTTGACAACTGGCCCAATGTACCACGTCGGTGCTATGGAAGACCTTGCGATTGCCGTGCTAGCCGTTGGTGGCCACGTGGTGGTGACACGCAGCCAGGGGTTTGATATTGACCATACCCTCCGGCTAATACAAGAACGCAAAGTAACGGATGCAGTCCTGTTCCCATTCATGATTTACCAGATGATCGACGCTCGAACCGTTCACGACTATGACCTATCGAGCTTGTCGAGGATTCTTTCTGGAGGCGACCCTCTGCTTCCGTACGCAGTCGAGTGGATCCAAGAGCAACTACCGGGAGTTGAACTCGTTCAGGTCTACGGGCTAACTGAGGGAACCCCGATAGCGTCCGCAAGTTCTACCCGGCAAGGGTCTCCGATTGCTAGTGTTGGGCGACCGTTGCCTTTCACGGAGATCTCTATCCGCAATGATGCGGGTGCGCCCGTTGATGTAGACGTTGAGGGCGAAATCTGGATACGCAGTCCAGTGGTGTGTCATGACTACTGGGGTAAGCCTGTAGAGAGTGCTGAAACCTTTGTTGACGGTTGGTGCAAGACTGGTGATCTTGGCTACTACGATGCTGACGGCGTTCTCTTTGTGTCCGGGCGTAAGAAGGACATGGTGCGCAGTGGTGGTGAAAATATCTATCCGGCCGAGTTGGAGAGCGTCTTGCTGAGTCATCCGCAAGTGCGTGATGTCGCTATCGTCGGTGTTCCAGATCAGCGGTATCTTGAGGCGGTCTGTGCTGTTGTTGTCCCAGATCCCGGTAGCCGGCCCACTGTCACTGGAATTGTTGATTATGCACGCGAGCGACTCGCGCCTTATAAAGTACCGAAGTATGTGATCTTCGTGGAGGAACTTCCACGGACCCCATCAGGCAAGGTGATGAAGTACGAACTACGGGACCGGTATCGAGACATTGAGAGGTCCTAGTGTCCTGGGTGAGAATTTGCCTGAATAAGCGGAGTTCTCTCCCTCCGTTCTCAGTTGATATCTACGCTGAGAGATAATCGGTTCCAGGAAGGCAACAAGGGTTCCTGCATCATAGACACCCACAAAGAACATCGGTAAACGTCTGATGCTCTGCCGCGGGGATCCTTTGGGAGGAATGGATGAACCTCCTCGTCTCACGTTCCTCAAAACATGGCTTTACGGGCCAAAGGTTTGTTGGGTAAAGATCGATTGATCCCCAGGCGAGGAGGTTCGAGGCAGGACAGTAGCCCTAACCCGAAGTTCCCCCCAAATTAGCCCGATCTCACCCCCAAATTGAGCCTTGAGCAGCATCTTGGTGCCTTGGGCGGTTATGAGTGTAGGCATGTATTCTCAGGAATGTTAAAGATTAG
>JAKAQL010000097.1 GCA_021822605.1 Actinomycetes bacterium
GAGCGAAGAAGTCCAAGGTGGCTAAGTCCGCGGACGAGGCTCCATGACACCATCAAAACAACCGAGAAGGAGGCGACCTTTGACCGATTAGCGATACACTACAACCAGTCCCTCTCGCACCCTCCTAGGGGGTGGCACATTTCAGCGATAACAGGTGGCATATTTGGCGAGAATACACAGTAGTATTGGTCGGGGTGGTGGGGGGAACTTCGGTCTAGCCTCTCTTCCAGCAGCATTGCTACTGCACTCTGGGCGATTCGATCTACCACGTTGGGTACACCTAACACCCTGGTCCCTGCCCCATAGTCCTTTGGTATCTCAACCGCTCGCACAGCCCCAGGGAAGTAACTCCCAGAGCTCATCCGGTTCCACAGCTTGTAGAGGTTTGCCCTCTCGTTGACTGCGAACTCGGGGATGCTTACGGCGTCCACACCGGGAGCGCCTCCATTGGCTTGAACCTTCCCCCACGCCTCATAGATGAGGCGCTTTGGAATCTCAAACGACTTTCCTTTCAACTGTGGTCTCTTCACCTGCTCATTCCTGTTTGGTTGGCATTCTCATTGACCTGACCTGTCCAACCCCTTCGCTCCAGTCTCATTACAAGACCTTCATCACTACTACGGGTTGGCCCGTCCCTGTGCCTCGCATCGGTACTCTCCCCCTTGTGGTGTTCGCCACTTGGAGTTCTCCCTCTTGGTAGCCAAGGAGTACAGGTATCTGCACTTCGGATTGGTTACCTGTATCAAGGCGACAGGTTCTCCTGTTCCCTACCCACGCCCACGACGAGCTCACGCCACCTTTACACCGGATGCCGCCAGAGCGACACACAGGCCGCTCCCTGGCTTAAGGGAGTATCGTTATGGTACTCCTTTGTCCCGAGGTACGCTACCAACCTCGGTTCTGACATCGTTGCACCGTGTTTCGATGCGTCAGCAGTGGTTCACACACGTTCGTCTTCTCGCCGCATACCTGACCCGTTGTATCGGGCCTTTTCCTCAACGCTCACGACGATGGCTCTTTACCAACGCCGCTTGAGGTGGTTTGAACTCTCTGCCTGCTCAGCGAGTTCGGAGGGCCTACCTCCATCATAGGTAGAGCACGGTTCATGGTGGCGACCTTCTACATCGTCATCACTTTCCTTTCAGGACACACGGAACGCCAAACACTTGCCGATATTCCTTCGAAAACAAGGGAGACTCGGAACATCCCAAGTCTCCCTTATAATCAAATGGAATCGAGGTTACGCCCGAGCCCTGCGGCCTTTCACAACGGCAGCCAATCCACCGGCAGCGGCCATCAGAAGGCCAGCGACAGCGACAGAGTCAGAACCAAAGAGCGGTGCGACCGGTGATCCAGCCGGAGCGACGAACTGCCACGAGACCTGATCCTGGTTGCTATCTCCATCCCAGACATGCAGGGTCGCTGTGTAGTCGATGCCAGGCGTGAGGCTCGACGGCAACTTATAGGTCACCTCATCGATGTAAGGAGTTCCTGGGCCCGTCTGAGATCCAGCATTCGGTCCAGAACCACCGTAAGTCGGATTGAATGCAGTGAAGCTCTTGATCAACTTCTTCTCTTTGCTCGTCTCCGTGGCACCCACCGCTTTTGATCCGTCATAGAGCGACTTTACTGTTACGGTAACACTCTGATGCTTTACTGTGCCCTTTGCATTCGTCCACGAAAGCGTTAGGCTTGGCACCGACGCCTTTCCACTTAGGTCTGGACCGTTAAGGCTATAGTCTGATTGGGCGATCTGGGTCTCGTCCTCGTAGTAGACCGTCCCCTCCCCATTGACCGTCACTGGTTCAGCCAAAGACGTCGTAGGGCCGACGTAGGCCAGGAGCGACTCACAACTCGGGAGGGTCGATGGACAACTACTAGTGGGAGGGCTAGGTGGCAATGCAAAGGCCACTCCACCCATCGCCAAGACGCCACCGACGGCAATGACGCCGGTGGCCAATGATTTGCTAACAACACCCATGACAGGCGCTCCTTTCAATAGAGCTCATATCGACAGAACACCAGAACATACCTGGCAGATAAACGCTAGCACAAAACACTAAAGAACACCGTGAATTTTGCCGATAACCCTGTACTTTCACTCACAGCGGTGAGTAACCCACCGATCTGTGAGCGTATCAGCGTCTGTGACCACTATGGCGCAACCCACCATGTGGAAGGCCCGGACCGACGATGATATGAATAGCCTCTTTCTAGTCGTCCCAACATACCTTTGGATGCCAACGCACACAAAAACCGAACCACACCAACGTGCCATGACTGCTCAACCTGCCCGACAAGGCGGCACATTCATGATTACTGTGCAACATCGTCAACAAGAACCCGGCACCTCGCACCAAACCTTCCAACTTGGTGTCGCAAGCATCACAAGGGCTCACGAGATGTGCCCACACGATCTCCCATAGAGACCAGGCGGAACCGACGCGATGCCTGCCTCTATGACACGGAACTCACCGGAATTCGCTGTTGATAGAGATCGCCTCGCGATGTGGTCAGGTAACACGTAGCGACCGACCCTTGTGAGGCGCAGGCAAGCCCCGTCACTCGACCAGAGATACCCATCACTAAGCCCAGCTTGCCCAAGCCAGCTGGGCCAAGCGTATATAGTCCGCCAGAGCCTGTGACTAATACATAGATACGGTCACTCAAAGTTGCCACTCCTGCGAAGGCATCAGAAGTCACCTTGGTCGGGGGAGTCCAGTGATCCACTTCCCAACGAATCAGCCTTCCCTTGTCATCGACCACCACACAGTTCTCAGGGCTAGCACAATCAATAGCGGTCATCGTTGCACCTGGATCAACATCGGCTGGTTCAGACCAACTGATGCCATCCCACTGGCTGACACCTCCACCCGCAGCAAAACAAAACTGGCTCGACTCACAGCTAACCGCCTGGGCCGATCCCCAAGCGTTCAAGGCGTTCGACCACGAATGGCCATTAAAGAGGTAGGCATCACCGAGACCATCGATAGCGACACAGGATCCTCCACTCGCGCAACCGAGCCCGGTCAAGATGTGCCCGAGCGAAAGCCTGACCGGTGGCTCCCACGTACCATTCACGAACTCCACAACATCTCGTGAAAACAAAATCGCCATGCAACGATCGCCGGAGAAACAGCTAACACGGCCCGCACCGATGTCAAGCGTGCCAGATGAGACGAGTGGCGCCGGTACCACAGGAACTGCATCACCACCATTTCGCAATGACCAGAATTGATCAGAGGCCGACTCAACCAGGCAGTCGCCATCACCATCACATGAGATCGATGTGAGAGGGCTCGTAGTCAATTCAAACTTCTTGGCCACAGACAGCGAGGCTGAATGGTGCGAAGCAGCAGACGGGTGCGCTCTTCGAAGGTGGTGAGACTGCTTTGTGCATATCGGGTTGCCGCAATCCGAAAGAACTAGTGGCAACGCCCAAAAGGCAAGTACGAAAGCTGCCACATGTCTAAGGATTCTATGGTTCACATGCATCCAACCCGCCCGGAAAAGCCCATCAATCTGCAATTTCAGACCCCCATGGCCATCCCTGGAGCCCTCAGGCACACCCGGCCACCCCTAGTTGCATAGCGTGATCCCGCCGGTGGGGCAACCATCGATCCGCCCAACATCACATCGATGCTCCGACACAACTGGCTTGCCGCGGTACCACTCCATGTCCGTCAATCCTAAACGCCAACGCAATCCACTAGTCGCAGCGACCTTAACTGATGGATAGGATACGACTCAATACCCCAAGTTCCGAGCACTACCTTGGAGTGATTCCGTCACCGTTTAGGTAAGCCGCGATGGTCGAGGTTAGGCCACTGGGCCTGGCATGACTGCAGATTTCGGAGGTTTTCGGACACCCGTTTCGGTCCAATCCGGACACCCGTTTCGGAGTTTTCGGACACCTAGGCAGGGTGGGTCACTGAGGTAGCCATACTGAATCGGACAACGAGTGTTCCGAGGAGGTAGTTGTGTCACGTCCTCGCATCAACATTGGCCAAATCAGAGAAGTACTGAGGCTCTCATTCACAGAGCAAAGGAGTATCCGAGAGATCTCCAGAGCCACTTCATTGCCCAAGAGCACGGTCTCTGACTATGTCAAGCGGGCAAAGGAGGCTGGGTTGAGTTGGCCGCTCCCCGAAGACCTTGACGACGATGCCTTAGACTTAATACCGTTCAGTTAAGCATCAGCACACACATCTGCGGTGGATGCTCGGGTTGGGGCCAATGATGGTGGTGAAGGCGTTTGGCCGCCCACTCCAAGAACTTTGCGCTTAACAACGCGGGGGTTGGGGCGTAACCGACGCGGCGGGTTGAGTCGCCTTGTGAGGGTGTTCATGACAAGGATCCGGATCAGTTCGGCTTCAGGTGTTCCTACTGGGGGGAAATCGCCCTTTGCGACAGAGTCCCGGGCGATACGTAGGGCAGCGACAAAGGCTATGCGGTCTGGGTCATGTCCGCTATGTTCGGCGGTAGCAGCCATGAGGGCTCTAATGGCATAGTGACAGCAGAGGTGTCCCCAGATCTCTTGGTAGATTAGCTCTGGAGACTTCGAGCGAAGCACCTCTCTCGCCCCTCGCTGGTGGGTCTTCAATTCGTCAAAGGTGGTCTCGATCTCCCAACGCTCAGAGTAAAGTGTGTATTCTCGCTAACTCTGCCACCCATTCTCGCTGAAGTCTGCCACCTGTTATCGCTGAAATCTGCCACCCCCTAGGAGAGTGCGAGAGGGATTGGTTCTAGTGTATCGTTAATTGGTCAAAGTCCAGATGATCTAGCGCACACCACGCATGTATGTAATGCTGGTTGTTGGGTCATCGCGTGAGCCATCGAACGTTTCTTGCAGCCTTTGTTGCGCGATCAAAGTCTGATGCGGGGAGTTATGAGGACCAATTATTGTCGCTTTGAGCACGGACTTTAGATTCCGCTTTACCATCGGCTCCCCGACGCGACGACCCCTCTAAGCATACGAGGGAGGTAGTTAGATGAAAGAGATAGTAGATAAGGTGGGTGGCCTTGACGTCCACCGCGACACCGTTGTTGCCTGTAGCCGGGTTCGAGAGCGAGATGGCACAGTGACATTCATTAAGGAGACCTTCTCCACCACGCGCAAAGGACTAGAAGACTTAGCCCAGTTCCTCACCGACGCTGGGGTATCAACGGTGGTGATGGAGGCGACCGGAGTGTATTGGAAGCCGGTGTACTACACACTAGAGGGACTCTTCCCCCAGCTCTGGCTCTGTAACGCACAACACGTCAAGAATGTACCTGGCAGGAAGACGGATCTCGCAGATGCCGAATGGCTTGCAGATGTCGCAGCCCATGGCATGGTGCGGCCAAGCTTTGTGCCTCCACCTGAGATTCGTGAGATTCGTGAGTTGACCCGATATCGCAAGACCCAGGTTGATGCTAGGGCACGAGAGATCCAACGCCTTGAGAAAGTTCTCCAAGATGCTGGTATCAAGCTCACCTCGGTGGCCTCTGGGGTATGGAGCGCCTCATCGAGGGAGATCATCGAGGCACTCATCGCCGGAGTGAGAGACCCCGCGGTCTTGGCCCAGATGGCCAAGTCCAGGATGCGAGCCAAGATCCCTCAACTCGAGGAGGCACTCTATGGACACTTCGGAGCCCACCATGCCTTCGTCGCCAAACAGATCATCGACCATATTGATTATCTGGATGCTGCCATTGCTGCACTCACCCAAGAGATCTGTGAGCGTCTCCTCCCTTTTGAGTCTGCCGTCGCTCTGGTATCATCCATTCCGGGTATCTCTGCCATCACAGCCCAAGTGATCATCGCTGAAACTGGGGGTGATATGTCAAGGTTTCCAACCGCTGCACACCTGTGTGCCTGGGCTGGAGTAGCACCTGCTAGTTATGAGTCAGCTGGTAAGCGTCGCTCTGCTGGCACAAGACATGGATCCCCTTGGTTGAAACGCACGATGGTAGAGGCTGCTCGGGCGCACGGCACGCTCAAAGGGAACCTATTTCTCAGCTCAATACTCGCGAATCGCCAAACGGCGAGGTCCAAACAAAGCAGCCGTTGGGCTCGCCAACTCCATGCTCAACATCGTCTGGCATCTCCTCACCAATGGCGAACTCTACCAAGATCTGGGGGCTAACTACTTCGAGACTCATAACGATCCAGAAGCTCAGGTAAAGCGGCTGAGCAAGCGGATCGAGGCTCTCGGGTTCTGCGTCACCGTAACCGAGAGGGTCGCCTAGTCCTAACAGCTCACAGCACCTAGACCACTCTCGCATCGTCTGATGCT
>JAKAQL010000098.1 GCA_021822605.1 Actinomycetes bacterium
AAAATTCCCAGCGACCGGTGGCGGAGTTCGCGCTCAGATTAGCCACATAACCCTCCGAACCGGACTTGCGACTTCCACCGCATCCGGCTCTCCCCGAACCCATACCATTTGGCTAAGAAGCCTTCTCAACTATCCCCGCCCACGGTGAAGGGATTGGTGCGCCGCGACAGCGGTAACGGGTTACTTTGACTGCCCCGCAGTCAAAGAGTACTTCACCATCTTGCTCTGGCATCCAGGTGTTGCCTAGGTAATGCCGTCGCAACCATTTCCAGTTCGCACAGCGATGTTTCCGCCGTGTCCCGTATCGTGAGTAGTTTCAAGGCCTGCATGACGCGCACATGAATTGCTTGGGTGGCCGGGGGTAGTAAATGCTGCCCGCACATCTCGGGCAGACAAAGCAATTGGGCCACCGCTTGGTTAAGAGGGCTTGTCGGCACTGCTCTTTACGTGCCATAACGACTGAAGAAGTCCTGCATGCTCAGACCGCGCGGCTGACCAATCCCACTCATACCCCCATTATGGGGCGTGGCTACGACACCTGTGGGTTGCTGTCGTCATACGCCGGATATGCTGCTCGCCCGCAGGGTGTGTTTTGCCTCCGTTAAGGATGATTAATGTGAACTCAATCTTCACCTTTTGTTCATTGAACGTCTAGTTAGCTGGCTAACTCTGTTCACGTTGGCTCGGTAGCTTGAACTCCATGATGAAACGTCCTCGGTTGTACCGTACTTTGCAGATAGCCCTTGCACTTACTGGAGCGGCTGGTGTACTCGCCGCCTGCGGATCAAGTTCCACCTCACCATCGAAAACTGGCGCATCCAAGACGCCTGTTGTGCCACTGGTGGTCTATAGTGCTGAGGGCTATGCCCCGGCAGTTACCAAAGGGTTTCAACAGGCTACCGGGATCCCGACAGAGTTGGTGAACCACTCAACAGGAACCCTCCTGGCCAAGGTCTCAGCAGAGGCTGAAAACCCGCAGTGGGGCGTGCTGTGGACCGACGGTTCGGACGCCTATGCCGCCTTGGATCAGCAACATTATCTTCTGCGAGGTTTTGAGCCTACCACTGGGAAGCTGACTTCACTGGGCAAGTCTTTGGTGCCTACTGACCAGAGTTACATCCCTACCGGGATAACCACTGCAGCCGCCTTTGTCTATAACTCGAAGGTTGTAAAGAACCCTCCTATCTCTTGGAGTAGCCTGCTCACTCCACAGTGGAAGGGTGCGATCGGAATGAACAATCCAGCTATATCTGGTCCTACCTACACGGCGGTGGCTTCGATCATGAGTCAACAGGGTAGCGTTGCCAAGGGTGAGGCTTACTTCAAGAAGCTGGCCGCCAATGGGCTCCATGTCTACGCGACCAATAAAGTGACACTGAACGCTCTTCAGACCGGCGCGATCAAGGTAGCGCTAGTACAGAACTCAGCCGGGATTGGATTCGCGATGACGTCGCCAGATCTCAAGGTTGCCTATCCTAATAAGTCTGCCATTCTCCCTGGGGTTATTGGCATCGATGGCAAGGCATCGAAGACCGAGATCGCCGAGGCGAAGAGGTTCGCTGATTTTGTCTACAGCCCTAAGGGCCAAGCATTGATGCTCAGCGGTAACCCACATGGCGATTCGCTCTTCTATCCAATCGTTAAAGGTACCAAGGCTCATTCAGAGGTCCCCAATCTCAAAGCTATTCCGACCGATTACCCGAATCCAATTGTGTGGGGTTCTCGTGAAACCAGCATTAATGCTTGGTTTACCAGCAATATTATTCAGTAGGTAGTTGGTTGTGGTAGCGCTTGCAGAGCGACCGATCGAAAGTAAGCCACAGGAACGCTCAGGTTCGGTGCTTACACGCTGGTTGGCTCGGCTCGCCGAGTTCTTAGGCTGGCCGATCTTCTGGGTCGTCCTAGTTATCGTTCTGCTCGTGCCGACGGCGTGCTTCTTGCTCCTGGCGATCTCTCCTCGTCTTTTTAATCAGGGGAGTGCCTGGTTTACGATCTCCGCTTTTCGGCAGGCACTCACTGGAGTCACGTTGCAGGGCATGGGTGACTCGTTGGTGGTCGGTGTTCTGGCGGCGTTCCTAGCGGTGACAGTGGCGATTGTGTTGGCCTGGCTGCTACAGCGGACCAACGTTGGGGGTCGCCGACTCTGGTCTATCTCGATCTGGACGATCCTGTTGGTGCCGAGCTACATCATCGCGGTTGGTTGGCAGGTGATGTTAGGCCAGGGAGGCGTGCTGGGCTCGCTTGGGTTGTACAGCGCGAGTTACACGAAGATCTTTTTCGGTCCAGTTGGCTATACCATGATTCTTGCAATCAAAGGTATACCATTTGCATACTTTGCCGTTGCTGGATCGATTTCGGCACTTGGATCGAGTTTTGAGGATGCAGCACGGGTGCACGGTGGAGGAAGACTTAGCACCCTTCGAGTGGTGATTCCGATGGTTCTCCCGTCGATTCTTGCTGGTCTCATTGTCGTCTTTGCTGAGTCAATCGCCGATTTCGGTACTGCAGCAGTGATTGCACCTAATGCGCATTTCCCCATCGCGACCTACAACCTATACGTAGCTCTATCGTCGTACCCAGCGAACTTCGGGGTGGCGGCGGTGATCGGGTGCATGTTGGTGGCGGCGGTAGCGGTAGCGCTGATGCTGCAAAAGCGGTTTTTGAAGAGCCGTTCATACGCCGTGCTTGGAGGAAGAATGCGGATGGCGAGTCGCGCTCGGCTCACGCGGCGCGGCCAAATCATAGCACTCGGCGTCTTGCTGGTCATCTTTTTCGTAGCGCTTGGGGTGCCGATTATCGGTGCACTAGTCTCCTCGATGCTTAAGCCGTTCACAACGTTATCGATCCACAACTTCACCTTGGCAGCCTACCGCGGACTCCTCGGGGTATCAGGGCTTGGGGGATCGATTAGCCTATCGTTTAAACTGGCTGTGTTGAATGGTTTCTTGGCTCTGTTTCTTGGCGCGGTGATTGCACGTCGTCTGTCAAAGCGAGGCACGACGTTCATCGACAAACTACTCGACGTGACCGTACTTGCAGCGATAGCCCTGCCGGGCCTTGTGCTCGCAGCAGGATATATTTTCGCCTACAACCTACCGCTGCTCTCGAGCCTGGGTATAGACATCTATGGCACCTTGTTGGTCTTGATCATGGCGTATCTAGCGGGTGCGCTCCCGTCGACGACACGAGTGCTCGCAGGCCCGATGTCCCAAGTCAGGGGCTCTCTATTGGATGCAGGACGGGTTCATGGCTCGGGTCTCGCGCAATCATGGTGGCATTGTGCGCTGCCACTCCTCGGTCCTAGTCTGTTATGGGCTTGGTTGCTAACCTTTGCGGCTACCTTCCTCGAGTTGCCAGCCTCCGAGTTGCTGGCACCCCCAGGGACCCAGCCGGTTGCCGTCGCGATTATACAGGTACTCGGGAAGTCAAATATTTCACAGGGGACTGCCCTATCGATCGTTGCACTCTTGATCGATCTCGGCATGATCATCGTAATTTCGCTCCTGTTCCGTCTCCTTGCTCCCAAGGGTTGGAGACGGCTTGGGGCAAATGTACTGTAAGGAGTTTGGTATGGATCTAGCAGGAGCTTCAGCGCCGAGTCTAAGGATTGACGGAGTTTCAAAGCGCTACGTGTCGGACAAGCTCGCACTTGACGAGGTTCGTTTTCAGGCGAGGTCAGGTGAGTTTGTTGTGTTGCTAGGGCCATCTGGCAGTGGTAAGTCAACGCTCATTCGCTTGATCGCTGGAATCGAGACGCTCGACAGTGGTGAGATCGCCTTTGATGGCAAGACGGTAGCCCGTGCCGGAAAGCATCTGCCTCCGGAGGAGCGTGATCTGGCCATGGTGTTTCAGGACTATGCCTTATGGCCGCACATGAAGGCCGTCGAGAACGTCGCGTTTGCGTTGCGGCGATTAAAAATGGGTGCCAGTGAGCGACGGCGAATGGCGTTGGAGATGCTCGATCGCGTCGGCCTGGCTGCCAATGCGGAGCAATACCCCAACGATCTTTCGGGTGGTGAACAGCAGCGAGTGGCTCTTGCACGAGCATTGGTAGCCAAGCCCGGTCTACTACTCTTTGACGAACCACTCTCGAACCTTGATGCGGACTTACGTGAACGATTGAGAGTTGAGATCGCGAGCTTGACCCGAGAGTGTGGCTCGACGGCGGTCTATATTACCCATGATCAGTCGGAGGCGTTTGCGCTCGCCGACAAGATTGGCGTACTCCACGCCGGGAGACTAGTCCAGTACTCCACCCCCGAGGCGCTGTATACTGCTCCTGAGACACCGTTTGTCGCTAGGTTCACCGGCCTGGCGGGTGAACTCCCGGGTTACATCGAGTCATGGATCGGTGATGACACAGTCGTAGTTCGAATCGGCGATACTAGGGTTACGGCACATGCGGGGAGCTTGGATCGGAGTCAGTTAGGTGGCAATGTGCATCTGTTGATCAGGACGGCTGCTGCTAGCGTAGCCCAAGCGACGGGTGATATTGACCGACCTGCGACCAACGAGCTAGATGGCACGGTATGTGACGTAGCCTTTCGTGGGCGCGGATATGACCACGTTGTAGAGGTCTCCAACGGACATCGGCTCGTCGGTGTCTTTGGGACAGAGCGCCTCGATCGTGGTATGCAAGTGCAACTGGTTCTAGACCCCACCGGCTGTTTTGCTTTTGGTGACGCAGACGCTGGTGTGGCAACAACTCCGGTGGTGGAGAGCAGGTCCTTGGCTTCGCTCTCCTCTCTAGCTCGCTAGTTAACCAATTAACCAGTTAACCAATATCTTCGAGTGTGCTGGCAGTGTGTTGATCTGCATCTGATCCGCTGGTATTGGTGCGTAACCTATACGCGTTTGCTGGGTTCAACTTTGGCGGGTATCTCGGTGTGAGTGGACGATAATCGCAGCCCCGTTATTCGTTGGTTGACTATGGTGGGGAAAGCCACCCTAGGTATCAGCAGGCTCGCTCAACCAACTTTTCCTTCCCAGTTGAACTCGGGGCTTTCGAGAACTTAGGGTTAAATTACATCTCGTTGTATCCTTGGCTGCCGGCAATCTCATAAATTGATGACGATAGTCGCAAATCCATCACCAGGCTTCAGCAAGCCCCTCGGAACCTCATCAAGCCCCTGAACTAACTCGACCGTCGCTGGCCATTTGGGGTCACAGCAAATTCTGGTACCATCTAGAAAAGTAAACTCACTGGCCACATCCAACTGGAGAGTCCTCATGTGTTCACGAACTGACTCCAAGTACTCATTATTCTCCGGGGACCTTCGGATGAAATTATAGATATCCTCGGTCTCAAAACGAATCTGGTCGGAATCGTTTGCATGGAAGTCATAGGCAACCACCAAGGGGAGCTCGCTCCGGTAGTAGCGAGCGTGCCCTTCGGGCATAGACAAGAATCCTAGAAGCTCTGGCGAACCTTTCGCCGGGTCTTCACTCTCGCTCATCACTGGCCGTTCGGGGGCTCTCATCGTACTCGGTGAGATGGATCGCAAAACACTCCCCAACCGCATATAGGTGCTGCTGGTGCCGAGAACATTTACTCCCACTTTGAGGGAGTTTGGGACCGCGTGCGTTGACGGCCAAGCAAACGGCGCTTCCTTTGCCAAGAGGTCACTCGGAACTGACGTATCAATGTTGAAGAATCGTCGGACTACTCGATCCATGACCTGGTGAGGATGTTCAGCTAGATAGGTTGCATAAGGACTTTGGTCTTCGACTTCGGTGAGTGGAAGCTCTCCAGTGAGCAGCCCATGAATCACGACAGCAATGTCACACGCTGACCAGGCGCCGTGACTGTTCAGCGTGAGTGCAGCGACATGTTCTGGGTCGCTCTTTTCGACAAAGAACAGATGCATCTTGCCGAATCGCTCGAAGAAGCACCCTCGAATTTGTCGCTCTGAGCTCAGCAACGAGTCGAGCCCAACACAGGCAGCGACATAGGGCAGAACCATCGACTCAGCAGTTGAGTAGTGCTGTCAATAGCGATCCGATCTATTGCTAGAGCTTTGTTCTTCCTTCTCGGCTGATCGGTCATCACTCTCCATGAACGCTCCCTACGCTAGTGAATTGACGACGCTAGTTGACTGCGTTGCTATGCTTGGGCAAACGGTTGTGCCGTGATAATAGATCGGTAACCAAGCAGACGTACTCACCTATAGTTCTACGAACTCTCCAGCTGTCATTAGTACCCACGAGTATGTGTAATCGGTGTCGGGTTCTACCCTTCCCACTGTTGACCCTCAAGTCGTAGAT
>JAKAQL010000099.1 GCA_021822605.1 Actinomycetes bacterium
CGATCTCGATGCAACTGTCGCACACTGATTCACCAGAGTCTCCCACACGCACATCTGTGGTGCACTACCAGCAAGGGAGCGAGCAAGATAGCGTATGACGACGACACCTGTCTTCCAATGTAATGCGGTACTGTCACACGCAGCATCAACCGAAGCGTGCAACGTCAACACCCGTGAACCAAACGGTCCATTGCTCTCAACAAGACCTCCCAGTCGAGACCCTGGTAGAACAGGAACGGCATCGTTACAGTTACCCACGGCCGACCAAGAGCCTCGTTGGAACTCGCTATCCCCGGTGAGTAGTCCTTGGCGAGCGATAGAGACTGTCCGAACCTCACTGCCACCTACTCGACCAGCTGGCCTCGTACTGGTCTTAAATGCGGATCCATCAGCACCAACATCATGGACTACCAGTCGGTCGGAAATCGGCAAAAAAACACGGGTGCTCAGACGACCCTTGGCTATTGTCCAAGTCTGAATCGGAGAAAGCTTCGCGAGTGTCGCATGCCCCTCCAGCGAAGACGAGGTGATAAGCGCCGTCCGCGGTGGGAGAAATGCTAACGCATTCAGGTTCGGGTTCGCCGAACTTGTCGTCGCATAGTTATTAGGCGGGTTAAAATGACGGCTATCTGTCTCATATACAGAGAGCAAGCCGAAGCTGTCAACCCTATGCATGTTAGGGTCAACCTCCAGTGCCTGCATCAACTTACGTGGGGATGCTATAGTTCGCCCTGGAAAGTGAGAGTTGATATCCCCTCTCACCAAGACCAGGCGCGTACCAATCGCCTCTAATATCCTAAATGCCTCTACCCAATCATGGGAGAGTAGTGCAGTATCCTCGATACGGACCGCATCTAGCAGTTCATTTGATGCCGGAGTATAACCCTGTCCACTAGGGACAACAACATGCCGATCAAAGAGGTTCGGAATGAACCCGTCGTTGCCGTAATACCACGAATAGGGCATTTGATAGAAATCGTCAGCTGGCAAAACAAGCAGAGAGCCTGATGGGGCAGCCGCTGAATTCAAATAACCAGCAGCTTGTTCCCAGTAACGTGGAACAACAACATGCGTGGATGGAAACCCATCCCGCGGACCAGGCACTATGGCACCGGTCCAGAGCGGAACACTCGCGAGCAACGCTACACTGAGGGCCACGGCGCCGAGCGTACTTCTCTTTGACCAACTCAGTAATCCACCGATTCTCATCACACCACTCGAATGTCGGCGATCGCACTCGGTGCCAATGCTGTCAACTAGTAGCCCAATCAACAACGCATATCCAAGAGCGGCCATCAAAAGAAAACGGCCCGGTTCTTGCAGAAGCCAACCATAGGGAAGGTGGTATAGCGGATCAAATAGTAGAAATCCAGGAGACCTTGTGCCATTGCTGAGAAGAACTAATCCGAGTACTAAGACTGACAATAGGCCCATCAGTCTCGCTGACTGAAGAGCCGAATGCAGCCGGATCCTGGCGCTTGAGAAAACAAGTCCGGCGAACGCGAGCACTGGCACTAACGCGCGGACAAGAAGCAGAGGAAACTCTCTGAACCAATGTGCAAAGGGGTAGTATGCGCCAAAACTCCATCCCCAGGTAGTGTTAAGCCAGAATCCATTCGCCAATGTCGATCGGGACTCCGTGAATCCCCAGCTCGACAAGCTTGAAAGGGAGCCAATCGCGGCTGTTTGCGTAATCGCCATTACGCCTGGGATGAACCAATAAGACGATACTGCTGCCGCGACCGCACCAGAAATAAGCAAACCCATGAGCGCCCTACCAGCTACTTGTCGGTCAAACCGCGCCCACGCCAACAGTGGCGTCGCTAGAAGGACAATCACCAGCATACCAATTACCGGCGGATTAGCAAAACTAAACCCCACGAAAGGTGCCGCGAGTGCAAACGATAGGCAGATCTGCCACAGTTTGAGCGTACCCCTCCCATATCCTATCACCGCTGCTGGCAGTATCGCGGTCAAGCCCATGGCTACCAGGTAGACATCGTTAGTACCAACTTGGCTCATCGTCATCGGGTTCAGGAAAAACAGAACGCCAACGACCACACCGGCTAACGGCGACATCCTCAAACTGCGAGCGAGGCAACCCCCGGCCACAAGAACTCCCGCAATCAGAAGCGTCAGCCAGATGCGCTGGGCCAACGCTCCCGAACCACCAGCTGCGTGCACCATCCAATCCACCAGCGCCCAGGGGAGTTGGCCCTGATTGGCTATCGGTCCACCAAGGTTAGATCCAGACCACCCGTAAGTCTCAAAAATCCTGCCGATCCATGCAGTACCAATAGGCGGCGGAATGTCACCGCCCGCAATTGCCGTTCCACTGCGGAACCACGTTTGGGCGATACCAAGACCAAAAACCGCCAATCCAAGTAAGGTCAGCCGCCAACCGATCACCCCTCTTGTTTCGTTGCCATCCCAAGCGTTGTGCACAGAGATATCGGCCACAGTTCTGTTAGCTCTATTATTTATCAACAGCAGTATTGCCACGCTCAACAATGCAAAGAAACCAATTCCTGAGCAGATATTCTGAACAACTCCAGGTCGCAGAAGTTCTGCTATCGCTACTGCCATCAGACCAGTGCCTGCAACTATCTGGCGAGTTGGCAACCTAGACACCGTCCAATGCCGCCTGGACCTAGTCCGCTCGTTCGACTCCAACCGAATCTCAGATCCCTTCACTGATGACTGCATGGCCAGCTATTATCCGACACCATTAAGCCTTCCTACCGCGACGGCGTTTATTATCGATAACCGCCACTACGATCGCAAAAGCCTCCCCGGCCTTCAACACGAGAAGACCGAATCCCAAAACAGAACACAACCGTCGCGGATGGTGCAACCACTCTCTCTGTGTGACCCCCATGAGACCTGATGACCGATATTTAGCCAGAAACAATAGCACACCAGGTCCGTAATACCCTTTCTTTCGGCAAGCTGCGAAATATTTCACACGACCTTCATGGTGCAAGATAACGGCCTCAATGCGGTCCATGGGCCCCAGCTCGCGGACACGGAGACCGAGATCCCAATCCTCCGCCCCAGTCATCGCCTCATCGAAACCCTGCACAGCATCGAAAACCTCACGACAAAAGAACCTTGGGGCTTCGATCGTGTCGCTACCTTGATAGAAGGAACGTTCGAAGGCGCGCACTTCTGCCCAGAAGCCCTCACCTACTGTGCGCTCGGGCACTACTACCGACATCGCTCCCGAATCAATAGCCTCAACCGCTTCCTCGACAACAGTAGAAGGCAACTCCATGTCGGAGTCGATAAACCCTAGATACCGGGCAGAGACCGCTGCAGCCCCCGCATTACGTTGTGCCGAACGTTCTGGCCCACACATCAACACCAAATCGGCATACTCGTGAGCGATTGCTAGAGTTCCATCCGTCGAACCATTGTCCACCACTACTAGTAAGCATGGCTGGCTTTGACCTCTGATAGATTCGAGACACAACCGAAGAGTAGCGCAAGAATTACGAGTTGGAACAACGACCGCGACATCCTCCTTACAAACCTTCATCTTTCGTTACACGACATCCACAGCTAGCAAGCCAACTCTCTGACCAGCGAGCCATGAGCCCTGTCGACCCGAAAACGTCACCCGGGATTCAATCATCCTGCCATCCCAACGATTATCCCTACTCCCACAAGCACCGCACCACCAAACTATTCGTCTCTCTTTGTCCCACGGATAATCCACTTAGACCTCTACGTGCAATCCGCATCGATCTCCGTAGCAGGGGAATCGGTACGGCTGTGAGTCCCCAGTTGCGCTACAGGCCCACCGGTTCCTCCTCCCAACACAAGCGACAATATCTTGCTAGCGACTTGCTCCCACTCCAACACGCCACCAGGGGCGACCGCCATTCCGCCCTCCAACAGATCGGGCACTACATCGACAATTGCCGATGCTAACAACGACGGGAGACGATCCGTGAGTACGCCACCTGAGCTGACGATCGAATCACGTAATCCTGCCACATTGTAACCAAAACTCGGAGTTCCACATGCTGCCGCCTCCGTCACGACGAGTCCCCAACCCTCTCGGACAGAAGTGACCAGCAGAGCATGAGCACGCCTTAGTCGACCTACCTTTTCCACTTCCGAGATCCTCCCAAGAAACTCAACGCCGGGTGGAGCAGCAGCTACGAGTTTGCTCATCATGGGTCCCGTCCCAACAATCCATAGCCGGGCCTCGGGAATACGCCGCTTCACAATGCGAAATGCCTCTATTGCCTCGTCAGGCCGCTTGTTCGCCGAAAGTCGTCCCACAAACAAGAGTGTGAGGACCGATTCCTTCTCAGCCGCAGAATTTCCGAGGTATCGTGATTTCTCCATGCCTTCGGCAACCACGTGAACTCGGTGCAGCCCATAACCTTCCAGTGACTCCTTACTGGACTTTGAAACCGTAACCGTCAATGTGTCTGCATATGCTCGCAACCAATGCGGTTCCATGAGATAACGCCCAATAACCGCAATCGGAAATGGAGTCTCATAGAACCAGATCTCTCTAGCTACTTGGTGGATCAGGGCGACGACTGGCACGCCCGATACCCACTTTGGGCACCCGAACGGCTTCGTATTAACCTCGTCTATCACCAGATCAAAGTGACCCTGACCCTCACTCTTCCAAAAACGACGAGCCTCACGATACACACCAAGCCTTCCACCACGACGAATGATCCGATATCCACCCTGACTTACTTCATCACCGGAATGCCCTTCGACAGCGCTCGTGAACAGAGTGACCTGGTGACCTTGACTGATCCAGGCTCGGGCGACTGCATCGGTGTAGACCTCAGCACCCCCCGCCTTCGGATGAGTGAGATCTCGCCAGTTGAAGATCAATATCCGCACTGTTAAAACTCAACCCTCACAATCTGTGCTTGAGTCAGAACGGGGGGAGCTACTGCGACCACCTCCCGGTCGTAATAGTGCAAGATACGCAACCGATAGAAGATACCTAGTGTATCGAGCATCATCCCCTTGACTGCTCGCAAAGAAATTGTGGATGTGAACCGGCGCTTGATCGTCACCGGCACTTCGACAATGTTGTCAAAGCCCAGTCGACGTGCAACCACAAACAACTCAAGGTCAAAGGCAAAGCGCTTCTCCACCGTCAGCGGCAAAACGCCTTCGAGAACCTCGCGCCGGATTAGTTTGATGCCTGTCTGCGTATCCTTCACCTTTAGGTGGAAGAGAACTCGGATGAGCTGCTGATATCCCCACGAGTATACCCTTCTCACAACCGGGTAGTAGACGTCGGAATCAGGGTGCCGTTTGCTCCCTGCGATGATATCGGGTTGAGTCGATGATATCACCTGCAGCAGGGTGAGCAACTGCTCTGCCGGAATATCCCCGTCCGCGTCAATGAATCCCAGGTATCGGCCTTTCGCATGATTGAGTCCAACCCTAAGAGCGTGGCCCTTACCACAGTTCTTCCCAAGCTGCAGCACCCGTATCACATGATGATTACACCCCAACGCATCCTTGGTGCTCTGATCGGTTGAACCATCCGATACCGCGATAATCTCAAACTTCAGCCGTGACTCGGTGAGTACGCGCTCGACCGCCCGAAGGTGATCCCCAAGCAGCGCACCCGGGTTGTAATAGGGAACCACGATCGACAAGTCCACCTCGTCGGTGCCAAGAGAGGATTCCATTGGTTGGGCTATCACCTCGACGGCTGGGAGTAGTGGATCCCGCAACACTGCATTCGCCGCCCCAATCAACATCACCACTATTACGACAAAGGCCGATACAACCATTACGCTGGCGACCGCAAGGGTCGACCCGTGGAAGAGAAAGATGCCAAGAATAGCAACCAATACGCCAATCCATGGAACCAAAGATTGCCACACCCCACGTGCAAGGTGGAAGAAGACCAGCAGACTAATCACCCCCAGCATCCCTGACTCAAGCGCCAACAATCTCAACGTATTGGCACCAGCCAAGTAGCTCGAACCAAAGAGTAGTTCGATCACTAACGAAGGGAACACCGCAAGGACCACTGTACCCAGAAAACCGATACCAGCCGTCGCGGCCAACGACCAACGAAGTGCGTTCCGCGCTACTTCACTCCTGCCTCGCCCTACTGAGAACCTGGGGAACGCAATGGTAGTGGAGTGATCCAACCCAGATGAACCACCCAGAATGTGAGAGGACCGACCATAATAGATACGGGAGGAAATCACATGAAGAGCAAAAGACATACGCCA
>JAKAQL010000003.1 GCA_021822605.1 Actinomycetes bacterium
CCAGAACAGACACGGTATACGCCGAGGGCGCGACATCTGTATCTGTGATCAACGGAGCCACGGATCGGGTGGTCCATGTCATCCGCGTGCACTCCAATGGTCTCGCTCTCGCGGTGAACCCCACAACCAACACGGTATACCTAGGTGGTCTCGACTCTGTATCAGTCATAGACGGAGCCACGGATAAGGTGGTCCACACCATCGATGTGGATCGTGGTCCATCAGCTCTCGCGGTGAACCCCAGAACAGACACGGTATACGCCGAGGGCGCGACATCTGTATCTGTGATCAACGGAGCCACGGATCGGGTGGTCCATGTCATCCGCGTGCACTCCAATGGTCTCGCTCTCGCGGTGAACCCCACAACGAATATGGTATACGTGGCACGTCACAATGAATACGATGCGTTCTACGGAAAGAAAGACGCGAATGTTGTCACCGTGATCAACGGAGCCACGGATAGGGTGGTCAATACCATCGACGTGAACGATGATACGATGGGTATCGAAGGGATAGAGGTTGACCCCACAATCAACATGGTGTTAGCGAATGGCGCAACATCTGTCTCTGTGATCAACGGAGCCACGGATAGGGTGGTTCAAGTCCTGCCGGTTAACGGCGGATCGCTAGCACTTGACCCTACAACCAACATGGTGTATGCGGAGACCGGCAAGCGCTCCGTTTCTGTGATCGCCCTTGCGGCAGGAATCCATCCTGCTGCGTCGTCCAGTAATCTCTGGCCGGCGGCTGGGATTGGGATTTGGATAGTCGTCGTTGGTGTTGGAGGGACACTCCTAGCTGCGTCTAGACGCCGTCGCATTCCGCGTGGAGGTGCTCACGAAATGGGGCACTGAACCTCGCTTACCTGGAGTGATCCACCCCCAAAGACGCCGATCTTGACTCGTTTGTCGTGATCACCAAACCCACTTACTCGCAGCAACGTATCCTCGAGCTTCTTCGGGTCATACCGAGTCTTTGCTATGTGTAGGCAGGGCTAAAACCACAAATGCCAAGTGGAGGGCCCCCGGTGCGGGTGGGATAGTGCAAAGGCTGTGACGACTGCTGGTAGTGATGGTAGTCTAACAGTGAGAAGACCGCTGGTGAGGGTGGAGGGGTGACAGGTTCCTCATACTGGGCTTTCACACACACGAGATGGGTCATCTGGGGTGGAGCATTCCGCCCCCTCAGGAATCGAGAGGTTCGGGAGTTCTCGGAAGACGCCAAACTTGAGGCACCGCGAGTACCAGCAGCGTTGACACAACAATGTAGGCAGCACCGATCTCAAGGACGCCGTCCTGTCCAACCAGGTGCGAGAAGGGGACCGCGATCGCATAGCCGAGCGGTAGCAGTGCGGAACTCGCAAGCCAGTCAAAGCTGGTGACTTTCGACATGACCTCGGGTGGAACGTGGTTCTGCATCAGCGTACCCCACAGCGAGGAGAAGTACTCAAGACCCATTCCAGATAGAGCTCCCGCGACGAGAACATACCCAATCGATAGATGGAAGGCGAGCGCGAGGAGAATTGAGACCGTTGCGAACAGCGCCAGCAAGCCAAGCCTTAGCGGCCGACGGCTTCTACTCCGAAAGGCCCATACTCCCCCAAGGACGCCACCGACTGCGACGCTTCCCCAGATCAAGCCCCAGCCACTAGCGCCGTGATAGTAGTGGATTGCCAACACTGGCCCGAGGACCACCAGCGGTGCATAGGCAACGACGTGCCATAACGCGAACTGGAGATCAACCGTCCAGATCCAAGTTCGGCTCCAAAACGCACCCCAACCCTCGGCGATATCGTGGCGAAACGTTGAAGCACTCCGCTCCTGATGTGTCAGATCGGGGGGAAGACCAGCGAAGATGACGACCGTGCCGAGTGGCAACAGACCTGACAGCATGAGTGCCCAACCGGGAAAGACCAGTGCTGCAAGAAAACCGGCGATTGCGGGTCCAAGAATGTTGCCGGTGTTCCAATAGATACTCCGTAGCGCATTGGCCTGTTGTCGATACTCCATTGGAATGACGGCCTGAAACCATCCCTCAAAGGCCGGAAAGAACAGCGAGTACGCAAATCCTACGATGAGCTGGGCCACCAGGTAGATCCAGAGTGCTTGTAGAGCAAGGAGGCCAGCAAGTGCCATCACGACTCTCATCAGCCCGATGACCATATCCGAACCCATTACCAAAGGCTTGCGCGCAACACGATCACCGATGACTCCAGCGAAGAAGAGTACCGCGACGGTGGCTATCGCCTGAGCCCCCAGCACATACCCGTAGTCGCTAGCCGAGTGAAAACGGTCCAGGATGGTGAAGCTTAAAGCCACTGGCACCATACCAGAACCGAACGAGGCGAGTGACCTGGCAATGACCAGCCTTCGGACAACGCGATTGCCCCACACTTCGCGCGCCGACGTCACCTTCACCCCTCTATTCTCTGTGCAAGAGTTAAAAGCTCTAGGCTAGCCCTTGGGTTTCACGCATGCGTACAGCTGAAAGAGTGAAAATAAATGCATTCGTCACCAACATGATTCTCAATTGCCCCCACTCGTCTCGGCCCCCGTGTTCAGTCGAACTAGCTCTGCTCATGCCTTCAGGGTTGTCGGCAGCCGAGCCCCAACAGCGGCCAAAGGTGGCCTCAGCCCTCTGCGTCGAGTCTGCCGAAGTAATGCGATGTGTTGGGCGCGACGGAGTGGCTCCACTGCGGAACACCAAGAGAGCCGAGTCAGATGGTTGGTCGAGGATGGGTTGGACGCCTACTGGAATGTTGCCCTGGGTCAGTCGAAGGCATTTCGTAGTCGATAGCTAATCGGTAAACGGGTTGCCTCTGATGAATAAAGCGGTCCGGCCCCGCTGCAACAATGTACTCCCGCCTGCCGAGGCAGGAAGTGGTTGAGGGAAATTTGTTCGACGTATTTTGGAGGAGTGAATGCCCATACAAAGGCGAGTTCCAGTCCGTTACCACGGTATAGGGAAAGGGGGCTACCGGCTTCGGAGGTTACCGGGATCCAGTCCAACCCTGATGGCGGAGCTCGGTTCCCCTTGGTCGCAACGCCAATGCTGAAGCCTGCTTGTCGAGATGCTTTCACCGCAAGGCCGTTTATCTGGAGGTGTGCTCCGGTTGTGGGGTGAACCAACCATATGAGTGCGGTATTCGGGTGTTGCTTGCCTCCATAAGTGTCCGGTTTAGCAACGACGCGATCGGCGACTGTCTTGAATTTCCCTTCCCGGAGGGCCGTCGGTGCCAATGCAGTCAGTATCGTAAAATTGACATCGCTGCGCTCGGTCGAGTGAACTCGCGTCCAGTCCAGAGATTGCAGCGCGAGAAGCGGCAAAATACCGACGGCATTCCAGCTGTAGCGTCTTGGCCCTGCAGGGTGGAGAAGATCTCCTTAGGTGATGCAGGACATTAACCAGGCCCTTCAATGAGGGCGGGGTCATCGAGGCCAGCCTCAGCAAATCCCTTTCGGCGCAAGAGGCAGGAATCGCAGGTTCCACAGGGTGCGCCCTGTTGATCAGGGTCATAGCAGCTGTGCGTGATTGAGTAGTCGACTCCAAGGCTGAGTCCTAGCGTGATGATCTGAGCTTTGGAGAGCTCGATGAGCGGGGTGTGGATGCGGAGATGCTGTTTCCCTTCGACCCCAACCTTGGTCGCAAGATTCGCCATCGTCTCGTACGCCCTGATGTACTCGGGCCGACAGTCCGGGTAGCCGGAGTAGTCAAGAGCATTGACGCCGATAAAAATATCGCTAGATTCGATCGTCTCGGCTAACGCCAGCGCAAAGGATAGGAAAATGGTGTTGCGAGCGGGGACATAGGTGATTGGGATGTCTTGCTTGAGTTCGTTGACGTCTAGATGGTGGGGTACCGCTATGTCGGCGGTGAGTGCTGACCCACCGAAGACACGCAGGTCGATCGCGGTGACGACGTGATCGACGGCACCCATCGACTGGGCTACGCGACGGGCTGCCTGCAGCTCGATGGAGTGGCGTTGTCCGTAATCGAAGCTGAGGGCATGGGGAGTGTAGCCCTCGTCTTTGGCAATTGCCAGCACTGTCGTCGAGTCAAGACCGCCACTCAACAGTACTACCGCTGGTTGAGTTTTCAAGCTTCCTCCCGGAATCAGATGGTTGAGATTCCCAGGCTAATCGGGGAACGTTCATAGCTCGCAAATGGTTTGTGGTTAGGCACAACACTGATCCAGGTGACGGTACTAGTGGCCACGATGCAATTGCACCATTTGGCACACCGATGCCTGCTAGATCGTGATTGTGTCCACTCCCTTGTAGAGCCTACCGAGGGCACGCAGTTGGCCCAGGCTCAGTGTCGCGGTAGCAGCGCTAAGCCTGCAGTCGGGCGAGACACACCAAGAAACTCTTGGTAGCCTACAGGGGAACAACGCGTTGCCTACAATATCATGTCAACTGATGATAGCTTTCTTGTCGGCCATTGGGTCAACGCGAGCTCGAAACCGTACTACGTCCTTCATCGCGCTACTGGGTAACTGGTCTCCTCAAGGGACACGAGGTCTTCGAGTCGATCTTGGTCGTGTGTCTCATGCTCATGCGATCGGTGTCCCTTTCGGCACACGCTTCAAACGGGAGGTGCTGTCCCCCTTACAAAGGTAAGCGTCCAGTTATCGATTCCAGTGCTTTGGTGCGGTAGCTTGCTGCCAGCCCCAGAAGTTGAGCGATACGATCGGAGTGCGGCTCTCGTTCGGCACTCTCTAAGTTGATGCGGGCAAGTGTCGTTGCGGATTGGACTGCGGATTCAGCGAGTAGGGCAGCGGTGATGCTGTCTCCGACGAGGTTGGCGTTGCCCGCCTCTGCAAGATGGGCAGCAATGGCTCCGACTTCGACACCGATGTTGGCAATATCCAAGGATATCTGCGCCGCGCCCTCAAGGCTGGCCTTGACCCGAGCGACGGTGTCCGGTGAGTCTTGTCGGCGTTTTTCCCGTTGCGCTACGATTACCTCTGCATAGGCTTGCGCGTCGGACTGACAAAGTTCTCCGGCTCGGTTGCTCAGCTCCTGTGCAGTAGTAGCCAAGGTGTTTGCATTTTGGAGCTGACGGACGGACAGTAGCGCCGACTTGACGCACAGCGCGGCTGCCAAACTCACAGTGATGGCTGCGACCGAACCTGCTGCTGGGGCAGGTTTGGGTGTAGCGACTGAGGAGACGAAGTTGGCCACGGTGCCAACGAGGTACTGAGGGAGATCAGCTGAGCCCGACAATTTCCCCCGTTTCATCGATGTCGATCGATTCCGCAGCGGGATGCGCCGACAGGCCTGGCATCGTGGAGATATCGCCGCAGATCAGGTAGACAAAACCAGCTCCGACTGAGGCACGAGCCTCACGGACGGGCATCCGCCAACCCGTGGGGGCTCCTTTGAGTGACGGATCTGATGAGATCGAGAGGTGAGTTTTGGCGATGATGACTGGTAGATTACCGAAACCATTTTGCTCATAGATCTCAAGTTGGCGACTCGCGGCCGGCGAGTAGTCGACGCCCTCTGCTCCGTAGACCTTCTCCGCAATGACCTCGATCTTGTCTCGCAATGGCGCCTCGTTGGGGTAGAGCAGATGAAAACCATTAGGCTCGTCGGCAGCCTCGGCCACCAACTCGGCAAGTTCAATCGCTCCTCGGCCACCGTCGACAAAGTTGGTGCAGAGGGCAACGCGCGCACCCATCGACTCAGCGATATCACGGATCGCATCGTGCTCGGATGAGAAGTCACCAGGGAAGGCGTTGATGGCGACGACAGGGCTGACCCCATGGAGTTTGATGTTCTCGATCTGTTTACGGAGGTTCGCACCACCGGCATGGACTTCGTCAGGGTTCTCTTGCAAGATTGCGGGAGGCAGAGGTCGACCAGCGACCACTCGGTGTGCGCCAGAGTGGACCTTGAGTGCTCGCACGGTGGCGACTAACACGGCTGCGTCGGGGATCAGGCCTGAAGCTCGGCACTTGATGTTGAAGAAGCGTTCCGCACCCATGTCAGCGCCAAAGCCAGCCTCGGTGATCAGAAAGTCTCCGCTGTGAATGCCGATCAAGTCAGCGACGATCGATGAGTTCCCATGAGCAATGTTGCCAAAGGGTCCAGCGTGGACGAGTACAGGAGTGTTCTCTAGTGTTTGGAGGAGGTTGGGTTTGATCGCATCGCGCATCATGACCGTCATTGCGCCAGCGGCCTTTAGCTGTTCTGCTGTTACCGGTTCTTGGTCGCTGGTGTAGCCGATCACGATTCGACCGAGTCGAGCGCGAAGATCCTGGAGGGAAGTGGAGAGGGCAAGGACTCCCATGACCTCCGAGGCTGCAGTGATGTCAAAACCGGTCTGGCGCGGGACTCCATCATTCTTGCCACCGAGGCCGATCACGATGTTGCGAAGGGCGCGGTCGTCAACGTCGAGCACCCGTCTCCACGTGATGTTGTGAGGATCGATGTCAAGTTCATTTTTTCGAAACAGATGGTTGTCGAGCATCGCCGAGAGAAGATTATGAGCACTTGTTACGGCGTGCATATCGCCCGTGAGGTGGAGATTGAGCGACTCCATAGGAACCACCTGGCTATAGCCGCCGCCTGCCGCACCGCCCTTTATGCCAAAGGTTGGGCCCATCGATGGCTGGCGGATGGCGATCGTTGCGCGCCTGCCGGTATGGTGCATCGCTTGACCTAGCCCCACAGTCGTGGTGGTCTTGCCTTCCCCGAGTGGCGTCGGCGTGATCGCAGTGACGACAACGTACTTAGCCTTTGGTCGGTCAGCCAGCGCTTCGATGGCTTCAAGCTTGATTTTGGCAACACTGTTGCCATAGGTCTCCAGTAGCTCCGGTGCGATACCCATCTCATGTGCGATATCGATGATGGGGTTGAGTCTCGCTGCCCTGGCGATCTTTAGGTCGCTATCCATGGTCATCATCCATCCTTTTGGGGTTATTCGATACGATGCATCGGTACGGTCTGTTTCAGGTTATTCCGCGATGGGACCTTACCCGAACAGATGCCCAACCGAAAAGATCGGTCAGATGGGCTCTCCGTCGCATGATGGGAAGGGCGAGCGACGGCGCGCCTCCCAACTGGAGTCAGATGCTGTCGTGGTGGGCGCCCCATACGTGGTGGCGATTTGCGCCATAGGAGAGTGCGTCGCACGGAGTATCGCGTGCATCGTGGGCGCGTGTTACATGTCTATTTGCGCTGGGTCCAACGTAGGTTGCCTGATCTGCGGCGTGGCGTAGTTCGTTCACCTGTTGGGTCGCCTATTGCTATGCGCATCGAACCGCGGACGTTTGTGAGCACCTGGTTTTTTGGGCGAGGTAAGACCAGGAAGGCGACCATATCCTCGTCTAGCGTTCCTGTAGCCCAATGAGTCGACCGCGAGCAATTGCAGTTCCACTCGTCCTATCGAGCAGCATCGCAAAATTCTTGATATCGGTGGGTTTCGAGATCCTCGTAGCGAGGGCCCAGAGGCAAAATCCATAGTGATGCAGGCCATGACCTGGCAGAGGCCTTGGTCCTTGGTAGCCTCGCCGCCAGAGGGTGGCCGGCAGAAAAACCAGCCCTTCGGTCTTTGGATCGAGCCCACCGACTGGAAGGCTGGAGTGAAATGGTTCTAGGAGAGCGATGGTGTGCAGGGCTGGTCGCGGCAATGGCACATCGGTGTCTTCGATTATCAAGAGCAGTTGCGCGCTATCTTCGGGCGCTCCGGTCCAAGCGAGTTGAGGTGAGATGTTGTCGCCAACGCCCTTGCCGGAGTAGGTGAGAGGAATGCGGCCCCCATCATCAAAATCTTGGCTAGATACGCGGATCCGCTCTGGAGCCATGAGACCCGGATGATTCCATGCGCTGTGCTCGTCGCCGCTACGGAGACTGCTCAACAGTTTCCCCATCGAAGCCACAGAGCCTCCTTTTTGGCCTTGTACTGTTGAGAGGTAAACCGCACGTTGCAGCCCATGTGGTTCCTAGTTCTCGAGCCTGCCAGTGGCCTATACTTGTTCTGGAGGGCCCTCCTTGAGTCTAACCATCGGAAGCTAGCCTCGAAGCAGAGCTGCAAGCCACGAGATTGAGTAACGCAGTTGGCTGCTTTACCACAGGAGCCAACTGCACACCTGTTGGGTGATGAGCGTGGGTGTGTCGTCCGGGCTAGCCGCGCGATCATAGACGGAGGCTCAGCACAGTGATGAGAGTGGTGTTCAGTTGGCCGAGGCCGAAGTTGGGGTTTGTGGGGCTGGTGAGTTCGGGTGGAGTCGCGTATCATGGGACGGGTTCATCGGTTCGATTGGTTTCCCGCGATTTTTGCCGATGACGAGCACACTACAGCAAGGCTGGTATGGGGTGGTTGAACAGGTTGGGCGTGCAAGCGACACGTGAGTAGAAGGGAGAGTCGGTGGTCAAAAATCCAGCAGTTCGGTTGGTCTTAGCAGATGTTGATGGGACGCTCGTGACCGATGACAAAGTGCTCACAGAGCGTGCCATCACCGCCGTGAGAGAGCTACATGAAGCTGGTGTCCTGTTTTCTCTTACCAGCGGTCGGCCGCCGCGTGGCATGGAGATGTTTATTAAGCCACTCAGTCTGTCCTTGCCCTTTGCCGCCTTCAATGGCGGTCAGATCCTCTCACCCACACTCGATACCCTGGTTGAGCATGTTCTTGACCATGACGTACTCGAGGGGATTGTCACGGATCTGGCGAGGGCGAAACTTGAGACCTGGTTCTATGCAGGATCGAAGTGGTATGTACCGAGTCGCGATGGTTCCCACGTTGATCGAGAATCTGCCACCGTGCAGTTCGCGCCTACCGTCATGAGCCAACACCAAATGCCGCCGGGATCCATCGTCAAAGTGGTGGGGGTCAGCGACGATCATCACCTCATCCAGAGGGCGGCCGTACAGATCCAAGAAGCCTATGGCCAGCAGGTCTCTGCCGAGGCTTCGCAGCCCTACTATCTCGATATCACGCACCCCCTCGCGAATAAGGGTACGGTGGTGAGCTATCTAGCGGAGCAGTATCAGATCGATCCACAACAGATCGCCACGATAGGGGATATGCCCAATGATATCGATATGTTCACCGTTTCGGGTTTATCGATAGCCATGGGCAACGCAGCGGAGGGTGTCCGCGGCCGGGCTCATCGGGTGACTGCATCGAACAACGAAGAGGGTTTTGCCAACGCTATGGAAGAGTTCGTTTTGGGAACCAAGGAGAGGTTGTAGCCCCTGAATCGATTGCCCACTGTTCAGTTGGCGCCAGAGTGATGCTGACAGGAAAACCCAGTGGTAAGGGCACGGAGGTGCTCCTGATCGTTCACCGACGGGTGAGTCGTGTTGGGCAAGTCGACGGGTGAGGTCTCAAGGGAGGAGGTGCCTTGCGAAAGTGACAGGGGCTTGTTCGTAATCTAAACGGGCTAGCGGCTCGCTATCTGGCCAATTTTGGTGTTGAACTCCTTGTTTGGTCACCAATCTCGTCACGTAGTATTGGGTTCGAAAAAACCTTCCTGAGCGAGTTCGTTGTAGACCTGGTCGAAAGCGGAGTCTGACAGACCGATGTGACGAGCTAGCTCTGCCTTTGTCGTCACCCCTTGGGCAAAGGCGGCGATGACTCGTCCCCGGAGCTGGCGATGTGAACCCTCAAAGGTCGACTGACGTCGTGGAGTCTTATGGGGATCATCTCCGCGACCCTGAAAGAGACAGCCCTCCTGTAGCGGACAGACGGCACATGCTGGTTGTGGACGACAGATCGTGGCTCCGAGATCAAAAACGGCTTGGGTCCAGGTCCATATCTGCCCGGCGGGCACCAATTCGTCTGCTTTACGTTGCAGTTCGCGAGTTTGCTCAAGGGTGCCAAAGAATGCACGTAAGAGAACTCGTCGCGTATTGGTGTCGAGCGCACTGACACGATGGTTGAAGGCCTGAGCGAGGATGGCGTTGGCAATGTAGGGCCCGATTCCCGGAAGGGAACGGAGAACTCGATAGTCGTCAGGCACGAGGCCCTGGTGCTGGTTGTGAATACTACGTGCGCATTCGCGAAGGCGTAGGGCTCGACGGTTGTAACCAAGCCCACTCCACAGGGCTAGCAGTTCCTGGATTGGAGCGTCTGCAAGCACGGCAATGGTGGGAAAGCGTTGCACGAAACTTGGAAAGATAGTGGCGACTCGAGATACTTGTGTTTGGGTGAGCATAACCTCGGCTACGAGCACCAAGAAGGGGTCCCTGGTTTCTCGCCAGGGTAATGCGCGGCGATGTTGGTTACCCCAAGCGAGGAGTTCTGTCTGTAGACGTTGTTGCTGATCTTTTAGTACCTTCATGGATACCGAGAGCGTAATAGGTCATCGAGCGGCCGACGTGTTCTAGGGTTAGTACACGGGAGTCCTCGGTGTTGTCCGCGCCACAGCTGGGAGGATTTACCATTTCGATAGCACATTCTCACAGCTGATTCGTCCGGTTGTCTGGGGTGCGGCTAGCTGCCATAGTTGGTGGGCTGGAGGGGCACCGCGTGCACAGCTGGAGCGTCCGATGCGAGTTGGAGTAAACCATTTTCGCCAGGGACTACAGGATTTGGGTTCGAGCCCGATAATATATCTGTAGCTCAAGAATTCTGTCCTAAGCCCTCCGGCATGACAGAATGGCAACCGCTCCCGCAAGACGGTGCTACCGGAGGAAGAGCTGGCTGGTCGTGGTGACCGGCAAGGCGGGAAGCCTTCGCTGTATAGCTCGGTTTCCCATTGATTTTGGGAGGCGTGTGGTGCAACTCGATAGTGGCGGAGAGAAGTTCAGCAGTCCGCAGCAGAGGGATGAGTTTTCGGTCGGTGCTATGTCGTACACCGAGAGAAGCATCAAGAGTGCCAATACCTATGATCTTTGCGTGCGAGCGAAGTTGGTTAGACAAACGCACAAGCCCTGCACGCGACACCGCAGCGGGTGCGAGATGCGCAGTGGCTCGCGTGAACCTGGGGATATGTACGCTGGGTTCATAGGCTAGCGTCGAGTTCGCTCAATGACAAGCCTCCGTATGCGCACGGAGTTTGTCTTTCCTAACTCGATACTCTGTCACCAACAGTGGCTTGGCCCAGTGGTTGGACCTGGTCGGACTGGCCCGCTTGGTTTGACGATCCATATCAACATCGCAACAAGATTTTTGTATTTACGTCTTTGAACCTAAGATCGCAGAGTCGATCTATCTGAAACAAGGAGATCACCAAAGTGTCCCAATGGGGATTTGAAACACAGCAGATTCATGCAGGAGCAGTCGCGGACCCGACAACGGGGGCTCGTGCCGTTCCGATCTATCAGACCTCGAGCTATGTCTTTCGCGACACCGATCACGCTGCGGCACTCTTTGGCCTGCAAGAACTCGGTAATATCTATACTCGTCTTGGGAACCCAACGCAGGCGGTCTTCGAGGACCGGATTGCTGTTCTCGAGGGCGGTGTAGGCGCGCTCGCCACCGCCAGTGGGCAGGCGGCTGAGACGCTAGCGCTGGTCAACCTCGCCGAAGGTGGTGGTCATATCGTCGCGTCATCATCCCTCTACGGAGGTAGTTACAACCTTTTGCATTACACGCTCGCCAAGCTCGGAATCCAGACGACCTTTATCTCCGACGCCGATGATCTCGGTGAATGGGAGTCAGCGATCCGACCCGAGACTCGAGCGTTTTATGCAGAGACGATCGGGAATCCCAAAGGGGATATCATCGATTTTGCGGGTATTGCTAGTGTTGCGCACGACCATGGTATCCCCCTGGTGGTGGATAACACTCTTGCGACTCCTTTTCTGGCACAGCCCTTGCGCTATGGTGCGGATATTGTTGTGCACTCGGCTACTAAATTTATCGGCGGGCATGGCACATCTTTAGGTGGCGTGATTGTTGATGGCGGGACATTCGACTACGAGAACTCGGGTCGTTTCTCCAACTTCACCGAGCCCGATGAGAGTTATCACGGCTTGGTCTACGCCGAACTACCAGAAGCATTATGGCCAGCCCGTTACATTTTGAAGGCACGACTGCAGTACATGCGCGATATCGGTGCCGCGGTATCGCCGTTCAATGCGTTTCAGTTCCTGTTGGGACTGGAGACGCTAAGTCTAAGGATGGAACGCCATGTCGCCAACGCTCAAGCAGTTGCTGAGTGGCTCGAAGCAAGGAGTGAGGTTGCCTGGGTCTCCTATGCCGGCTTGCCTTCGAGCCCATGGCACGCGCGCCAGCAACAATACTTGCCGCGAGGCGCAGGGGCAATCATCGGCTTTGGTATCAGAGGTTCCGAGAACACAGGACAGCGCTTTATCGAAGGACTTGACCTCTTCAGTCACTTGGCCAACGTCGGCGATGTGCGTAGTCTGGCGATCCATCCCGCCTCGACCACCCATTCACAGTTGACGGAGGCTGAACGCATCGCCACTGGAGTGAGTGCCGACCTTATCCGTCTGTCGATCGGTCTTGAGACTATTGACGATATCTTGGCCGATTTGGAGGCTGGTTTCCGTGCTGCAAAAGAGAGTTGAGGAGGTGGCGACGGCTGCGTGGCACACTGGTATCTTTGCCGGACACCGTCAATTTGCGCGGGTTCTCGATGACTTTGTGACCGAGTTCGGCGTGGCGATTGGCCCTATCGATGTCGCCTATGAGACATGGGGAACGTTGAATGCCGACCATAGTAACGCGGTGTTGGTGCTCCACGCCTTAACCGGAGATTCGCACGCGGTGGGTCAGATCGAGGATGGACATGCGACGCCAGGTTGGTGGAATGGACTGATTGGGCCAGGCCTGGCGATCGACACGAGTCGGTACTTTGTGGTGTGCCCGAACGTACTTGGTGGGTGTCAAGGGACGACTGGCCCCTCTTCGGTCGCACCTGATGGAGAGGTCTACGGCTCGAGATTTCCAACGATTACCATCCGTGATCAGGTGGCCGTTGAGTATGCACTCGCCAGAGCTCTTGGCATCGAACGATTTGCTGGAATCGTTGGTGGGTCGATGGGTGGCATGCGGGTTTTGGAGTGGCTGATCAGTTACCCTGAGGCCTGCGAACGAGCTGTAGTGTTAGCGGTTGGGGCAACGGCGACCGCAGAGCAGATCGCACTCTCCTCGTTGCAGATTCGCATGATTGAGAGCGATCCCAACTTCTGCGGTGGGGACTACCATCGTTACGGAGTAGTGCCTAGCCACGGACTTCGCCTCGCTCGTGAGCTCGCTCACCTCAGTTATCGAAGCCCTGACGAGCTCGATACGCGCTTTGGACGCAGTCGGCAATCGGTGTCGTCGACGACCTCTGGAGCGGACCTAGACGGGGACGCCTCTTTCGCGGTGGAGTCCTATCTCGCCCATCATGGGCAAAAGCTTGTGCAGCGCTTCGATGCCAACTCCTATATCCGACTGTCTGAGGCGATGAATCATCATGACGTTGGCCGTGGCCGAGGTGGCGTTCGCCACGCACTTCGACGGGTGAAGGCAAAGGTAACCGTGATTGGGATCTCTTCTGATCGTCTGTTCCCTGTTCAACAGCAGCGAACCATTGCAGAAGCACTGCCGACCTGTGATGGCATGTACATCGTTGAGTCACGGATCGGCCATGACGGATTCCTTGTTGAAGTGAGGGCGATCGGAGACATCATCCGATCGGTGCTCTAACGGGGGTACGAGGAGGCTGGCTCGTGATCTCGGTCTGCAACTGCCGCCAGTCTATCGTTATGCGACACATGCGCTCGAGAGGGATCTGCCCTAGTTGAGCGTGGCCGGAATCTGTGGAACGGCCAGCGAGCACAGACCTATTCCAAACGTTTTGATGGAGTTGTGCCACGAACCACTCCAGGTGTCCGACTGCGTGACCACCTGGTCCACCGCTCTGGCGAACCGCTGCCATGGTTCAGTGATGTGCGTTATGGTAGTGAGGTGACCGGGGGTCCATAACGGTTGGGCCCAGGGGTGGATCGTTGCGCCAAAAAGACTAGGAGGATGATGTTGCCGATAAGCGGAATGAGCCCTACAAAAATCCATCCACCGCTGTGATCGGTATCGTGGAGGCGTCGAAGCGTGATGCCTATCGAGGGAATAATGAGCGCCAGCACGTAGGCGTAGTACACGATAAAGAAGGCAAGATTGTGTACCACGAAGAAGACAGCCAACAGTATGAGACCGACGATAGCGTTGGCCAGGTAAGCCTTCCAGTACTCCCCCCTCGTTGACCGTATGCGGAAGTTCGTATAGAGTCGCCACATTCTGAGATAGGCTGCCGCGAAGGAGATCGAGGGAACTACGAAACCGAGGTTCGCCTCAGGAGCCCCTTCATACTTCGGAAGTCCACCCGATTCATGGCCGCCTTCGCCAGGGTCCGGTGGTGTCGCGAGATTGTCCATTCTTTGCCCCCATGCAGTCGTCAGAGGGATCATAGCAGTGCCTTCATCACGACGAGGCGTTGTTGTCAAAGTTTTGGTGAGAAACGTTGTCCTCGACACCTCTCCGGCATGGTGGTCTCGTGGTTGGCGAGTCGTGTAGCGGTGATTCGCCCGGCCAAGAGTATCCAGGCGATCACGATGCGAGACTCCATTATGAGCTGAGCAGGGCAGCGGTCTTGATGCCATCGCACCTTGTCGGTCAAGACCGCACAGAAACGAGTGGTAGAATCATGGAACCAACGGTGTGAGTGTGATACGAGATGGGCCAAGGTGACCGAGTGCAGGAGCAGCGGAGGCATTGGGAGAGGACCTATGGTGAACATCCGTCGATGTACGGATTGTCGGCCAGCGAGCCAGGTTCCTACGCCATCGCTTTGTTTGCGCGTCTTGGACTCCGTAGTGTGCTCGAATTGGGAGCCGGACAGGGTCGAGACACCATTCCGATGCTGGAGGCCGGCCTCGACGTCATCGCGCTTGATTATGCGGAGGAGGGATTAGCAGAGATCAGATCGCGAGCTGACCGTTACGGGGTGCAACTCTCCACCATTGTGCATGACGTGCGGCAGCCCTTGCCCTTTGAGGATGCCTCCTTCGATGCGTGTTACTCTCACATGCTCTTCAACATGGCTTTGACAACCACGGAGCTCGTGACGCTCAGTCATGAGGTGGAACGAGTTCTTCGTCCCGGAGGGGTATTGATCTATACAGCAAGGCATACCGGTGACGCTCATTATGGGACAGGAGTCGATCACGGTGACAATCGCTACGAGAACGGAGGCTTCATCGTGCACTTTCTCGATCGAGATCTTATCAATAGGCTCGCGGAAGGGTTCCGCATCGACGAGGTTACTGAGTTTGTGGAAGGTGCACTGCCGCGGAAACTCTTTCGAGTGACTATGACCCGACTGCCGGTGAGCTGATTCACCCGCTATTGATTGAAGGGCTGCCGGCCAGGTGTATCCAGATCAGAGGGATGGCGAATCTTGAAGGTCCGCTTATGGGCTGATGAGAGCGCCAATTTGGCCGTTAGTCTGATGGAGGCGGTACTAGTTGCTAGATCTCGGTGAAAGATCTAGCTGCAGCGATGGGAAAAATTGGAGTGACAGGCCAAGAGCGCATCAAGAATGGACCATGGCGCGCCCTTCTCGATGACATTGCCAGCGTTGAGCGTTCCGGCATGGCGGTATCGGTGGGGTTGCGTTGTGCACTTGGCATGCTTCCCCCACTCATCATTGGCGTCGCTACAGGCTTTGTTGGCGATGGAGTGAGTGCCGCGGTGGGTGCACTTGTCGTTGGCTTTGTCTCGTTTGAGGGTCGTTACCGCAGTACCCTACGGAACATGCTGCTCGCGAGCATTGGGGTGACGATCTCTGCCTTCGTCGGAGCGATCGCAGCTCCCCATCTCTTTTTGCTCCTCATTGTGCTGGCTATTTGGGGGTTGTTGGGTGGGCTTGGGGGAGCTTTCGGGCCGGGTATGTCAATGGCGGCGATGCAGGCAGTCGAGGTTTTGGTGGTCTTCAGTGCGCTCGGGATGGGGGTTGAGAGTTCGATAGTTCAGGCGTTGTGGGTACTCGGTGGAGCCCTTTTTCAAATTGTGCTCCTCCTTCTCACATGGCCGACACGGAGGCTCGATGGTGAAATGGCTTCGGTGGGTGAGGTCTACCGTCGATTGGCCAACTACGCGAGATCGACACCGCGAACCGCTCCACCGGCAGATCAGCTGATAGCTGGAGCAGATTGGTTGGGTGACCCAAATCCACTGGGTGATCCGTCGGCTATCGTCGCGCTTAAGGAGCTCTTTCAATTGGCCCAGGATATCCGCCTATCGCTCAGCGCTCTGGTTTTTGAGTCACGAGGCGACGGAGATGAGAGCCAATGGGCTCTGGAGTTTCTCCGTCAGGCAGCCTCTCTATTGGGGGCTATCGGTGACCAACTCAGCTCGTCGACCTCTCTTCGCGCCAAGATGCACCTTTGGAGCCGTCGACGTCGCAGGCTCTTGTTGACCTCGATTGAACTGCGGGTGCCTGACGCCGATGAGTCCAAACCAATCCTCGGACTGATTTCTCGACAGCTCCAAAGAGCTTTGGATCTCGTGAGCGAGGTTGGTGACCTTGGCTCTCATGTAGTCTTGCCTGGGTTGAGTCGTGGCCACGGGAGCCTTGACGAGACTGTGCGGAGAAGGTTGCGTGGTCTTCGCAAAGTCCTCGCCTCCGACTCGGAGCTGCTCTTTCACGCAGGACGTCTGGTTCTCGTGCTTGTTGTCGGTACCTATCTTGCCCATGCCTTCGCGTTGCCAAACGGTTACTGGGTCCCCATGACTGCGGCCGTGGTTTTGCAGGGGGATTTCAGCGGAACAGTACAGCGCGGGCTGGCCCGCCTGGGAGGAACGCTCATCGGTGCGGTTGCCGTGACCGAGCTGGCGGCACTCGTAGTACCGAGTCACGGCATTCTGATCATGGTGATCGTGTTGTTGACCTGGGGCACCTATGCGACCTATCGGGCTAATTACTTCCTCTACAGTATTTTCTTGACCTCAGATGTGGTGGCGATGTTCGCGATGATCGGCTCGCCAGTGGGCAAGACGGCCGAAGAGCGCGCTGTTGCTACCGCCTTGGGGGGAGTGGTAGCGATCGCTGTTTTTCTGCTGTGGCCAACGTGGCGTCGACGTCTATTGCCAGGAGCGCTTGCCTCCATGGTGAGGACACAGGGTGCTTATGCCGCCGAGGTACTGCGGGCTTTTGATGTGACCTTTGCCGACCAGAGTGGGGCACTCAACGTAGAGGAGTTACGCGTGCGTTCAGTCGGGGCACGCTCATCTCGACAGCTCGCTGCCACTCTTCTTGAGGGCATGTCTACAGAGCCTGGTACGCAAGAGAGGGCAGTGACGACGGCTGGCGCTATTCTCTCGCAGGTCAACTTTTGTGCGTTGCTTGCGCTCGCACTCAACGCCGAGCTCCTTCATGAACATCAGTTCTTCACCGGGATGGTTGAGCTCGGTGATGCGGTTGAGGCTCTGTCTTCGTATCAAGCCGACCGTTTGGCGTCATTCGGGTTGATGTCTGATCCAGAAGAGATGGGTCAACAGCCGTCCATTCCCTCTGATCTCGTTGCTTCAACTGAGCTCTATCGACAAATCTTGGAGCTCGTCAGCAGTTTCCAAGAGCTTGACGCTCTCATCGAACAGTATGGGTCTGTCGTCCTGACGATGTGAGATCCAGATCATGACGTCGGTGGTCTGAGGGCGGACCGTTGCTGAGCTTGGAGGGTCCGTTGATAGAGGGCGTATGGTCTACGCGAGTGATTCGGTGCCTTCTGACCGAAGCCCTCCGATCGTGATAGACAGCGGTCACTCCGACCGACTCTGGCACTAGGTTGATGTTCGCGCGGAATACCCACCGGGGGTGGTGGGCTGGCCAATGACACACAAAGGAGATTGAGATGGAGAGTGAGCAGCGGTTTTCTGGATCCTTAGAGGGCGGAATCGCTCGGTTGGAAGGCCCTGTATGCGGTGAATTCTAACCATACGTCGGCCTAGGTCGCTGACCCGACAATGCGATTTGCAAGATGGAGGAAAAGGAGTATGGAGGAAGGAGTATCCGCAGAGGGAATCGTGATTCGGTCGAGCCAAGTCAGCATGCGGGGGTACCCTCGGACCCTCAGGGGGCACAGCGCGAACTATCGATGGTGACGTAATGGGGTAGGGATGAGAGCGAGAATGAGGATGCCGAGTAGTGCCACGGCCATGAGGATGACCGTGCCGGTAGCAAGCCAGGTGTTCGAAAATGCGAGCGTGAATGTAAGGGCATTACGAAGGGTTTGCGTTCGATCGACAACGGTTGGGTGGAGCAGGTCGTGGTGGACGAAGAGGTACGACCCGACTACAACCAGGATGCTAGCGCATCCAACGATGAGTCGGACAAGTCGTGATCGAAGCCACCAGAGGACAAGGACGATAAGCGGGACGAGGAGAACCAACTTCGTCATGGTGACGACGGCGATGATGCTGGGCACGGGAGCGAGATCCCCGCTCAGCGGCGCATAGGCAACCCAACCAGTGAGGCCCCGAGCGAACGCCACGTCGATCAGAATTGGTAGGAGCCAGACGACCAGCACGATCCAGATGGTGGCGATGCCGATCCTGTGGGTGGTGTCGCGGTTCATCTCAAAATGCTCCGATAGTCGATCGAAGGCATTGGTGTGTGGTCACTGAGCGGTCTCCGTTGTCCTTTGATACCCGAGTGTCATAGCGTCTCTACACGTTATCGTATTTATGCTGAGTTTGTGTCGCTCCATTGAGAAGAGACATCGTTGCGTGCTCGACAGTTGACCGCAGCGGATGGGTGGTGTCGATCTACAGTACCAGGGTAATCAGTCGGCAACGGACACCTTGAGGAGGCCAGTGCTGTCGCGGATCCACAGGGTACTGTGGGTGAGTTCCATGGTGACGAAGAGGGTCCCACTCGGTGCCATGATGGTGCGCACGATGGTGTTGTTGACAGGGTTGATGAGAGCGGCCTCGCGATTGCCGAGAGACCAGATGTCGTCCTTTGTGGGGGCTGCACCGAGGCCAACAGCGTCGGCGGGGACGTGCAGAACTCGAGTGAGCGAGCCGTCCGTCTCCCTCACCGCTGCCAGGTCGAGTCGAGATCGATAGACACTTCCCCATAGAAGGTCGCCACGAAGCCCCTGGAGCTGGAATTCATGGGCGACTGGGAAGGAGTAGTTGGCCACGAAAATGGCTTTCGTGGTAGAGAAGCCAATGAGATGAGCATGTGTTGAGGTGCCGCATGGTATCGTCTCAGTCCAGAGCGTTGTTCCCTGTGCGATGAGGGCAGGGCCAGCACAGGCCCCTGGTAGCTGATAGGTTTGGGTGACTGAGCCGTCGCTTGGATCGATCCTCTGGAGAACAGCAACGATCTGCTTCGATGCGTTGAGCGTATTGCCTAGAAGCCAGAGGTTGCCCCCGACGGTGGTGAGGGACTGTGGCGTTCCAAGGTGATCTGGAAGGGTCGCTGTCACTTGGCCGCTGGCCAAGTCAACTCGATAGAGTCCGAGGGTCGACGCTATATAGGCGATGTGTCCACTGATGACCGGCTGAGCGATCTGAGCTGCTGAACTAACAGCACTACGCGCTGCGATGGCGATATGGTCGGTGATTGCGGGCGGTGATCCCGAGATCCCCACCAGTTCGATCTCTGAAGGCGTGGAGACCAATGCCCAGGTTGCCCCATCCCCTGTCACGGGGGTCCCGTCAACATTCGAAAGCTCCACCGATGATCCTTGGAGTGTTCGAAATGACACGAGCTGAGGAACGGTTGAGGTTGCTGGAGCCTTCGATGGTGTCGGCTTTTTTCGTTGGGCTGGTGCCGGGGGTGTCGATGGCTTAGTGTGGGTCTCGTGATGGCTGATGGCGATGACGGAGGTGCTCGCAACGAGTGCCACCGCCACAATCACCGAGATTCGAGAGATGAAACGTTGGCGCTTCAGCCTGCGACCTCGACGTAGGGTCTTAGCGTAGAGGTCCGCCCTCTCGTTGTGAGCTTGGTAATTCGATCTCATGTCATGGGTCATGGTTGTTCTCCTTGGTCCTCGACGCCGAACTCGGTGCGCAAAACCTTCATTCCACGAGCCAAGTGAGTCTTTACGGTTTCGGTTCCAATACCCATGAGTTCGGCAACCTCAGCGACCCCAAAGCCGCCGAGGTAATGCAAGGTCACTGCCTCGCGTTGGCGTTCCGGTAGTCGTCGTAGCGCCATGATGAGCTCTGCTCGGTTCGTAGCTAGATCTCCGGTTGCATCACTCGTTATTGGTTGAAATCTCATAGGATTGTCTTCAAGGGCCCCGTTGATTCCCGGTGTGGTCTTGGATCTCTTGCGCTTGCGCAGCTGGTCGATGCCGAGGTTGAGAGTTGTGCGAAAGACCCATGCTCTGCGATGCGCAGTGCCGTCGATTCGACTCCAGGAAGCGTACGCACGTGCCAACGCTTCCACGGCTATGTCCTCGGCCTCTTGTCTGTTTTGGACAATCGAAAACGCGTAGTTGACGATGCGATCAAGGTTCTCCTCAAAGAAGGAGCGAAACTCCTCTTCGGTTGCAATCTTCACGCTATCGACGTTCCGCTCGGGCACATAGACGAAAGCGCCGATTGTTGTTGCCCGTTTGTATGCCGCGCTGCAGACTCACAATGGCATTGATTGCTTACCTTCATACTCATTATCACGCCCTGATCACCCTAGTTGGGGGACAGCGGCTGGATCTAAGGGCTGGCAAGCCTCCAGCGCGATGGCATGTAGTTCGCATAAGGGTTGAGCGGGCTCCACCCGGTGAGGCTCTTGTTCACAACGGCGACTTCGTAGTCCCCGACACTCCACCAAAGCCCTGCTACCTGTTGGCTCTGATAGTTCTCTACTGTGTAGAGCCGAGAGAGTCCAGGAAGGTGGTAGGCATCACTGAGGAGGCGCTGCTCAATCGGGTTGTAATATCCGCCTCCCCAATAGTTACCCTTTGCAAACTCGACTCCAGCCGTTGGCACGAGCACGTACTGTCCGAAATCCTCTTGAGCGCCATAGAGGGCGATTCCCCAGTTACAGGGGCCAGGAGGGCAGACACCCGCTGTTGAGTACATCGTGTCTTCAGGCTGTGGGTTGAGCTCGACGGTAATGCCTGCGGTCTGGGCAGCCGTCGCGAAGGCCTGCGCTTGCGCCGTTAGGCTAGCGCTCGGTGTTGCATACATCATGGAGATCACCAGTGGCGCGCCCCTCTTGATGTCAGCACCGCACTGGTCAGCGCCAGTTCCAGGGTTGATGCAAGTTGATGGGCCGGAGGTAGACAGCCTCCATCCATGATGCTCTAATAGTTGCCGCGCTGCCGTGACCGAGTATGGATAGGGATCGTGATGCAACTGCGGACTGACATAGTCCGACCCTGGATAGATCGGTGCCGACCCATAGTCGAGCATGCCGTTCCCGTGTAGTGTCGCCTTCAAATAGAGGGGTTCGTCGACGAGGTGTTGGAGTGCCTGCCGGAAGTAGAGTTGGGCAACAAGATGGCGATAGGGGCCGGTGTAACCTAGCTCTGCGATGTTGTCGTAAAAGACCTTCCATGGGTGTACGACATAGCCATGGGTCTGGAAGTAGTGGGTCAATTCGAGGTCGGATGTCGGCAGATAACCGAAGTCAACGACCCCTGCGCGGAGCGCGTCGAGTTCGGCCGTGTCCGAGGTGAATGAGTAGATCTGGTAACCAGCGAGCCTGGGCTTACCGGCGCCTGTATAGCGTGGGTTTGCCCGAAACACAGCGTGGTAGTCTGTGGGGTTGTAGCTCGTGATCTCCCATGGACCGTCGATTGTCTTCCAGAGCGGATTAGTGGCATAGGTCCTGAGCTGGGCCGACTCCTTGTACAGAAAGTCGATGACCTTCGTTGCTCCAACGGGCGTTGAGGCGGCATTGGTAATGCGACAGGTGGAACAGGTCTTGTCCCAGGCCTGCACTGGAAGTGGATAGATCCAGGTCAGCTGGTTGCCGGTAAACCAAATCGGGTTATAAGAATGGTTGAGGTGGAGGGTGAATTGGTACGGACCCTGATAGGTGATGCTCTCAATATCCGAGGGCATACGACCCGGCAGATAGGGGGCGTAGTCGCCGTTCTTGGCTCCTGCGGCCTCGAGCTCGAAGAAAAATTGTATGTCCTTGGTCGTTACCGGTTGACCGTCAGACCAGGTGTAGTTATGGCGAAGATCGATAGTCACCGACGTGTCACCATGGGAGTAGTGAGGAACGGTGCCAATCGAGAGCGGATAGTTGACCCCGGTCGTGCCAGCTCCTCCCGCGTAGTACAGTGGGCGAAACAGACCATTGGCGACGTTGGAGTCATAGTTCTCGTAATTGGCTTCGTTCTCCAGTGGAAGGATCCAACTGAATTGATCCCCGGCACCAAGCGCGTAGGAGGCCACACCGCCGGAGCTACGAGTGGCAGATGCTTGAGACTGTTGCGAACCGGTGCAACTTGCGAGGAGCAGTGCTGCCATCCCGATGCTGACAGATCCAAGGATTACCCTTTGCTTGGTGTGTCGAGCAGCGTGTTTGGCGGGTCGTGAGGCCTTGGTGAGCCAACGAGACGCACCCCTATGATGCCCTAAGCCACAAAAAAAGTGTCGCTGAATGGGCGACACCGACAAAAAAACGGTCTGCTTGGTCATGGCTGACGTCCCTCCGCTAGTACTAACTAGATCAGGTTCAACAGGTCTTTCTCAGCTCGAACTGCTCGAGCACCCTGCGTCACTAGCTCCACTCTAGTCGATACGACTTTGTTGGTGCACCGTTCGATAAAACGGGATCGTCAGTGTGCAACAACAGCTGAACGCGAGCGATGGTGCTGAGCTTTGACTTGACAGAGCGCCGCTTACCAGCAGATCACGAGGGGATGGACCGTCCGTGAGCTCTGAGGTACTGTTCGCGTACGGCCCGCGGGATGCGACCCTTGGCAGGTACTGCGATGTTGTGTTCGCTTGCCCACTCGCGGATGCTGGTTGGGCTCGCACTTGGGCTTTGCTGAGCATCTCCCATCAAGGTCGGTACGCTAAGCGCTTGATGATAGGCGGCCGCTAGGTATCGGTACGTCCACTCCTCGGCCAGCTTTCTGTTTTCACAGAACACGACGGGTACTTCGGGCCACCGTAGGGCGTAGTCGGCGACCGCGTCCAAGATTAGCGCTGGTCGCATGTAAGGGGACTGGAGAATCGCAGAGTAGCGAGCTTCGACGACGATCGCGGCATGAGCGAGGGCGGCGAGTTGACCGATCGCGTAGCGGAGTCGATTGTCGGAGAGGCTTGCGATAAGGTCTTCGAGAGTCTTGCGCTCGACTGCCGCATAGAGGTCGGTGCCAAGGTAGACGCCGTAATCGCCACAGGGCAACGCACCTCGTTGGGTGTTCACCGATCGATTGCGAAATTGGTAGGGATAGCGTTCCCTGGTGTCAATGGTGATAGGTATGTCCACCACGCCATGAGCTCTTGCTCGTGGCACCGTACCTTTTGGTTTGGCCTGGCGCTGTGTCCTTGTGGATTGCCAGAAGATCATGTCGCGTCCCCGGGCGTGTGTGAAGACCAGTTGGGATCGATTCTCCCTAGCTCGGTCGGCGACGATGTCGATAGCCGCTCCTCGGCGCGCGCAGGAGAGGAGAGTGATCTCCTCGACCACCTCAGGCTCCGTCGGCCAGTCGCTGATCGGCACTGGATGACAGTACAGCGCTTTCGTTCGGGGCCAAGTGCCGGAGGTCTTCACGACCATTCCGCCGTCGATCGGGATCATGACCAGGTAACCAAGCCCTGAGGCAGCATCTGGGTTGCGAGCGATCGTGAGGTAGGGAAGATCGGTGCTCATCGCGCTAACCATGCCCTGCGTTACGCGCTGTGTCCACCCGCTCGTGGTTGATGGTGTCCCGCTGGTTCCGACGCCAAGCCCGCGCGCGGGGCGCCATTAGCGCTACGATGGGGGAGGCCACTAGGCATCGTTAGGACTTGAGCCGTTGGACGTATGCGCCGGCCGCCGAGCGTAGGAAGACCACGCCGACTCCGCATGCGAAGATTGCAGGGATGTAGCGCCACGCTCCATGGACGTAGAGCCCAATAGCGACTCCCCCGACGATCCAAACTGCCGCGATGACGCCGAGCACGATTGGGTTAGCCGGCGGTCCAGGCTGGCGAAAACTCGGACGTTGAACTCTTCGATTCGGACGATCACCTACCATGCAACTACCTTAGCATCTACCTGCTCGACTCACACGGTTAGCGTTGGCGGGTAAGTGATCAGGGTACGAGTGGGCCAGTTGCTAGCTCGAACAACGCAAGCTTGTCAATGGGATACTCGTAAAGGTTGTCGTCGTAGAGCTGGAGTACGTCACGAAGTAGAGGTTGTGTTCACCGGTCGTTGCTGCGCCAACATCGGTTGGGATGATGGCGGCGGGTACGTTGCACCAGTGGTGGGCGTGAGGGGTGAGTAAGGCGCTGTCAATTCCACTCCCGATGCTGAGCAGGTCACCCGTCCCCGGGAGAACGAGTGTGGTCTCGCCCCAACTGGTCTGGCCAAGCGGGGCGGACGTCCCTGGTGTTGTTACTCCTGGTGGGGTTGGAATGTCGCTCACCGCCTGCCACTGGACACCGCCGTCGGTGCTACGGCGAAGTGGAAAGCTCGACTGTGGGTCGATGAGATACTCGGTCCCGTCGACAGAGAAGAGCTCGTTGGGTCCACAGGCATTGACTGAACTGGGCCAGCTGGATGTGGTGAAGCTCCTTCCCTCATTTGTCGACAGGAGAATCGGTTCGTCAGCACCGTTCATTGCGCAGTTAAAGAGGTCTGTTGTGGGGGAGAACTGGATGCATGGTCCGAGGCTGGGACAGGACAGTGGCCCCTCAGTCCAGCTCGTCCCGTTGTCGGTGCTCTCGACGATCTCGGCGTGATGAGGGATGGCGAAGTAGGCGCGGATGCCGGAGTGTGAAGCCTGTAGGCCAGCAAAGCTCGCATCCGTGGCTCCATTGGGGGGAGGGATGGTTGTCCAAGTGGTGCCATCATTGGCGGAGATGACCGGCAGGTAGGCGAAAGCCGGAGCCTGATTGGGGATCTCGATTGCATAGGAGGCAGCGATCAGAGTCTCACCCGCCGATGTGTGTAGGGCAGCGAGATCGCTACACGGTTCACTATCAGCGAGGTAGGTCGGTACTCCCTTTTGTCTCAAGAGAGTAGCGACGCCTTCGGTGTTTACGACTCTGCTTTGTCCTTCGGATAACAGCCTCATTGCATTGGCTTGATCTCGCTGGCTGCCGCTACAGGTGAGTGCGACGCCGTTGACTCCGCTTTCGGTAACGATCGAAGGATCGGCGCTCGGTTGGATATTGGCGGCACCTTTGAGGCTGATGGACTCATAGGTAAGGGGAGTGATCACCCGGAATTTCACGGGCCCAAGCAAAACGGCGGGGTATTTACCGTATGCAGACGGGGGAAGTTGATAGACACCTTTGGTGATCGTCTTGGTGGGAGACTTCTTGAGGACAGCAAACTGGTCGACAAAGGGCTGAGCTTTGCCGATGATATTGCTGAGGGCGATCGTTCCCCTCACTGCAGTCATCTCGCCTGGTAGAACCTTGGTTGATGAGAGGCTGAGGTGAGGCAGGGCAGTCTTCATGGAGTGCTTGAAGGCAAGCGTGGTCGAACCCTCTCCGCTCGCAAGTGCACAGGCGCGATGCACTCCGAGGCACTGGACAGCAACGGGATAGCTACCCGCCTTTGGTAGAGCAAGCCGCAGGGGATATCGCTCAAGCCAGGGACCGCTTGGCGTGACGAAGGAGGTCTGAAACTCCGTTGGCGAGATCCAACGGACGGAGGTGCCGTTGTAATGGAGTCCGTCAATGCAGCCATCAAAACAGACGTTGGTGTGGGCTGGCTGAGGGGATAACGGAGTGCTGAGGCGACCGGTGATGGTCACCGTAGCTCCCGGCGTCACCGAGAGAGGCGAGACGGTGAGGCTGACTGCCGGTCCGCTGTGTGCAGAGGGCACCGGGAATCCGTCTTTTGCTGCGGTCGCTCCTCTGGGTGAAAGCACAGCTTCAACACCGAGGTAGTAAGTCCCCGAGGCGAGATTAGGAATGCGGTAGCAGGAGTTGGCAAGGTGGGCATCCATTGTCGCCCCGAGGGCACCAACCGTGCACCTCGCTTGGGTGGCACTGGTGGAGACGGCAGCAGACTTGGTTGCGGAGCGGGATGGAGCAGATCCTTGACCGGTCGATTTTGTCGCTGCGTTGTGTGAAGTTGTGGTGCCACAGGCCGCGAGGAACAGCGCAAGGGTCGCCAGTATGATCCACCACGGTTGTCGCTGAATCGACACGCTTAGACCTCCCTTAAGAGTTCCGTGGGCACAGTTAGCTATCTACTAGACCAAGCCTATCGCATGTGATCGTCAGGTTGTCGTGATTGACTATCAGCTTTTCGCGACTCACAAGCTCGCCGCGCGGGGGTGTCCTCTTCAAGAGAGGCTTTGTCGCACTGGACATCTACGTCATTGATGAGCTGAGCGATAGCGAGGACCGAGGATGATGAGACTGATCTGGCTGGAATCGCAGCTGTTAGTAGATAGGTGTTGCTCGCCTAGGGTGTGCGCAGGATCGATACCGCAAAGCTGGCCGCCAAAGACCAAGGGCGTAGGTCCCAAGTGGCGAAGCGGTGTTCGAGGGTCAGGCCGGCTTCGCGGATGTCGTTGTCGAAGGTCGCGAGGTCGTAACCTCGGTCGAGGCCGAAGCCGACAGCGATTGGTGCATCCGATTTGAGATGACTTTTGAGGTTATGGAGAACTCGTGCAGCCGTATTGGCGGCGAGATAGGTCATGACGTTGCCGGCGACGATCGCGGCGTCGAAGTGCTCTGGCTCCCCAAGTGATGCGAGGTCCATGGTCGCGAGGTCCGCGTTGAGCCAAACTGGGCCAGGATGGTCCTCGCTTGCGGCCGCGAGCAGAAGAGGGTCGACGTCAACACCGACCACGCGATGGCCACGCGCGAACAGAGCTCCGGCCACCCTCCCTGGCCCACAACCCGCATCCAGGATACGCGAGCGACGAGGGACGATGGCATCGAGGAGGCGCGCTTCACCCTCCAAGTCGGCACCCTGGGCTGCGAGTTTTCGAAATCGCTCAATATACCAAGCCGAGTGGGCGGCGTCGTGATCGGTTATCCATCGAGGTGGAGAGGGCGACCCCTCGTCTATCGTCATGTGTCCAGGTTAGTTGTCTTGGAGTGCGGCTCCTTGACGAAGGGCTCGGAGGCGGGTGGCTGCTGTTCCGAGGGGGTATAGCGACTCAGATGGAGGTGCGCGACGTGAAAGGCAGCGGTCGGCCAGGCGGAGTTGGGATGAGAAGCTCGCTGAGGGATCACGAAGGTTGGCATCATGGGGAACCTTCAGAGTAAGACTGTTAGTGATAGCTGTGCTTTGGCTGTGTTGTGACTGAATTTGTGTCGCTCGTCACACTGGGTTACAATACAGGTCATACCGAGTCGACAGAGGTGTTTGGGGGACACCTCGGTCGGCTCTTTCGCTGTACGCACCTGTTCGATTGTCCTTCACCCAGACGACGTGATGGGCGATTAACCGGACGGAGTCAGTGCGCTCCGGCCTGGGCCGACGACGTTGGCCTAAGGGGTTAGCTCGAGGCTGTCTGTAGTTTTTTGATAAGAGATTGGGCAACGAAGAGTTCTGTTCCTGCGAGGCCGGTCGAGAGGTAAAGCCGGAGGCCGAGCGGGTGAGCGACGCTGGCCGAGGCTGGTTCGTAGGCTGTCCAGCCTGACGGGTCAGGTTTTGCGGTGAGTGGCTTGAGGTGGGCCAGCGGTACTACCCGGTTGGCTGGGAGGATCGATTCATCGCCTTCAGCTACAATCTGTGCAACTGAATCCGAGGTGATGAGTTGGGCTCGATCGAAGAGGGATTCTGGTAGTTCGCACGCGTCACGTCTTTTTGGCCCCAAAGTGAAGATAGTGCAGGAGTCGCTAATCCACGAATCCTCTATGACTGGCTCTGATGCGCCAGTGGCGATAATGAGAAGATTGACTTCACGGCTTGCTGCTTCGGCGCTGGTGACGGCCTGACTCTTGATGCTGAGTTCATCCTGGACCTTTTGGGCAAAGGCGAGGTTGGCTGCAGGGTCACGACGGTAGGATCGTACATCCTTGATGGAGTTGACTCTCAGGATAGCCCATAGCTGAGCGAAGGCCTGAGCACCAGCACCGATGACTCCAACCGAGAGCCCTTCATCCACCGGGAGCAGGCGAGCTGCGGCCGCTGCTCCGAGAGCCCCAGTTCTTCGTCGTCCGAGTTCTTGTCCCACGACGACCCCGGACAATCGGCCATTTTGGTCCCACACCACAGTGAGCTGCTCACCGCTCCGAGCGGGAAAGGTATCATAGGCACGAAAGCCGTAACCCTGGCTGAAGGCCCCGCTGGTGAAGACCAACGAGCCTTGCCCGAGTGGACTCTTGAGTCGAGCTGGGGCGTGAAGTGTTCCTCTACGATATTCGTCGAGCGCCTCCTCGATCGCCCGAATGGCGAGCTCCGCATCGAGGTGAGCGATGACTGTAGCGTCGTCGACGAGGGTGACGGTCATCGGTGCTCGAGTTCGGCGATCTCGATGACGAGTTTTCCGCGTACGTGCCCCTTCATCGAGGCTTCGAAGGCGGCCTTGGTGTCAGCGAGTGCAAAGTGTTCTTGGATCTCAACATGAAGTTGACCGGAGTTGGCGAGATCCGTGAGGGCGTCGAGGTCGTTCGATGAAGGCTGCACGAAGACGTAATGCCCGCCTTTGGCGACAATCGTCGGGTCAGCGATGGTCGCGATCCGTTCAGCACCTCCGAGCAGTCCAATCGTCGATTGGAGCGGTTCACCACCGTAGAGGTCGAGCACGGCCGTTGGCTTGATTGTTGCCAATGTCTGCCGGGAATGGGGGAGATGTTCGATCGGATGGGCGCCAAGGTCCTCGAGGTAGGAGTGGTTATTGGGTGATCCGGTGGCGTAGACGTCGGCTCCGAGAGCCCGAGCGATCTGAATTGCAAATGTCCCAACGCCCCCAGCTCCTCCGATGACGACGAGTCGATCCTCCGCGTCGAGGTGTAGGCGGTGGACGAGCGCCTGGTAGGCGGTTAGTCCGGCCAGCGGGATGGCGGCTGCGTCAGCATAGGAAAGTGAGCTGGGACGCTCTGCCAACACTCGTTCGGGGACTGCCGCATATTCGGCGAAGGTTCCGTGGTGGACGAAGTCCATGCGCGCGTACCCGTACACGTTATCGCCAACGCTTACCCGTGTCACTGATGGACCGATTTCTCGCACGACTCCAGCCAGATCCCATCCGGGGACGACCGGGAAGACCGATGTCATTCGCGATCGCAGACCTCCAGACATCAGCTTCCAGTCCACCGGATTGACCGAGGCAGCAGCTATCTGCACCAAGACACTGTCGGGTCCGAGCTCAGGGCGCTCAAGCTCGCCGTACTCAAGGACATCGAGAGAACCAAACTCGTTGTAGTAGATGGCTTTCACAGGCATACACCCCTCTAAAGATTGACAAATGACCTCATGAGCCCTAGATAGCTTATGCGCAATTGTGGACGTGTGGCTGGGGCAAGAAGCCCGGGCGCACGGCTTGGTGTCGGTAACGCTTCCTTCCAATCGGTGACTGGGCTCAGCCTGTCGACCTGTCCGCTGTGATTGCATATGGGTGTCGGTAGGCGGTCTGAGGACGATGAAGGTCGCTATGCTTCGAGTATGAGCACACTTATCCTCACCGTGGTGGTTATCGTCCTTCTACTGGTGCTCGGGTTGGTGCTTTCTGTTCGCATCGTTAAGCAGTACGAGATGGGTGTGGTCTTCCGTCTCGGTCGGTTGATAGGCACCCGCGCTCCAGGTCTTCATATAATCATACCGATTGTGGATAATCTCCGCCATGTCTCACTGCGGATTGTGACGATGCCGATTCAGTCACAGGGGATTATCACGCGCGACAATGTCAGTGTCGACGTCTCGGCAGTTGCTTACTTCCGGGTGGCCGATGCCGTGAAGTCGGTTGTCGCTATTGAAAATGTCGCCGTTGCGATTGATCAAATTGCCCAAACGACCTTGCGCAAGGTTGTCGGACAGCACTCGTTGGACGAGACTCTTTCAGAGACAGACCGCATCAACCTGGATATTCGCCAGATTCTGGATGTGGCGACAGTGGATTGGGGGGTAGAGGTTACCCTTGTTGAACTGAAGGATATCCAACTTCCCGACAGTATGAAGCGAGCTATGGCGCGCCAGGCTGAGGCGGAACGCGAGAAGCGAGCCAAAATTATTAACGCGGAAGGGGAATCCATGGCTGCGTCGGCACTCGGCGATGCCTCAGACATTATGATGGCACACCCGCTGGCCCTGCAGTTGCGCAACCTCCAGAGCTTGGTCGATATCGCTGCCGACAAGAACTCGACGGTGATCTTCCCAGCTCCGCTGATGACCACCATCGCAGAGCTTGGCTCGTTCCTGAGCGGAGAGAAGGCGGCTTCACTCCTCCCCTTGGAGAAGCTTACGCCAATCATCGCCACCGCTGATGAGCCGGAGGGCCTCCTACCAACCGCTCCTGAAAGACAAGCGGCTCCTGAAACACCAGCCGCCACCTAGTTGCCGATATGTTGGCACGCACCTGTGTTCTTGAGTCTGCTGACACGAGCGTCGGCCGTCAGTGTGGCAGATGCTGTCTCACGTTACCTCATCATGTTCTCCCATGGTGAGGTCAGCCTGCTACTGGAAGCAAATGGGAAGGCCCACTGACGCGGCTCCCAGAACACGTTCCCGGCTGGTGTCATTGTAGGCGACCCTTGGCGCGACACCTCTACTTTCGCCAGACACCAACTGCGTCGCCAGACACCAACTACCGAAAGTGGGTAGCGCTAGCGAAGTTCTGCCTCTAGCTTCGCCAGTACCTCCGGATCCTCGAGCCCGGTGACATCACCACTGGTATGACCGTCGACCACCAACTCCTTCAGCAGACGACGGACTATTTTGCCGGATCTAGTGCGGGGCATTGTCGAGAGAAGGTAGACATTTTGTGGACGCGCGATTGCCCCAATCTCGTCAGTAATTTTTTGCTTCAGCATGTCCTCAGTGATCTCGCTTGCATTCGCTGACAGCGAAACGAAGGCTACCGGTACCTGTCCCTTTGTCTCATCATCTACCCCGACCACGGCAGCTTCGGCAACACCAGGCACACTGAGGAGTGCGCTTTCCATCTCCATAGTCGACAGACGGTGGCCAGCGACGTTGATCACTCCGTCGACCCTTCCCACCACCCAGATGTGTCCATCGCCATCGATGAGGGCCGCGTCAGCGGTGTCATAGCGGTTAGGGCCAAAGCGAGTGAAGTACTGTGCCCGGTAGCGCTCGGGGTCGTTCCAGATAGTGCGGAACATTGTCGGGAATGGCTGGGTCAACAAGAGGTATCCAACTTTGCCAGGACCGACTGGTTCGCCGGACTCGTCGACAATCTCAAACGCGTGGCCAGGGAGGGCTAGACCACAGGAACCCGGTTTCGAATGGGTGATTCCCACGCCAGAGGAGGTCCAGGCGCTGCCGGTCTCGGACTGGCCGTAGGTGTTGTTGATCTCGATGTTAGAGGCCCCAACGTTGTCGTGAACCCAGTTCCATGTCTTGGCGTCGAGAGGCTCCCCAACCAACCCGATCAGTTTTAGGCTAGACAGATCATGCGCCTTCGCGAGCGACTCGCCATTGCGAGCGAGCATTCGCAAGAATGTCGGTGCGGTGAAGATTTTGGTGATGTGAAGTTTTTCGATCAACTCATAGGCTCGATCGGGCGTTGGGTAGTCGAGAGCTCCTTCATAGGCGACCATCGTGGCTCCGTGGGCAAGGCCTCCGACGAGCTCAAAGATCGGAAAGGTGAGCCAACCGGTATCCGCGGTGCACCAGTAGATATCCTCGGGTCCAAGATCGAGCGACCAGAGAACATCATGGTAGGTCCCCACCAGAAAACCTGTCCCTGTGTGGACGAGACCCTTGGGTTTGGCTGTCGTGCCACTGGTGTAGATGATAAAGGCCGGCTCGTTGGCCTCAATTGCGACCGGATCTGCGCGCGTTGATGTCGCAGCGAGGAGTTCATCGAAGTAGTGATCCCTGCCGGGTCGCATCGCCACCGCCGCACCCGTTCGGCGCACCACGACGACATGTTCAATGCTTTCGAGTCGATCCAGTACGCTATCGAGGGTTGCCTTGAGCGGCACCGGTCGGCCGCGACGTAGCGATTCATCGGCGGTAATGACAACTTTTGCCGAAGTATCGACGATACGGTCAGCGAGCGCATTGGCAGAGAAGCCAGAGAAGATGATGTTATAGATGGCACCGATTCGAAAACACGCGTGGACAGCAGCAAAGGTCTCGAGTAGATTCGGTAGGTAGATCGCGACCCGATCACCCTTGGCCACACCGAGGTCCGCAAGGGCCTGTGCGAAGCGTGCGGTGGTATCGAGGAGCTCCTCGTAGGTCCAGGAGCGCTCCGCCCCGTCCTCGCCGACCCAGTAGAGCGCGATTTTTGTCGGATGTGCCCGAGCATGACGGTCGATGCAATTGACGCTGACATTCATGGTAGCGCCATCAAAAAAGCGATATCCGGTCGCGAAATCACCACCAAGAGGCACGGCCGAAGGCCAGCCCCCCATCCATTCAAAGCTATCCGCCACTCCCTGCCAATAATCACCGAGGTTCTGCAGTGATCGGCGATAGAGGGCCCAAAACTCCGCTTCGGTCTGAACTGGGAGACGCGATGACGGCGGCAGGGAGGGTGGAACCAGGTTGCTATCACGCACCATCGGTGGTAGATCGGGCAGGTTGTCGTTCGCAGTCATCGCTCCCCCTTTTTATGCGGCCATTGGCTAGCAAGCCCAATTTACCGCTAATCTCGGAAAGGAACAACTCGGCACTCTTGCGCGGATCGAACGCGAAAAAGGGTTGACAGATGGCCCCTGTTGAAGTGTCTAGGCTGACTCCTCCTCATCATCATCCTCGGTGATGACTTCATTGCCTCGGTCGATCCAAGCGATGGTACCCCCAGCTACCGACACTGACTCATAGCCAGCGCCTCGGAGCGCTTCCGCAGCTCTCAAACTTCGACCGCCCGAAGCACAGATGATGTAGTGGCGGGAGGTTGGAATCAAGTCGAGGTTGTCCGCCAACGAGGAGAGTGGAACGTTGACCGCTCCTGGCACGTGGCCAGCCACATACTCCCATTCTTCGCGTACATCGATGATCTCAATATCATCACTGTGGATAGCTTCGAATTCGTGGATCTTAATCTCTAGGTCCAATGGACTCCTCCTTCGTGTGCTGTATACCTATTGGGGTATCTCTATTCTAATGACCTGACGAACTCGCTGGATGACCAGCGAGCAAATGGGTGCACCTTGGAACGATGAAGTGAATCGGTAAAAAAGCAGTTCAGAGTAGGTTCTCTGACGATTACGCCTCGTCGATGTCTCCGACATTTCGAGATAGAAGAACTGCCATATCTGATATCGAGAAGTTGGTAGGTTTGGCATCTGATTGCCATCGATCCATCGATTGAGATCTGCGATCCACTGCTGACGACTGGACAGAGTTGGGTATGACCCCTGGTTTCACTCTGATCGAGATACCCTCGGTTGACAGGTGGCCCGAGTCGCTGAGGTTGGACCGGAGGAGGTGATTCACAGGAGCGGGCGCTACGCAGAGTGTGCGCTCAAGAGGCGCCGCCATGGGTGCCTCGAGTACCAAACGGTTCAGTACGTCGTTGGGAGATTTGACCCAGCTCTGAGGATGGCAAAGCGAGCCGCTGGTGGGGTTACATGATTCGTTTTGGTTCCCCTTGGGCTAACTTCGTTGTGATGCGCTTGGCCAGATCAGGCGGCACAACGGTATTCGGATCGCGCAGGGATCCTAACGACTTGGTGACACCGACAAGAGAGGTGTAGAGACTGGGGCAGGTAGCACAGGTTGCGAGGTGTGCCTCCAAGAGAGCGGCCTGATCCGAGGGAAGTTCACCGTCAATGTAATCGGAGACCCGGTACCGTGCATCAGCACAGCTCATTACGACGTTACGATTTGCCACTTTTCGCTCTGCTCCTCTTGCTAGGCTCGTCACCAGCATCATGCGACCGCGACGAAGACGCTGTTTGACTGCGGAAAGGGTGACCTCCAGCATGGATGCTATTTCAGGCATAGACCAGCCCTCGGCGTCATGGAGTATCACGACCTCCCGGTACTTGACCGGGAGGTGAAAGAGTGCCTCCTGTAGCTCACCTCTCAGCTCTATCCGCTCCATAATGAGCTCGGCATCAACCTGATAGTGTTCGTCGCTCCACACGGCCTCTACTTCTTCGACCAAGTCTTCACGACCATAGTGACGGCTGCGGTCAATGGCGATGTTCCTCAAGATCTGGTGTAACCAGCTACGCAGTTGCGCTTCCTTTCGGAATTGAGTTTGACGTTCGAGAGCGCGCACCAGGGTCTCACCCACCAAATCCTCGGCCTCCGAAGCCCGACCTACGAGCGAGTAGGCATAGCGATAGAGACCTGGAATCTCACCTGAGAGGAGGCCCCCAAAGCTTGGCTCGGGAACCTCCTGATCGCTGTGTTTAGCCATGGAGCCCACCTTATGGGCTATGATCGCGATGGCATGCGCCCGACCAAGTCGCCACCTGACGAATTAACTACCGACTGGCGTGGCTCTTGTTGGCATGACCGAGTGTGTTGATCTTGGCCATGCTATAGAGTGGGCAATAGGCAGACGAGCCGGTCACTACCATCACAGCTGCCACGATGAAGAGGATGATTCCCCATGCGCTACTGGCGCCAACGACGAAGGCAAGGACGATAGCTACGGCTGCGATTACGATTCGAATGACACGATCTGCGGTTCCAACTGTCTTTTTCATTTTGTTCTCCCTTATGAACTTCTTGATCTATAGACGGACACCCTCCCCAAAAGGATACAAATACAGGTAGCGGGCTGTGTGGAGGGAATCGGAGCATCCTGATGACCCAGGCATTTCGATCCTCGATACCGATCTGACGAAGGGACTCACGCCGCGTTGCGCAAGTGTGGGCACCCCTCCCAAAGCGGCTGTCGTTCTTCGGATACACCGAGAGTCCTCCTAGCGCTGTTAGCGGTTTGGCGATCTAGTGGCGGGAGGAGGAGTGATCATAGCGGCGGGAGGAGTTCTCGACGAGCCAGCTCGTCAGAGGGTATCGATCGATCACCCTGGTGATCTTTGTCAAAATCCAGACGCCGAATGGAGACAACACCCAGACGAGAAGACCGCCAAAGACTAATCCGGCTACGACATCACCAGGATAATGCATCCCAACATAGACCCTACCAAAGGCCAAAAATGCTCCAACGATAACCGCCAATACGGTCATGATCCGATCGTGGCTTAACCAGAGCCCGACGATAACGGCGCCAGCAATCGTCGCATGGCCGCTTGGGAAGCTGAAACCCGACGTGCGAGTGAGGAGCACTTCGACATGGGCGAGCGTAAGGTAAGGGCGCCGCTCGGCAATCAGCGGTTTCAAAACGTAGTGCGATACTCCCTCGGCGATGACAGTTCCAACGGCGGCCCAGAGCACCTTCGCAACGCGTCGTTCTGGGCTGGGTTGTGAACGTGCCCGCCACCAGGCGATAAGCAAGAGGAGCGCGAGCAGACCAATACCAATGAGGTGTGAGTAGCCCGCCATGAATCCATGTGCCCACGGGGTCGAGATCGCGAAGTGATTCACATCGAGGTAGAGCCGACGATTCAACTTCACGATTTCGGGCACTGCGCCTCCCCGCCTCAGGTCGAAGTCTATGCGATGACAGAAGTTTAGAGAGTGGCAACCAAACGTTTACCCCATCTGGGTTCGATAACGACGAAGGCGTAGTACATGGTGAGTACTCCTCGCCGCGCTGGGTTCGGAGACACGGTCAGCAATCAGTTGCTCGCTGGGTGGAAGCTCAGGGAGCCGTAAGCCCCCTGGCAACCTGCTTGGCCGTTCTCCACGAGTCGAAATCAGTCGCAACGATCCGCTCTCCGTTGATGCCATGTGAGGCATCAGAGGCGAGAAAGACAATAGGCGGGCCCATAATCTCGGGAGGAAGAGCCGCAGCGCGCAGCTCTTCTGGCGAGTCCTCTGGGATCATGCCAGTCATGGTGATCCCTCCTGGCAGGAGCGTATTGACTGTCACCCCCGTACCATCAAGGTCCTTGGCCATGATGTCAGCGAGTGCTTCAGATGCCGCGCGGGATGGGCCATAGGGCACGAAGCCTTGGCGTACCATAGTCTCGTGGTTGATTGAGATCATGATGATCTTCCCGGAACCGCGAGCCACCATTCTCGGGGTGACCGCGCGGGCGACGAGATAATAGCCGGTGAGGTTAGTGGCGATCACCGCACGAAAACCCTCAACCGGCACCTTCCAGAATGGAAGGGGCTCTTCGAAGAAGCGGGGATTGACGGTCCGCATTCCGATGCCGGCATTGTTGACCAGTACGTCGAGTTCACCGAAGTGTTCATAGACTCTGGTTACGCCACGCTCGACCTCGTCGGCGTCGCGGACATCCATCTCGATGGGCAAGACATCGAAGCCTGAGGAGGCAAAATGCCGGACGGTGGTGGTCAGCCTAGTGCCGCCACGGGCGCAGAGAGCTACACGCGCGCCCTGTTCAAGTAGAGCCTTGGCCATCGCAGCCCCGATGCCACTGGACCCGCCAGTGATCATAGCCGTTCGCCCTTGCAGCGTCCCCATGACCTTGATCTTAGTGCAGTGGTTGAGGGTGCTGGCGAGATTGAGGGCTGAACTACACGCCGTTGGGCGGCCCCAGTGAGAGATTCAATGACCCGGGCCCTGCACGTTCGCTCGGAGGCGCGCATGTAGCTGCACCTCACCCGCCTGGGAGAGTCCGACGATGCGCCAGCCACGGTCGACGAATCCGCTCGCTTCGGCCACCCGTGCAGACGCGAGGTTGGTGGGCGCGTGCAGGTAGGTTGGAAGCATCCCCGATGCAAGTACACACTCAGCAGCCTGGGCGACCAATGCTTTGGCTAGTCCGCGGCCCCGAGCCTCTGGTTGGGTTACGACAGCGAGTTCTCTGACAAAATCGTCGTGATGTTTGAGCCCAACTCCCGCCGCGACGTGGCCGCCAGCGTCGTAGGCCACCAGTACCCTCCCTCCAAATGGATGGAGCCACTCTGGTAGATCACCACTCTCCGCTGGTACCCAGACACCGGGTCTGCCGAGGTTTGGAGCGGCGAAGGTAAAACGAAAGTAAGCCATGAAGCAGAGTCCATGTTCGATGCCAAGAGCATCCTCAAGGTGACTCACCAACTGTGACGAACTCGATTGGCCATCGCCATCGGATTCCGGGTAGAAGGACGTGGACTTGGTAGACGCTCTTCGCTCAGGATCCTCATCATTGATGAGCTGACCCCTGGGATGTACAGGCGCTATGACCTCCACCGTATCAAGTCGTCTTGGACCACCGGCCAAGACGGTAGTGTCGAGGGCAAGTTGAAGGCTGGGGTCGATGGAGATGAGGGTGCCGAAGGGGGAGATCATGCCGATCAGAGCCCTAGTGGTCCCATCCCAACCCGGTTGACGTCGACGAGGTGTTGGCAGAACTTGGAGTCGGCCAGAGGGTGGCCACATGCCTAGGAGGTTGGCGAGGTGGCTAGTGAGCAGACCCCAGTTGTTACCCTCCGAGTCGCCTGATTGTATGGGAAGGTCCTTGGGCACTCTCTTCATCCTAGAGGTTGACCTCCGAGGGGAGTTCCTGATCGGTTGTGGATGCTTTGTTCAGCGGTAGGTGTCTGTTGTCGTCTCATGCGATGTTCGAATCGGTCGACTACAGTGGATAACTGGATCTAGGGGGCCAACGCCCCGTAGTAATCGTCGAGTCGGAACAGGGAGTGTGAGTGGCTACGAATCAGCCGGTTCCGCATCGGAGACGTTCTGGTGAGGAGCGTTTCGAGAGGCGTCAGGCTAATCGAGGTAAATGGGTCAAGCGAGGAATGATCGCTTTTGGGGCGGTCCTGATTCTCTCGGTCCCGCTGGAGCTCCATCAGTTCGCGGAGTCGAATGCCCTCAATGCCAAGGAGGTTATCCTTCGGGCAGATGAACTGCAACTCGGCGGAGCACCGTTCATCGATTTTGGCCCAAGCGGCCGAACAGCCGTCGGCCAGTTTGGTACAGGTTCTTGGATCAAACCCGCTGCGCGTCGACTGTGCAACACTGTGGAGTCTTGGACCGGTGACGTCGAACACATCAAAGTCGGATTTTTGGAGGCCAGCGAAGGGGCGACGGGAATAGTTGCAGCATCGTGCCAGACGACGAGTGGGTTCACCCGCCTGGTTATCGGCCGCTATTCTCCGCCAGGCGTGTTGGCCAAGGTCCTGTTGGCCGCGAATAAGAACGTGACAATGGCTACCGTGATTGCCACGCCCCGGACTCTTTACCTTCAGAATCCAGTGTACGGGGAGTCTGCTGGCCCACTGCGCCCGGCAAAAGTGGCGATCGCAACCCTCTAGGCACTGTGGTGGTGGAGGGAAGGCACGCTTATGGTCGTCGGTTGTGCACAAACTAGGCCTGGGATCAGGGGCAGCGATGCACGACATAGATCGGGGTCGGCGTCGCGCGCCTTGTCGTGCAAGGGTTAGCACTCACAGGCTGATCTGGCGATCCGATCAGTGACCGCCGAACCAACGCAATGTACCTAGGACGGATGAGGGAGAAGCATCTCAAGCTGGAGATGTCCCACTGGGCAGGTGAGCGTTCGTGTCACTCCTTCAATGACTTGAATGCCCTCCACCACCTGGCTGCCGATCTCGGGAAGCGTGTCGGCCTGCATGAGGGCGATGATATCGTATGGTCCGGTGACATCGTCAGCCCGTTCGACCAAAGGCAATGAACGTATGGCTGGCAGGACCTTGCCTACCGCTCCGATCTCTGTCTGGATTAAGACGTAGGCCTCCACACTTCTCCTTGCCTGCTCTGATCCCTGGGACTAGACTACCGTAGTCGGAGGGCGATGCGAGGCGATCATGTCGAACTTGCACTCGTTCAGAGTTGGACGGGTGGTTCGATCATTGCGCTCAGTCGGCAGCGTCTCTGGCGGACGGCTGGCTTTCCCTCCAGCGGTGGATAGAGCAGCTGTGGATGGAGCAGCTGTGGATAGGAAGTTCGGCGGTGATGGCTGGATTCGATGATGAGCGGGAGCAACGGATACGGTATCTTCCCTCGGAACGCCGTTTTGATTACGATCATCCGTTGGCACTTCTCAGGCTGAAGCTGCATCGTGATGCTTGCGACGCGGGCCTCGATTCGTATCCTGATCCAGAGACCGGCGATACGGTGCTCTGCTCGAGCACTCTGCTGGCCCAGGGTATTTGCTGTAATCTTGGTTGTCGACACTGCCCGTATGTAGGGGGGCGGAGACCGTTGATCCCTGGAATTCTGGCTGAGTGAGCCCCGACCATCCTGGCCAATGGCGCGTAGAGTCGGTCTCCTGGAGCGCCGCGGGTCTCCATGACTCCTGGCCCGTCCTAGGCCCCAGACAGCGCCTTTGCCGGATTGGCGAACCTACGGACCGGGCGTTGGTACTTGGATCATCCACCGTCGGCGACGCCTTCGACCTCGAACGGGCTCGACATGAGGGTCTGGCTGTTGTGCGGCGTGGGAGCGGTGGTGGAGCAGTGCTCGTCGAACCGGGGTCTCAAATCTGGCTCATGCTGTATCTAGGTCTCGATGACCCACTTGTGCCCTGGGACCTTGGTACCTCTTTTCTTTGGCTGGGTGCCGCGGTGGCAAACGTTCTCCGCGGTCTTGGACTCCCAGCGCAGGTTGTTGAGGATCGCCAACCGCGCACTGAGCTTGGCCGGCTGATCTGTTTTGGTGATCTCGGCTTTGGTGAGGTCACGATCGAGGGCGCCAAGGTGCTCGGATTGGCACAGAGACGCTCACGCGGTCAAGCATGTTTTCAAGTCTCATTGCTGTGGAGAGAGAATCAGAGCTCGCTGCGTGGTCTGCTTGCGGATGACCAGTTTGTGAATCAACCACTTCGAGTGGCTGGGGTAGCACCCCTTGTCAAGGTTTCGCGGCAAAATCTCCAAGATCGGATCGTGCAAGCTATCACCGCGCTGTAGTCGTACATCAGTACGTATAAAACCTGCTTTGGCCAAAAAATAGTCATGTTTCGCTACTTTCATGCCGAAATTTCGTGGGTCAGTGGGGAATTGTGGGGTAAAGTGGGGCCCATTGGTTGATGGTGGAGAGGACAGTCGGTTCGGTGTGGCAGACAGGTGAGGTAAAGGCGAAGTTTTTCGGTGGCTACACCCACTCCCTTGATCTCAAGGGTCGCTTGACACTGCCCGCACGTTTTCGCACCAGCTTCTCCGACAGATGCTATGCAACGCCGTCGCAGTACGGCGATGCCTGCATCGTCATATGGACGGTGGAGGACTTCGAAACCTTTGTGAACGCAGTGCCGGCACAGAGTTGGGATGAATCGCTAGAGCGTCGGCGACTACGCGACTGGGGTCGTCAAGCCTTCGATATTGAGATCGATCGTCTCGGCCGCATCGGTCTGCCCCAACCGCTGCGCACTCTTGTTGGTTTGGATCACGATGTCCTGGTAAATGGAGCATTTGGAACGATAGAGCTCTGGGATCCGCTGCAATGGAGTCAGTATCAAGAGAGTGATCTTCGTGCCGAGTGACCGCAAGGTGGAGGAGCCGACGGCAGTTACCCGCCAGGAGTCGATCAACCCGCCCAACGACCCAATCGGGGGGCGGCCCAGGGTGCGATACGCGCATGCCCCGGTACTGGCCGCACAGGTGGTGGATGGCTTTCGGGAGCATCAGAGCGCCTCAGTGATTATCGTGGATGCCACCATTGGACTCGGAGGCCATGCCCAGCGGATTCTGGATGATCTCGAGTGGTCCCATGTCGTCGGTGTCGATCGCGATCGGCAAGCCCTTGCGTCGTCGCGTGAACGACTGGCTCCCTATGGTGATCGGGTCCGGCTGCTCCACGGCAGGTTTGGTGACGTAATGGCTGTGACGGCACCTCTTGCTCGTGTCGCCGGTGTCTTGGCTGATCTCGGCGTCTCCTCACTGCAACTCGATGATCCAGGTCGTGGTTTCTCCTTTCGTTTTGATGCACCACTCGACATGCGGATGGACCAGGACGGTGGATCGGAGACGGTGGCGGAGTACTTGCTATCAGCGACACCACAGGATCTTGTCGCTGTCTTTCGGGAGAATGGCGTTGGGTCCCTTGCGAGTCGATATGCCAGTGCCATCAAGAGCCAACCCCCTGCGACCACCGGTCAGCTGGCTGAGGTGATTGCGGCTGCAACGCCTGCACGACTGCGGGGTGGTCGTCTGCATCCAGCCACCAAAGTCTTTCAGGCGTTACGTATCAGGGTGAACCAGGAACAAGAGGAGCTACTTAACTTTTTGCCACTCGCATTTGGTCTCCTCGATCGTGGGGGAGTGATGCAGGTCATCAGCTATCACTCAGGTGAAGACAGGATCGTCAAGCGTTTCATGCATCTGGTCGAGACTGGGGGGTGCGTTTGCCCACCTCGCCTCGGGTGCAACTGCGGTGCTCAGGCGGTCGGCTCCCGTATGATGCGCCATGCGCTCATACCGTCCGAGGAGGAACAAAAGGTGAATCCACGCTCTCGGAGTGCACGTCTGCGAATGCTGCGGCGTACTGCCGATGACATCTCCGAGGTGGTACAACGATATTGGGAGCAGGTCCCCTCATGGCACGTGTAGTCACGCTCCCACAAATTGCTCCGCGAGAGCATCCACATCGACAACAGCCCGAGCTCGTACTGGTCAAGCCTGTTCGAAGGGCTGCCAGGACCCATAAAGTACGTAGGGTCGTCATCTACCTCATGGTCATTGTACTGATGGGGATGGTGGTCCTCGCAAGGATCGCTATTGAATTGGAGGAGTCGGCGGTTGGTCAACTGCAAACGGAGATTACCCAGGCCGAGCACACCCAGAGTGACCTAAAGCTTGAGGTGGCCGAGCTCTCCTCACCTCAGCGAATCGTGAGCTATGCGAGCGCACATCTTCACCTGACGCTACCAGGGTCGGTCGATGTCGTTCCTGGCGCGGGCACCAAGAACGCAATCCCTCTGCCCCAATCGGTGGCCACGAGTCCAACGCTTCCACTCCCGGCTGGTGAGGTAGTCGGTGGCAACTAGAAAACGTACCCGGCGTGCTCGCCTGACGTTGCTGCTCTGCGGCATTATGACGACAGCGCTGGTCGTTCAGCTGTTGCGCGTGACGTTGCTGGCGTCCTCGAGCTACACGAACCTCGCGGTACAAGAGGCAGAGACGACCGTAACGCTCCCAGGCCTGCGCGGATCGATTGTGGCCAGAAATGGTGAGGTGTTGGCGATGTCAGAGTTGCGCGACACTATCATTGCCGACCCGTTGCTGATTAAGGATCCTGCTCCTGAAGCCGCGACGCTGGCCAAACTGCTGGCATTGCCAGCGACCCAGGTTGAGAGTGCGCTGACCGTCAAGGGGGGTTACTCCGTCGTCGCCCAACTGGTGCACCAGTCGGTTGGCTCGAGAATTGAGTCGATGGCGCTCGATGGGGAGCTGCCGGGCATCAATGTGACGCCTGGGCAGGCTCGCTACTATCCAGCTGGTTCCATGGCCGAACCGGTAATTGGGCGGGTCGGGGCCGATGATAATGGACTTTTTGGGCTCGAGTACCAGTATCAAAACCAGCTCGCTGGTAAGAATGGCTACGAGGTGGAGCGGACTGCTGCCGGAAGCCTTCCATTACCCGACGCGGTCGTCAAACGAGTGGCGCCTGTGCAGGGCAAGAGCCTGGAGTTGACGATCGATCCAGACCTGCAGGAGTATGCGGAACAGGCGGTCGCGGGTGAGATTGAGAAGACAAATGCCATCGGTGGGACCGCTGTTGTTATGGATGTGGCCACTGGGCAGATCTTGGCAATGGTCTCGTTGACGGCGCCACCGCTTCCTGGCGCTCACCCGTTGGCCAACGGTGCCCAACCGGTTGATGTCACTCGAGCACTCCCAACACAGAGCTGGATCAATCAGGCGGTGGCGTATGCCTACGAACCTGGGTCAGTCGCCAAGATCGCCACCTTCACCGCTGCTCTCCAGGACCACCTGATCACGCCTACCTCTACAGAAGTGGTACCTGGTCAGCTCGACATCGATGGTTCAATCTTCCACGATGCCGAACCTCACCCAACCGAGGTCCTCTCGATGCGTCAGATTTTGGCACAGAGTTCCAATATCGGGACCATTGAGATCGCTCGACGTCTTGGTCCGGCCCGCTTGCTCGCCTCCTTCGAGCGCTTTGGTTGGGGAGAGCCCACTGGGCTGGCGTTTCCAGGGGAGACACAGGGATACCTGAAGCCGGTGAGCCAGTGGTCACCGACTGCGATTGGTTCGACCCCCATCGGACAGGATCAACTGGTGACCCCACTTCAAGTTCTCGACTCCTATAACGCCATCGCTAACGGTGGGGTGATGGTCACGCCGAAATTGGTGCTTGGCACTGTGAGCGCCGACGGTCATGTCGTCCCTCTGCAGTCACCTGCGCCGCGTCGAATCGTTCCAAAGACGGTTGACGAGGAGATGATCCAGCTGCTGTCAGGCGTGACGGGTGCCAACGCTACCGCACCTGATGCCAGCATTCCTGGGTACCTGGTCGCTGGTAAGACGGGAACCTCTCAGAAGCCGTTACACACTCAGGCGGGTTACCAGATGGGCGCCTACTGGGGTACCTTCGTTGGGATGGTACCGGCCCAGCATCCTGTCTTGAGCGCCATAGTGATGCTCGATCAACCCGTTCCAATCTATGGTGGCATGACAGCGGCTCCAGTGTTTTCTCAGATCATGCGCTACGCGCTCGCCCGCTACGGGGTGAGTCCGACGGGCGCAGTCGAGTCCACACTCTTGCCAGCGATAGCAGGGTCTTCTGCCTCAAGGTCGCGTGAGTGACTATCGGGAGCACTCGGTGCCTGTACCATAGTTATGTTCATGGTCCAGGTTGGGGTGGAGGAGTGGGTGAGACGAGGCATGCCGCAGTGATGTTGGGCGAGTTGGCTCGTCGGCTTGATGCACAGCTGATAGGGTGTGGCGACGAGAGCATAACGGCGACTGGTATCGCCATGGATCACCGCCTCCTGAGTGTCGGAGATATCTTTGCTGTGGTGCCTGGTGCGCATGTTGACTCGCGGATCTTTGTGGGCCAGGCCGAGAGCAACGGAGCGTTGGCGCTGCTGGTGGCCACGCCAGTGCTGGAGACTGCATTACCACAGATTGTCGTCGAGAGCTCTCGTATTCGAGATCGCGTTGCCCTGGCGAGTCAGCTTGTCTATGGCGAACCATCGAAACACCTGAAGGTCATTGGCGTGACCGGTACCAATGGGAAGACAACTACGGTCTCATTGATCTCCGAGATGCTAGGTCTCCTCGGTTGCGGGGTTGGAACCATGGGCACGCTCTGGGGGCGTCTTACGACGCCGGAGGCTCCTGAGGTCGCTCGCCGACTTGCTCATTTTGTCGCAGAGGGCAGGAGTTATGCGGCCATGGAGATCTCCTCGATCGCGCTTTCTATGGATCGAGTCCGCTATCTCAACGTCGAGGTAGCGATGTTCACCAATTTGAGTCAAGACCATCTCGACTTTCATTCATCGATGGAGGAGTACTTCGAGGCGAAGGCTTCACTCTTTCACCCGCGTTATGCCAAGCTCGGGGTGGTCAATGCCGATGATACGTGGGGGCAGCGTTTGCTTGAAGTGGCAGAGGTCCCGGTCGTTGGTGTCTCAGATGCCGAGTTGAGTCAGGTGACTCTCGGACCCTACGGCCTGAGTTTCGATCTGCGCGGCCATCGCTTTGCTGCGCCATTGATCGGCCACCACAATCTGGTGAACCTTCACATGGCTCTGATCGCCCTTGAAACCCTGGGTTTCGACCTTCATGACCTGGTTGAAGTGGCGCGCGAGGTGCAAGCGCCACGCGGCCGACTCGAGCGGGTGCCGAGTCGCCATGGTTCGATCTTCATCGACTACGCTCACTCTCCAGGGGCGCTTGAGCAGGTGCTGACCGCGGCGAGATTGTCCCTTGGCCGCACTGGCAAGCTCATGGTGGTGTTTGGCGCTGGCGGAGAGCGAGACCATGGCAAGCGACCGCTGATGGGCGCTACCGCGGAGCGGCTCGCTGACGTTGTCATTATTACCAGTGACAACCCTCGGTCGGAGGATCCACAGGCGATTGCTGATGACATCGCGGCGGGGTGTACCAACGTGGCGAAGCCACGAATCATCCTCGATCGCCGTCTGGCCATTCGTACCGCCGTCGATGAGCTCTGTGACGAAGACGTCTTAGTGGTCGCCGGCAAAGGACACGAACGGAGCCAGCGTATTGGTTCGGCGAGTTATGATTTTGACGACTACGACGAGGCGTTGCGGGCAGTGCTTGAACTCGGGGACGGCGAAGGTTGATCGCGATCCTCACCGGCAGTGGACTTGCCCTTATCATCGCTGTGTTCATCACTCCAATCTTGATCGATCGACAACGTTCACACGGCGTCGGTCAACAGATACGAGAGGATGGGCCGAGTCGCCATCTGGTCAAGGCAGGGACTCCCACCATGGGTGGCATCGCCATCCTGATCGCCATCGTACTCAGCTATCTGCTCGTCCATTTCCACCTTGGGGTGAGCTTCTCGCGCTCTGGAATTCTTGTCGTTGGAGTGACCATCCTCTCCGGTATCATTGGATTGATCGACGATCTTCTCAAGGTGCGTAACCGTCGCAGCCTTGGACTGACCAAGACGGCCAAGTTTGGAAGCCAAGTCCTGGTGGCCACCGCCTTTGCGATTTTGGCCCATTCATGGGCTCATGTCCCAACGGCGATCTCGTTTGTCCGACTTGGGAGTCTCAGCATTGGCCTCGGTACCGTAGGCTGGTGCATCTTCGCCGTCTTCGTGGTTGTGGGCACGTCCAATGCGGTCAACCTAACCGATGGCCTCGATGGTCTAGCCTCAGGGGCGGGTATCTTTGCTTTTGCGGCGCTCGCATTGATCTCCTACTGGATGTTTCGCCACGTCGCTGCCTATGGGGTTCATGACGCGCTCGACTTGGCGGTGCTCGCCATGTGCTTTGTTGGGGCAATCCTCGGGTTTCTTTGGTGGAATGCTCCGCCGGCGAAGATCTTCATGGGCGACGTCGGTTCGCTCGCGATCGGCAGTGGACTTGGTGCTTTCGCGCTCGTCTTACGGCTTGATCTGCTGCTGTTGCTCCTCGGGGGCTTGTTCGTCGTTGAGACCCTCAGTGTCATTGCTCAGGTCTTTTCTTTTCGCGTCTTTCATCGGCGGATCTTGAAGATGGCACCTATCCATCACCATTTTGAACTCTATGGCTGGCCAGAGACGACGGTCCTCATCCGGCTTTGGATTTTCGCGGGGGTCGTCACTGCGATCGCTGTGGGGGCCTTCTACGCTGATTTTCTCTCGCTCGGGAGTTTCGGACGATGAATCTTGCTGGGGCTAGGGTTTTGATTGTCGGTTTTGGAATCAGTGGGCGTGGGGTGGCTGATGCCCTCGCTGATTCTGGCGCGTACCTTTCCTTGGCTGAAGACAATGAGTGGCTCCGTGAGCAGGCGAGTATGCGGCAACCGGGGTTCTGGCGCTCTGGAACGATCGCGGAGCTTCGCGGGGAGGCCTGGGACCTCGTGGTGGTGAGTCCGGGCATCTCACCAGAGCAACTGGGGCTCGAACCCCTCGCCAACAGAGTGATCGGAGAGCTTGAACTCGGTTGGTTGCTTGCGGATGCACCGATCACGGCGATCACCGGAACCAACGGAAAAACGACGGTGGCGACCCTGACACAGATGATGCTGGGATCGGATACGGTGCTGTGTGGCAATGCTGGGGTCTCCTTTGCAGCGGTGGCACAATCAAAGGCGACGCGTTATGTGGTCGAGGCGAGCTCATTCCAACTCACCTGGGCGCCGACGTTCGCGCCAACGTCAGCTACCTGGACGAACTTCACCCCCGACCATCTTGACTGGCATGGCACGCTTGAGGCCTACCGGCTCGCCAAGGCGAAACTCTTTGCAAACCTCCCAGATGCAGGGACGGCGATCCTCAACGCCGATGATGCGGTTGTCGAGGCGACACCGTTGCCCGATGGGATTGAGCGTAGGACATTCTCGATGATAGGTGCTGCTGATTACCGCGTCACACAGGGTAGCCTCGTTGGTCCAAATGAGGTTGCCCTGATGCCTGTCACATCCCTCGGCCGAGGCGGGCCGATCGGTATCAGCAATGCGTTGGCTGCATGGGCCTCCGCAGATGCGGCTGGTGCCGATCTCGAGCAGGTGCGTGATGTGTTGGAGCAGTTTACGGGCCTCGAACACCGACAAGAACTCGTTGGTGAGGCGAATGGCGTTCGGTACGTTAACGATTCCAAGGCCACTACCCCGGTCGCAGCAGCAGCTGGAATCACCTCGTTTGCTCATGTCGTTCTTATCGCTGGTGGGCGAGGCAAAGGTCTCTCATTCGAACCGATGGTTGCAGCGGCCGAACAGGTCCGCCATTGTGTAACCATTGGTGAATGTGGTTCCGAGATCGGTGAGCTCTTTCGTGCCCATGGCGTGTCGACAAGCGATGCATCTTCGATGAGGGAAGCGGTGGAGATGGCGACAGCCAAGGCGCACGTGGGGGATGTGGTGCTGCTGGCACCCGGTGCTGCCTCCTTTGATTGGTATGACAGCTACGCCCAGCGCGGGCTTGACTTCAAAGCAGTTGTTGCCAACATCGTCGGCAAGTCATCGGTGGGACTAGCGGATGACAGGGGACGTGAAGCTTCGGAGTCCCCGATCGGATCGCGAGACGAAGATGGAGAAGGGGGGTAGTCGGTGACGACCTATGTTCGTGGTGCACTCGAGAGGATTCGTCTGCAGGCGACGTTCTATTGGCTCGTCCTGATTCTATTAGCCGTTGGCGCCATTCTCGAGGTGGCTGCTGCCTACGTCGCCACCATCGCTGCCCATGCCTCGATAACCTCCCTGATCAGCCATGAGGTGCTCTGGCTAGTGATTGGAGGAGTGGCTTTCGTCGTGATGACAGTAGTGCCGTTGCGAGTCTGGCTAAAGTTGGCGCCTCTGTTGCTGCTCGTCGCGGCCGCGATGCTCCTGGCCGTCATGCTTCCCGGAGTCGGTCGCAGCGTGGGGGGTGCGGATCGGTGGTTTCAATTTGGTCCAATCCAAGTACAGCCATCGGAGTTCGCCAAGCTCGCCCTCGTCCTGTTCTTGGCGCGTCTTGTCACCAGTAGGCGTCCTACGCAGCTGGTTGGGCCTGTCATCGTGGTCACAGCCCTGATGGCTGGGGTGATCTTCCTCGAACCCGATATGGGTACAGCGATGATCGTCTTCTCCTTGGGTCTCGGCGCACTCTATGTCGGAGGAGTTCGCGGTCGTGCGTTGACGGCCGTGACGGGAGCATCGGTTCTCATCGGGGTCATCGGCGCTTTTTCGAGCACCTACCGTCGCCTACGATTACTCTCCTTTTTGCACCCGTGGGAGTACCGAGCCAGCTACTCCTACCAGGAGGTGCAAGCACTCAACTCGTTTGCCTCCGGTCATCTGCTCGGGACAGGACTAGGTACTGGCTTAGCGAACTGGGGGTATGTGCCCAATGCCCAGACCGACTTCATATTCGCGGTGGTTGGTCAGGATTTCGGCCTCTTGGGTTCAGTAGTCATTCTGTTGCTGATCGTTGCCCTGGTAGTCGTCATTTTCCAGCTCTCTGAACAGCTCGCTGATCCTGCTGAGCGCACTCTAACCTTCCTCATTGCTGTGTGGCTCATGGTGCAGACTACGCTCAATATTGGTGCAGTGATCGGGTTGCTGCCTGTTACTGGCGTGCCACTCCCACTGATCTCCGCGGGTGGTTCCTCGACGGTAGTGACGCTTGCAGCATTGGGACTGGTGGGTGGCGTTCTCCGTAGAAGGCGGATCGTATGAGTCGAGTGGTTTGGGTTGTGGCTGGTGGCACTGCGGGCCATATCCATGCTGGCCTATCCATGATCGAGGCCTTCGACGATGGGGTACGCCCGGTACTCATCACCACTGATCGACCGGTCGACTACGCGGTGACCGCCGAGTTAACCTTGGATCCAACCGTCGATATTGCCCGGGTCAGTGGAACCGGGTTTCCCCGAGGGGTTCGGCAGATCGCTGCGGCCATGATCGCGAATTCAAAGGCGATCTCGGCAAACCTATCACTCCTTCGCTCCTTGCCTCGTCCGGATATGGTGATTAGCTTTGGCGGCTTTCACACTCCGCTGGTCTCGCTCGTGGCACGGGCGCGTGGTGCGCGGTCCTATCTGCTTGAGCAGAATGCGGCACTGACGAGATCCAACCGTCTCGTTGGCCTCTGGTCGAAGGAGATCTTTCTCGCCTGGCCGGTGCCGTTGCCCAAGAGTTGGGTGCGTCGCGCCGCGGTGGTGGGGAATCCTCCGCGCCGCGAGGTCGCAGCGCTTAGTGACCGAGAGGGTACCCGCGTTGCTCTGGGCTTTGGGGACGACGATATGGTGGTCGTCGTCACCTCGGGTTCGCTGGGGGCTCGCAGCGTCAACATCGCCACTGTGGAGGCGGCCGAGGAACTTGCGGACCTAACCAGCGTGAAGGTAGTCCATAGCATGGGTTCCAAGAACGGATTAAGCGAGGTGGCATCGATGGTCCATAACCCTCGTTACCTATCGCTCGGTTGGGATCCAGGCCTGTATCGCTACCTGAGGGCAGCTGATCTGGTGGTCGCCCGAGCTGGGGCGAGTACCCTGACTGAGATCGCAGAATTCGGGGCTGCGTCGATTCTCATTCCGTTGCCGAAGTCGCCGAATGATCATCAACGCCGTAACGCGGAAGTCTTTGTCCGAGCCGGTGCATCAGTGATGATCGAGGATGACACACTTACGGGAACCCGGTTGGCGAGCATGATCCGTGAACTGGTCGAGGATGAGCCGCGGCGCCTTGGAATGGCGTCGGCTGCCAAGACGCTCGCACATCCACGGGCGGCTAGGTTGATGTGGGACGAGATGGTGAAACAGTGACTCTTCTCGATGGTGTGCGACGTGTTCACGTCGTTGGTGTTGGCGGAGCAGGCATGAGCGCGCTCGCCTCGCTATTGCTCGAGGCAGGCTATGAGGTGACCGGCTCTGATCTTAAGGAGTCAGCAGTTATGGAGCGACTGCGGCTGCTCGGTGCGGCGGTATTCCTCGGTCACGATGCTTCGCATGTCCAAGGGGCGCAATTGGTCGCTTACTCGAGTGCCATTGCCTCCGATAATATCGAACTTGTGACGTCGTTGGTGTTGGGCATTCCGATCGCTTCGCGCGCGGAGCTTCTTGTGGCACTCACCCAAGGTCGAGAGGTGATCGCCATCTCTGGAACGCACGGCAAGACCACGACGACGTCGATGATTGGGCTCTCGCTGACACAGGCTGGGTACAGCCCGAGCTATGTGATCGGTGCTGAGTTAAATGAGGCAGGTGCCTCTGGCCACTATGGTTCCTCTCCAATGATGGTTGTCGAGGCTGACGAGAGCGACGGTACCTTCCTCAAGCTCGACCCGACGTTAAGCGTGATCACCAACGTGGAACCCGACCACCTGGAGTTCTACGGCGACTTCGATCACCTGAAGGAGGCGTTCGCTCGCTTCGCCCGTGGTTCACATCTTCCACCGGTTCTGTGTGTTGAGGATCCGTTCTTGGCGACGCTTGCCACAGGGATGGAGTGTCGAAGCTATGGGTTCTCAGAATCGGCGATGTATCAGATCAAGAATGTTTCGATGTCCCCGATCTCGACGGCATTTGAGGTGTTTGAACACAAGAGAAGGCTTGGCAACGTCGAACTCTCGGTTCTTGGACTCCACAACATCTTGAACGCTACAGCGGCGATCGCTGCGGTCGCAGCCATGGGTGTCACGCTGGATGAGATTGGCCCATCGCTCAGTCGTTACCTCGGAGTTGCCCGTCGCTTCCAACACCGCCGCGTTCTTGACTCGGTGCGTATCATCGACGATTACGCACATCTGCCGAGCGAGTTGACCTCGACGATCGCGGCCGCTCGACAGCTCGGAGCTCGGCGGGTCGTTACCGTGTTCCAACCGCATCGATACTCGAGAACCCGGGCTATCGCCGAGGAGCTTGGCGAAGCGTTGGTAGGGGCCGATGTCGTGGTGATCACCGACGTCTATGCTGCCGGAGAGGATCCTATTCCTGGTGTCAGTGGCGAGGCGGTCTATGAGGCGGTGCACCGTGTTCTTGGTGATCGAGCCCATTACTGCGCATCTCGGCATGAGCTGGCACCTTTTGTTCGCGGACTGCTCCAACCGGATGACGTCTGCTTAACCTTGGGGGCAGGCGATATCACCATGCTCGACACCGAGCTAGCGGATGTGTGGTAGTGAAGTGGACGAGGAACTTCAGCAGACGATCCAGAAGCTGAGAGCTGACGGATTTTTTGTCGTGGAGGGGGCTCCGTTTGGGGCGAGGACGACCTACCGAGTCGGCGGCCTGGCCGCAGCAGGGTTAGAGCTCTCGACGGTCGAGGAGCTCCAACACCTCCGTGATCTCCTCGTGGGGAGTGAGGTGAAGATTCCTCTCTTTATACTCGGTCGCGGTTCGAATGTTCTTGTCGCCGATCATGGGTTTTGTGGGTTGCTGATCACGTTAGGGGCTGGATTCTCCTGGCTGAAGCAGGAGGGCAGGAACGTCGAGATTGGCGGCGCATCCCCTCTCCCGGTGATGGCCAGGAGGATAGCTACGCTTGGGCTTGGTGGGTTCACCTGGGCAGTCGGCGTACCAGGTAGCATGGGGGGCGCGGTACGAATGAACGCTGGTGGTCATGGCCATGTCCTAGCCGAGACACTTCGCGAAGCACTACTTGTAGATCTTGAGACCGATGCACCCTCTGCCTGGGAGCCTGTGGGAGCGCTGGAGCTTGGCTATCGATCCTCTTCGATACGGGAGAGTCAGGTGGTTATCGCCGCGCGTCTTGAGCTCGCTCCAGGTGATCCTAGCGTATTGGCTGGGGAGCTTAGCGACATCGTGGCCTGGCGCCGTGCTCATCAGCCAGGTGGACAAAACGCAGGCTCGGTCTTCATGAATCCGTCGACGTCCCCCGCTGCGCAGCTGATCGAGGAGAGCGGTCTGAAGGGCTATCGATACCGGACTGCGATGGTGTCAGCCAAGCACGCGAACTTCATCCAAGCGGATCCTCAGGGTTCGGCGGACGATGTGTTCCACTTGATGCATGTCGTTGGCGAGACGGTCAAGCTCAGGACTGGGGTCGAGTTGCGCTCTGAGGTGAGGTTGGTTGGATTCTCGTAGTGCAGGAGTGGGAGGGACAAAGCCGATGCTGCGTTGCTTGAGGTTCGACCCCTATCGGGCTAGGTTGTTGGCTCCTCGTTGCAGGCTTCGCGGGAGAAGGCTGTACGAACGGATGTTTGTCCGATCAGGCGAGCGTTCTCTGTACGTGAGGTAGGTTCGGGCATGCGCGCAAGTGACGCTCAGGCGGTTCGTGACACGCGATGGCGCAGAAGGCTCCGGAGACTAGCGGTCTACGCGGTGATCGTTGCACTGACCGGTGCCGCTGGCTGGCTTTACGATGGGCCCAGCTTGCGCGTCCAATCGGTGACGGTTCTGGGTGGTACCGCCAGGGAGCGTAGCCTGGCTGCTGGTCGGCTGTTGGCCATACTTGGTGGTCGTCACATCTGGTCGGTATCGATCGACGCAGTCACCAACCGATTTTCATCTGAGCGCGTCCTGGGCGCAGAGGTCCGGCTACATATGCTGGCCACACGGTGGCCCTCTTCGGTGGAGGCGGAGCTCTCCGAGATTCCTCCGGTGGGCTATCTCAAAGATGGCTATGCACTGACCGGCACTGGTGCGGTGATCGCTGGCAAGCCACCAGGGCCGGGACCATCTATCTCTCTCTGCCCTCTCGTGCTTACCGCCATGGCGGCCAACTGTCCGTGGCAACCGGAGGTTGGTGACGTAGTGCCTGCACGGTTTGCCGCCGTCGTTGGGGCTCTTTGGCGGGATCGAGTTCCGAAGGAGAGTGGGGAAGCGATCGCTGTTGGCGAGGTGCCCAGGTCTGGAATTGTGATTGGGCTGCCCGGTTCTGCTGAGTGTCTGTTGGGGAGTGGCGTACTTGCTCGCGCGGAGGTGAACGCCTGTACGCGCTTTTCTGCGCCAGGGGCTGTTGTCGACGTGATTAACCCAAATAGTCCAGCGGTTCTCCTCAACGATCGTGTAGGCTAGTCAAATTCAGAGGTAGCGCTGAGGTTGATCCAACGAGCTGCAGGAATTTTATGTAATTGGAGGCCGTGTGGTGGTTCGAGCCAAGATTCAGCGGAGGTGGGATGCGAAGTGAATGACGCGCAGAATTACATCGCCGTGATCAAGGTCGTCGGTGTCGGTGGTGGTGGTGGCAATGCCGTGAATCGGATGATCGAGGCTGGCCTCAAGGGCGTTGAATTTATCGCGATCAACACCGATGCCCAGGCGTTACTGATGAGCGATGCTGATATTCGGCTCGATATCGGACGCCAACTCACCCGCGGTCTGGGTGCTGGCTCCAACCCTGATATTGGCCGTTCGGCGGCTCAGGAGCACAAGGATGAGATCCAAGAGGCGCTGACCGGTGCCGACATGGTGTTCATCACCGCTGGCGAGGGCGGCGGCACTGGGACGGGTGGTGCTCCGGTCGTTGCGGAGATCGCAAGAGGGATTGGTGCCCTTACGATAGGGGTTGTCACGCGGCCCTTTGGGTTTGAAGGCAAGCGTCGAGCTGCGCAGGCGGACGAAGGCATTGATCGTTTACGTGAACATGTAGATACGCTGATTGTGATACCTAACGATCGGCTCTTGACGATCGCGAATGAGAAGACCTCGATGATCGCTGCCTTTCGAATGGCGGACGATATTTTGTTGTCCGGGGTGAAGGGGATTACCGATCTCATCACCACGCCAGGGGTTATCAACACCGACTTCGCAGATGTCCGGGCCATCATGGCTTCCGCCGGTACGGCCATCATGGGCATTGGCATCGCTAGTGGAGAGAACCGCGCGACAACCGCAGCGCGCAACGCGATCACCTCGCCGCTCTTTGAGACCTCGATCGATGGAGCACAGGGCATCTTGCTCAACGTCGCTGGAGGTACTGACCTCGGTATCTTTGAACTGAATGAGGCCGCCAACATTATTCAAAATGCAGCCTCCAGCGATGCCCTCATCATTGTGGGTAGCGTGATTGATGAATCGATGGAGGATGAGGTGAAGGTCACGGTCATCGCGGCTGGCTTCGACGTCTGGGGTGAGGGCGGCCCGAATCTTCGGGTGACACCTCCGCCGGCTGAAGAGGACCTTGATTTTGGCGTACCGGTGGTGCCGCCAGAACCAGCGACCACGCAGGTCGAAACGGATCCAGAGGATCCAGATGATGGCGACGTACCCTTCTTTCTCCGCTGATGATCGCGCTCTCGCTCCGTGAGAGTGGTGTGAGGGTGGTCTTCACCGATCGGGTGGATGTCGTCTCTGAGGCGGTTGCACTGATTGGTGGCGGTGGGTCACCCGCACAGCTAAACCAGGTTCATAGCGCGAAGGTAGTCATGATCGACGAGAGCCTGAGCGAGGCCGAGCCCATCGAGGCGGATGGGATCTACATCCCTGCGGGACACAGAGGACTGGCCTCGATACGGACCGCGGACTGTCTCCCACTCGTTGTTGCGAACCGTAACGGTGATGCTGTGGTTCTTCACGTTGGTTGGAGGGGTTTGACTGCTGGGATCGTCGAGGCGGGTCTGGCTCACCTTGGTGGGGACGGTCTTGTTGCGGTCATTGGTCCGCATATTCGTTCCTGCTGTTATGAATTTCTCGGCCCTGAGCGGTACGTGGTTGCACAGCGCTTCGGTCAAGCGAGTTTTGTTGGCGATAATCTTTCGTTAGAGTTGGCTCTATCGGGTCTACTGTTGCGCCAACGTGTGCAAGGTGTGGTCTCTGTCGACCAATGCACGTTCTGCAACGATGTCTACCACTCCTATCGGCGCGACGGTACGCCCGAGCGTCAGATGACGCTCGTCGGCGCAGGCAGGCCCTGATGCCCCTCTATGACGACGTTGGAGCACGTCTGTCTCAGGTAAGAGAGGTGATACGGCGCCACGGCGGTTCAGATGCCATAAACATTGTCGCCGTTACCAAAACGCATCCGGTCGATGCGGTGGCTAGCGCCCTCAGCGCAGGTTTGACAGACATCGGCGAGAATTACGCTGAGGAGCTGGCTGCGAAGGCAGCTCAAGCTGAACGACTCGGCCTCAAACCTCGATGGCACTATTTGGGTACGATTCAGCGAAGGCATTTGAAGCTTGTCTGCCAGTATGCATCAGTAATCGAGACGATCTCACGAGCGTCGGAACTCGAGACGCTGGCCACGCTTGAATATCGCGGGGACCTGCTCGTTCAAGTTGCTCCTCCGGGAAACCCACAAGGAAGAAATGGCGCAGAGCCTGACGAGGTGAGATCGTTGGTGGCGCTCGGTCGGAATCTTAACCTTCAGGTTATCGGCTTGATGGGGATGGCACTCCCCGGGTCTCAGGAACAGAGTCGCCTGTACTTCCAGAGTGTCCATCTACTCGGGGAAAGTTTGGGACTTAGGGAATATTCCATGGGAATGTCAGCCGATTACCAGGTGGCCGTCGCTCAGGGTGCTACTATGGTGCGGTTAGGTAGTGTTTTATTCGGAGCGCGTGGTCAAGAGCGTGCTACGATAGAGCGTTAATGAGTGGGGTAGGAGGATAAATGCCGGGATTGAAGCGTGCACTTGCGTGGCTGGGAATAACTGAGGACGACGAGATGGACGGTGAGGTTACTGATCTTGAAGGTTCGGTGCCACCAGTCTACGAACGGCGCGAGCAGCCTCCCCGCGTTCAGGTTGTCTCCGGTGGCGCCACCAACGTTGCTCAACAACCTCGCGAGGATCCCCAGGAACATCGCGCTGCTGTGCTTCGCCCCTTCAACCCGCAACCTGAGCGAGCCAAAATCCATCTCGTTTTGCCTACCAAGTATGCAGATGTCCAAGAGATCGGTGATCGCATGAAGTCTGATCAACCGGTGATCATCAACCTGGAGGGGGTCGATCGTGATTTGCGTCGGCGAATTATCGACTTCTCCTCAGGACTTACCTACGCGTTGGGTGGTAAAGTGAAGGAGATAAGTACGAGCGTGTATCTGCTCTCGCCAGCTCGGGTCGAGGTGGCGGATGAGGAGATGTTTCGCATGCGCCAGCGTACGGTAGCGAAGGGAGTTGGCCTGCATGGGTCTTAGCGGAATCATCGTCGAACTGCTAGAGCTTTATGTTATCGTCATTGTGCTCTATGTGGTGATGACGTGGTTCCCGGTAACGAACCCGGGTGGGCCGATGGATCGTTTTCGCTATTTGCTCACTCGCTTGTCGGAGCCAGTTTTGAATCCAATTCGTAGATTGATACCTTCGGTGGGTGGAAGCTCGATTCGTTTTGACTTCGCACCGCTCATCGTGATTTTGCTGATCGAGCTGATCATCATTCCGATCGTCAGCCGGATCTAAGGTTGGAGCTAGCGCTCGTCGATGTATGACGTGGGCGCTAGTTGATTTCGCTAGAGCAATGGTGTATGGGCTCGTAAGGGAGGGTGCTGTGGACGGAAGTGCAGTCGATGCTCAAAAGATTCGCGAGGTTGAGTTTCGCGAGCGCATGAGAGGTTATCACCAAGAGGATGTCGACGAGTTTCTTGAGCAGGTAGCCAAAGGTGTTGAGGTTCTCGAGAACCAACTCACGCAGGCGCGTGAGGAGCTTGCTCGCCTCAAGGCGAATCCTCCCGTGAACGCTAGCAGTGGCCCACCAGCTGGAGAGTTCGGCGATGATGTCATTCAAAGGACGTTGATCGTGGCACAGAAGGCGGCTGATCAGCTGAGAACTGATGCCGAAAAGGAGGCGCGGGAGATTCGTGCAGAAGCTCAGCGACAGGCTGAGCGTATCTTGGCTGAGGCCAGGACGACTTCAAGGCTGATCGAAGAGGAGCGCCGCAAGAATTTGCTCGAGGAACTGACCCAGTTGGAGGGAGAGTTCGCTCGTCGGCAGGAGCAGTTGGCCAACATCGTCAACCGTGACCGGGCGGTTCGTCAACGGATCACCGATGAGATCGGTGGACTGCTCTCGCTAGTGCGCGCCGCCGAGGTGCCCACATCCGAATCCCTTGCACCAACACCAGCGTTAGGAAGTCTCCACTCTGGTGAGATCGAAGAAGCCGTACCGGCAGCCTCCACGCCTGCTGATGAGGTAAAGGTCGCTGATGCCGAACAGGTGGATGCCATCGGTCGATTCAACCTTGCCGACGAGCAACCCTACCCCGAGGAGCAGCGGCCGGTTCAGGAGTTCGTATTCGGTCATGACATCAGCGCTGAGGCTGGCGATGATGAACCGTTCATGCTGTGGCGCCAAGACGACTGAGGGTCGTAGGTACGATTCGACAAGCTGGTGAGTAGCGCATGCTCCGGCGATTGATGGCGGCCGATCTGGGACGACACGCAACTCGGTGGGAGTCGCGCGATCGGATCTGAGGCCGGGGTGATCTGTTGGTGTCGACTCTTTGAGTGGTGTGGGTTATGCCAGCAGATGGTATGGCGCGACGGAGGCACGGTTTAGTCTTCGCTGTTGCTGGGTGCCTACGGGCACCTGCATGCGAGCATGACCATGAGGTCAGGTTTGTGTTAGTGATGACTGAGCGAGCTCGTTGATCCGAAGGAGGAGACGGGCAAGCTTTCGTGATTCGGCGAGGTTCCACGTGGGTTCGCATCCGTGAGAGAAGGCTTCGAAGACCTCATCGACCATAGCTTGGTACGGGTCACGGCCGACAGCCTCGTAGGTAACAACCTCGCCTGCGGTCGCTACCGTCCAGGTCGTGTCGTCGACTCCAGGAGTACAGGTGCGATCCATCTCGATCGTCGCTTCGCGCGTCAGTATGCGTAGAGCTTGCGATTCGCCGGTGACGAAGGAGGTAGTGAAGTGTGCACCTGCGTCACCCTCGTAGGCCAAGAGGGCCCGCATCGTGAGATCCACTGGGTGTTCACCCTGGCTCCAGGCCGCGTGGGTCCAGATTTGGTAGGGCTCTGCACCGAGGAGCGAGACGATAGGGTACAGAGCATAGATCCCGACATCGAGGAGTGAGCCCCCGCCACGAGTTGAGTCGAGGCGATATCCGCCAAGAGGGATCAGCGTACCGGCGAAGGTCGTCTCTATAGAGACGACAGCACCAAACATACCCGAGGAGACCTGACTAAGGGCAGCACGCAGTCGCGGATGGTAGGAGCTCATAAAGGCCTCGGTGACCAATCGATCGGTGTTGGCAAGGAGATGTTCGAGCTGTGCATAATCAGAGTCGGCTAGGAACATCGGTTTTTCGCAGAGCACATGCTTGCCAGCCAGTAAGGCTTTCTCGAGGTAGGCGAGATGAAGATCGTTGGGGAGTGGCAGATAGACGGCGTCAACGTTCGGGTCAGCGAGCAGGGATTCATAGGTGGGATAATGGATCTCCTCACTGCTGAGCACCTGCGTCGCAGTGGCAGTCGATCGGGTTGTTCCACCGAGAAATTCGACCCATGGTGATCGTCGCAGAGCAGGAATAACCCCCACGCGCGCAACGTAACTACCAAGACCGCAGACGGCGACCCTCAACGTGGCGTGAGGGTCTGTAGATTGCCGAATTCGCCTGAGCGGTGAGCCAGTTCAAGGACGCCGATGACGTCGCGTACCTGGTTGGTTTGTACCGCAAGTGGTGTTCCGACGAAGAAGTGGTCGGCGAGGTCACGGTGAAAGCCAAATTGCTCGGGAGCCAGCAGCTCTGGTTCGTAGTGACTCAGTTGTCCTGGCCCCTCATAGAGCGCGATCTTCAGGGAGACGGGCGCCTCTGCATAGTGGTAGCGATCAACTTGGTAGCCGGTCACCGGCATCACTCGAGGCTGCTCAAAGGGTGCATAGTTGCCGATGATCGTCCCCTCCGTGCCCTGAACGTAGAACTTTGGTCGTCGAAATCCGTCCAGTTCACTCTGGAAGAAGGTAGCCTCCCTCCCGCCGCTGAACTGGAGATGAATCCGTAGTTGATCGAGGTTCGTCATCTCGTGCCAACGGCGCTTCTGTCCAAAGGCATAGACGCGCTCGGGCGCTCCGCCATAGAGTTGATGAATCCAGTCGATGTGATGGGCTCCCCAGTCGTAGGCGAGGCCTCCGGAGACCTCCGTATCGGAGTGCCAGGCACGGCATGGATGGTCAAAGCCCCCTACGGAGGTCTCAATGTTGAAGACCTCTCCGATCACTCCACTATCGAGAAGGCTCACCAAGGTGCGGTAGTCCTGGTCCCAGCGGCGGTTTTGGTGAACCGTGAGGACCCTCTCGTTGTTGTCAGCTATGTCGATGAGCTTGTCGGCCTCATCGGTGGTCAGACAAAGGGGCTTTTCGACCACCACATGTTTGCCCGCTTCGAGTGCTTGTAGTGCGAGGTCGAAGTGGGTGTTGGGTGGCGTGGCAATGACGACGATGTCGGAGATTGCATCTCGGAACAGGTCGCTTGCCAAGCGATAGCCAGTCAGGTCAGGAAAATCCTGCCTGGCCTGAGCGATCCGGGAAGGATCGGCATCCACGGCGCTGACGAGCCGAAGCCCTGGGGTCTCCTGGGCACCAGTCCCGTGGTAAAGGCCCATGCCACCATAGGGACCATAGCCAACTATGCCGATACCGAGGTGGTCGCGCTTTACTCGAGGAGCCGAGGCGACGAGCAGCTCCATGCAGCGGTGCTGCCATGAGTGTGGGGTTGCGAGGGCCTCTAGGTCGAGGCCGATGATCGTCAGCTGACCCTTGCCCAGCGCTTGCTGGCTGGCAACAGCATACTCTTTGAGCGCGATATTGACCGTCATGAGCGTCGTGGCCTCTCTGGGCGGCAGGAAAGCATTGACCGATGTGCGGATTGCAAACTCGTTAGGTGTTCGAGCCAGTGGGGGGAAGGATTGGTTGGGAGTGATCATCCATTCGCCTCGTGGGCCGGCAACCTGATGGCGATATCCGGGCAGTGAGCGGAGAACCTCAGCGCTATTTGCTGCATTGATGAGAATGAATACTCTGGCACCGTCGTGGATCGTGCTGAGTAGCTGCGGTGTGATCTTCTCCGGTTCGATCAGCAAGGTGGATTGATCGACGGGAAGAGGACCGTGCGGGGATTCGGACACCTGGATACTGCCTCCCCAAGCCGCTCGTTCCAACAGTTCTGCTGTCGATCGCCGGTCTGGTGACACCTTCATGGAATTGTCCTCTCAGTAGTTGATTCTGGCACTTGAGGATGTCAACGTCGATGGGGCAAAAAGGCTTCCCGAGGAATCCCGGGAAGCCTCCTCAAATGGTTCCTACACCTGCTCTGTTAGGCCCCAGCCAAGGCGAGCGTGCTGGTGATCACAATGGTCAGTCCATCGAGTTCGAGGGTGGTAGCACCCGGCGGTGTAGCAGCTTCACGGAGGACCTCGAGCGTGGTCGCCAAGGTCTGGCTGGTGATGTCGGCTCCATGTTCCCCGAGCGCCTTGATGAGCCGGTGCTGGGGATCGGCAACACCGATGGATAGGCTAATCCGATCGGTTACGTCGTAGCCTGAGTCCTTGCGGTGTTGTTGAATTGCTCGGATAAGATCGCGGGCGATTCCCTCGAGTTCGAGTGCCTCGTCAGTCACGAGATCCAGTGCCACAACGGTAGATCGATCGCTTAGTACCCGCATAGAGCCTGGGTCAACTGGTTCAAGCGTGAGCGAATACTCGCCTTCTTGAAGGCGTACGCCAGCTACCAACGGGTGGTCGTCGTCCATGGTGTACTCGCCCTCTCGAATGGCTCGAATCACCTGTTGGGTTGCGGCCCCGATCCGTGGACCCAGTAGCGCTGGGTTGACGTTGAGTCGCTGGTGGGCGAAGCGACCGAAATCGTCGGTGAAGTGTACCATTTTCACGTTGGTCTCCGCCTCAATGAGGTCGATGTAAGGTGAGAGATCTCGGTCAACCAGACTTGCGATGGTGACCGAGCGTAGCGGGAGGCGTGCCCGGAGGCCGGTCGCCTTCCTGATACTGTGGACTTGCGAGCAGATCTCGCGAACCAACTCCATCTCCTCCACGAGCTGGGGATTGCTTACCCCGAGCGAAACAGCCGAGGGCCAGTCGGCGAGATGCACGCTCCGCGCTCCGGTCAGCGACCGGTAGAGGTGTTCACTTAACATGGGGAGGAGTGGCGCGGACAGTGTTGCAAGGGTCTCCAAAACGGTATGAAGCGTATTGTAGGCCTGCGCTTTGCTGAGGTCGATGTCGGGTGTAGTGCCTTTGGCTGCCCAAAAACGGTCGCGACTGCGTCGAATATACCAGTTGTTTAAGGCATCAAGGAACTCCTCGATGCTGCTGGTGGCTCGCGAGAGATCGAAGCGATCGAGAGCATCAGTGACTTCGGTGGTGAGCTGGTGGCTCTTGGCGAGGATGTAGCGGTCGAGCAACTGATCGGAGGTGGGGTCGAAGTGTCCCCGGGTTCCGTCTGCCCCAGCATAGAGGGTCAAGAACGAGAACGCATTCCAGATCGGGTTGATGACGCGCTTGACGGTGTCGAACATGGCCTGACGTTCCAGGATCATCTCTTGTCCGCGAAGGACCGGTGACGAAAGCAAGAACCAGCGCATAGCATCCGCACCGATCTCTTCGAAGACCTCCCATGGGTCCGGAAAGTTCCGGAGACGCTTGGAGAGCTTGCGGCCGTCGTTGCCGAGGAGGATGCCGTGGGCCATGCAGTGTTTAAAGGGCGGCGAGTCAAAGAGTCCGACGGAGAGTACATGCAGGGTGTAGAACCAACCACGTGTTTGTCCGATGAATTCGACGATGAAGTCAGCGGGAAAGTTATCCTCAAACGCCTCGCGATGTTCGAAAGGATAGTGCAGTTGCGCAAACGGCATCGAACCCGACTCGAACCAGCAGTCGAGTACATCAGGCACGCGTCGCATCATTGATCGACCAGAGGGATCATCAGGGTTGGGGCGCACCAGTTCGTCAATATCGGGGCGATGTAGGTCAGCGGGGCGAACGCCGAAGTCCGCCTCGATCTCATCGAGTGATCCATAGACATCGATCCGTGGATGACGAGGGTCGTCGCTCTTCCAGACAGGGATGGGGGAACCCCAATAGCGGTTGCGGGTGATGGACCAATCACGTGCACCCTCCAACCACTTCCCAAAAGCACCATTCTTCACATGCTCAGGGACCCACTCGATCTCTTGGTTGAGTTCGAGCAGGCGAGTTTTAATGGCGGTCACGTCGACGAACCAGGAGCTGACCGCCTTGTAGATCAATGGTGTATCGGTCCGCCAGCAGTGCGGGTAACTGTGTTCGTAGGCCTTGGCCTCGATCAGGGCGTGCTGTTGGTCGAGGTAGGCTTTGATGGACTCGTTGGCCTCAAAGACTTGCGTGCCCTCATACCAACTCACTTCGTGCGTGTAACGGCCCTTTTCGTCGACTGGACAGACTACCTCGATCCCAGCGGTTGCACAGGCTTGCTGGTCCTCTTCGCCAAAACCTGGTGCCATCTGTACGATCCCCGTCCCCTCGTCGATGGTCACGAAAGCACCCTCGATGACGCGAAAGGCGTTCTCCACATCGGAGAAGAAGGGGAAGAGTGGGGCAAAGGAGCGACCCAAGAGACGCTCTCCTGAGACGGTTCCGAGCACCTGGGGATTGGGAAAGCGGTCCTGATACGTCACGAGTCGATCAGCAGCCATCACGAAGACACGGGGGTCATCCTCATCGCGAAAGAGCACGTATTGGATGTCTGATCGCACGGCGAGAGCAAGGTTTGAGGGCAAGGTCCATGGTGTCGTCGTCCACGCAAGGAGGTAGAGCTCTCCGTCGAGGGCAGGAAGATCCTCTGGTCCTCTCGCATGGCCACTGGCGGGAAGGTGGAAGGCCACCGTGATGGCTGGATCGATGCGAGGGCGGTAAGAGTCATCCTGGCGAGTCTCGAAGTTGGATAGAGGCGTCTCGCACTCCCAGCAATAGGGGAGGACACGGTAGTTCTCATAGACGAGACCCTTCTCATGCAGGCGTTTGAAGGCCCAGATCACCGATTCCATAAAACTGATGTCCATCGTCTTGTACGAGTCGATAAAGTCAACCCAGCGGGCTTGTCTGGTTACATAACGAAACCAGTCATCGGTGGTGCGCTGGACGAGTGATCGGCAGTGGTCGTTGAAGCGATCGATGCCGAGTTGTTCGACCTCATCGCGACCGCTCACCCCGAGTTCCTTCTCGGCCGCCATCTCGGCGGGAAGGCCATGACAGTCCCATCCAAAACGTCGTTCGACAACCCTACCCTTCATGGTCTGGTAGCGCGGGATGGCATCCTTGACAAACCCGGTGAGCAGGTGGCCATAGTGAGGAGATCCGTTGGCAAACGGGGGACCATCGTAGAAGACGAAGGCCTTGCCATTACTGGCTCGCCGCTGGGCAATTGAAGACCGAAACGTATCATCTTGCTCCCAAAAAGCGAGAATCTCATGCTCAAGCTCCGGCAGGTTGAGGGCACCAGGCTGATGTGGATAGGAGTTCGTTTCTTTGCGGTCGCTCATGTATTTACGCTAGTCGGCAGGATGAAGTGGTCTGATCGTGGCCCATGTTCGAGCTCGCTCGCTCAGCCGCTCAGCCGATCGCCGACCTCGGAGATGCAAAGGGTTGGTTGAGGTCTGCCGCTTGTCGGTTATCTGCGGCTAGAGTAGAGCGATTCAAATGGGCAGTACGATGGTCGGCGCTATCGTGCTCCGTAATAGATTGGAATGACGATGGCGAAGACGACGCAAGAGCAGAGCGATTCTATTGATCCCGTCGAGGCATACCTCAATTTGGACGATGAGACATTAGAGAACCTGAGTGATGATGACTTTCTCGCCCAGCAACGGCTCCTTCTCGAGACGGAGCGTTCACACTACAGCGAGCAGGCAGCCCAACTGCAGGCAGAAGCAGACAGCATGGTGCAAAATAACGAGCCTGCTGAAGTCCAATTCGATGAGGAGTCTGGAGAAGGGGGCACCACCGCCATCGATCGGGAGCGGGATCTCGCACTGGCGGGGTCTGCCCTCGCAGCGATCGAGGAGGTTGATCTAGCGCTGAGGAAAATGGACCGCGGTGTCTACGGACTCTGTGAGAGCTGCAAGCAACCGATCCCTCGCGCGAGACTCCGAGCACTCCCCTTTGCGCGACTCTGCGTGCGTTGCAAAGAAGGTGGTTTGCCGCGAAATCGATGACAAGCCTTCGATCGCGCTCACTGACAGTCGCCTCGTTGGTGGCGTCGGTCATTTTGGTCGACCAAGTCACCAAGACATGGGCTGAGAATGCCCTACGATCAGGGCCAATCGACATTCTTGGTCCGATTAAGCTCGAGCTCACGTTCAACTCAGGGTTTTCATTCTCCATCGGTGAGGGTCACCCACTGTTGATCACCGTTGGCGCTATAGTCATCGCCGTCGCCGTTGGTGCCTACGCGTTGATGACACCGTCGCGCCTCAAACGCATAGCAGCCTCCCTCGTCACCGGTGGGGCGCTTGGCAACTTATCGGATAGGCTTTTTCGGCATAACCACGGGGCGGTGATTGATTTCATACGATTTCCACATTGGCCCATCTTCAACCTCGCCGACTCCGCGATCACGGTGGGTGTTGTTCTCCTTCTGATCGCTGGAGTACTCGAGGGACGGCATGAACGCTCTCAACATTGAGGTAGGCGACACGCTCACGCAGGAACGTCTTGATAGAGCGGTCTCTGTGGCTGGCGACGTCTCCCGTTCGATTGCAGGTCGAATGATCGATGAAGGACTGGTATCGGTCAATGGTCGCGTTCTGCGCGATAAGTCGTATCGGCTCGGCCACGGAGATCGGCTCGCAATCGATCTCATCCAGGCTGCACAACAGCAGCGACCCTCTATCCCACTGCCACTTCTTTACTTCGATGAGGCGATGTTCGTGGTGGACAAGCCAGCCGGCGTTATTGTGCATGCGACCACTACCACCGACCCCACGGCGACTCTGGCAAGCGCGGTGGTGGCATTGGATCCGGCGGTAGCTGCGGTAGGTGATGAACCATCGTTGCGACCCGGGATCTACCAGCGTCTCGATAAGTCCACTTCAGGTGTGATGGGCGTGGCACGTACAGAGATCGCCTTCCGAGCCCTCAAAGAGCAGGTTGCCACCCACGCAATGCAGCGTACCTATCGAGCCCTGGTCGGGGGCGAACTCGAAGAGGAGGAGGGTGTCGTCGATGCTCCCCTCGGTCGCGACCAGAGAAGCCGCACGCGTATCGCCGTGATTGCGGAGGGGCGAAGGGCTGTGACTCGGTTTCGAGTGATTGAACGGTTCCTTGGCTACACGTATGTGGAACTCACGCTGGAGACGGGACGCACTCATCAGATTCGCGTACACATGAGCGCGATCGGGCATCCTCTCGTAGGGGACCAAGCCTATGGCGGTGAGACGAGGCTCTTGAAGGATCGTGTTTTTTTGCACTCCTTCAGGCTTGCTCTGACCCATCCACTCAGTGGGCTTCCCCTTGTGACCTATTCGGCACTGCCAGCCGAACTCGACCGAGTCCTCGACCTTGCCCGGTCAGCGACAGTGTGAGTCCGGTGTAGAGACGGAAAGTCCCTTTTAGGGATGACATGAAGCCAGCCCCCTGATCTGCCGAGAAAACCTGGGCTGGCGGCTGCTACTCCGCCGTCGCGGCCTCGAGGAGGGGATCGCGACGAAAGGCCGAACACCCTAACAAGTGATCAGCCTTTCGCTTAAGCTACGAACGAGCGAGTACGCACCCCGCAAAGAGCTGGCCGAACGGCGCGTCTGATCTGTCGGTCAGGCAGCGGATGTCTTTAAGGCGGGATGGTCAGCTAGACGACTGAGCGCTGACGCTTCGAGCCTACGAGCTCTCCGTGGACCAATTCCGAGCATGCGAGCGGTAGCTTCAAGAGACGCAGGTCGATCACCATTCAAGCCGAAGCGAAGCGTGACCACATCGCGTTCGAGTTGATCGAGCTCCTGGACTGCCTTTCTGAGCATCTCACGCGAGATGGAGTCGTCGATATCGTCTTCGAATGAGGTGTCCGGCCCGACGACCAGATCTCCGAGACTCGTCTCTCCTTCAGGTCCGACAGCCTGATCAAGACTGGCTACGACTCTTGCTGCATGACGAACGTCTGCCAACTGGGAATGAGAGAGGTTGGATGCCACCGCGATCTCATCTTCAGTGGGAGGTCGACCGAGATCCGCAGCGAGCTCGCGGGATACATTGTCGACCCGGCGCGACCGCTCAGCAGCCTCCATCGGAAGTCGTATCGCTTGTCCATGGTTGTGTACTGCCCTCTGTAGCGACTGGCGAACCCACCACGTTGCGTAGGTGGAGAATTTGAATCCACGACGCCAATCGAACTTCTCAACGGCGCGGATGAGTCCGAAGGTACCCTCCTGAATGAGGTCAGATAGCTCGACTCCGCGATCCTGGTAGCGGCGGGCCCAGTGGACAACCAACCGCAGGTTCGCTGCCACCATCTCGACCTTTGCCTCTTCATCGCCGTCACGAACGCGCTTGGCCAGCTCAACCTGTTCGGCCGAGGATGGTAGTGGGTGTTTCGCGAGATCATCAAGGAAAAGGCGGATAGAGTCGGCACCGAGTCCAGCCGCAGCCAAGGCCGTATCGACCTCTGCTTGCGCGGAACGGCGACGCCCCTTTGCCTCACTCGTTGCTGCTGTTGTCTGCTTGTTAGCCATCTCTATCTCTTCTCATTCATATGTATGTGTAACAACTCCTGTGTAGGCCTATCAACCATCTGCACCGTGGTGGTCACTAGGCGAAAACGCACACCACAAGAACATCGTATCAAAATTTTGCCGAATATTCAATGTCGTGATGAAAAATTGGCACAAAGTTTTATCGGCACTAACGAGGCCGAGAGTTGAGCGGTGTGTCCAACATCTTAGGGGTACAGTATAGGCGCTTTGCGTCGCCTCTAGATCGGTCTATTCCCTATCGTTGCGCGAGAATGACCCAGCTGATCGACTGAGGTCTTGGATCTAGCAACTGGAATAGGGTCCGTTCAGGTTTTGTTTAGACAATTATCAGCCAAGAGAGTTAGGCTTATGGCTGCAGTGGCAGGAGAGTTCATATTGTCTGAGAGACGCAAGACCGTTCACGAAACGTTGTTGGGGATTCAGGCTGTTGTGTTGTCTAGTGCAGGTTTCGGCTGATTGGGGCTGTTGACTGGTGGTGTGTGGATCAGTCTTGAGGGTTCGCAGCGACAGCGGTTGGTTGCACAGTGACGTTGAAGGTTGAATGCTTTCGTAGCTGAAGGAGATAGTGATGGCGCGTTGGAAGTATCGATTTGGGATCCCGCTCGTTGGTGCGGCAGTGGCACTGGGTGCGGCCTCGTTGACGCCAGCACTCACGAACGCGCAGACTCCATTGCTCCAACCCATGTCGGCATCGCAGCTCATCGCCGCGGTTATGGGTGCCGCACCGGTGCAATACACCGGACAGCTCCAGATCACCTCCAATCTTCTGGGTTCCGACGCCTCGTTGCTCTCGAACGTGGGGCAAGGTCTTGCGTTGCCAGAGGGTACGTCACAGGTGATGGTTTATCGTGGAGCCGGAGCGAATCTGCGCCTTCAGGAGATTAACGCACAGTCAGAGCGAGATCTCTACGTTACTAGCTCTGGGGCTTGGCTGTGGAACTCAGCAGGCTCGTCAGCCGAACATGTTGAGTTCGGATCCTCAACTCAGCAAAGTTCTTCATTACAGCAGATGAACCCCACTGAGATGGCTGATGCTCTCGTTGGACGCCTCGCTCCAACCTCGAATGTCACCGTCGGGGCTAACACCTATGTCGCCGGTCACGCCGCGTACACGCTATCGCTTGCTCCGCGGCAGTCGGGGTCTACGATCTCGTCGCTCCGGGTCTTCGTGGATGCCAAGAATTATCATGTGTTGGCGGTGACGGTCAACTCTGTCTATTCGTCGAGCCCGGTGCTTCAGGTGGGTTATCAAACAATCACCTTCGCTTCTCCGAGCCTTTCGAATTTCAGCTTTACACCCCCTGCTGGTACGGCAGTTAAAACGGTAACTGAGGCGCAGCTGCAGTCGATGTTCGAGCCAACCAATCCAGGCACGAAACCGGTGACGTTGGGCACGAGCTGGCAGACGGTTGTCGAGTTGCCGAAGACAGCGCTTAGCCAGCTATCTGCCTCTGTCGGAGCGAAGGGCTTGGCAGAGCTTGAGACTCCGGTGACGTTGACCAACGGCGAGACGGCAGAATCAATCCACACCGAACTGGTGAACCTCTTGGTTCTACCCACTGGCTCTGTGCTCGCAGGTGCGGTGCGTAGCTCGGTGCTCGAGAGTGATGCGGGTGCGCTTGGGCTCTAACATCAGTCTGGACGCTCGTCGGCCCTTGGTCAACAGTTAAGTGGCTGCTGTTCTGGAGGCCGATGGTCTCACGAAGCGATTTGGAGGTCAGATCGCGGTAGACTCCGTCACCTTTTCGGTTGATGAAGGGTCGGTGTTTGGCTTCTTAGGCCCGAATGGCGCGGGTAAGACGACCACTATTCGAATTGCTCTTGGTCTCATCTTCCCCGATGCTGGTGGATTTGCTCTCCTAGGGGAGCGAAGGCATTCCCGATTGCATCGTGTGCTGCCCCGGGTGGGGTCCTTTATCGAAGGTCCTGGGTACGTGCCTTACTTGAGCGCCCGTCAGAATTTGGATCGCTTTCTTGCAGCCGAGGGGGTGAGGCGAAGTGGTCGCCCTCGGCTGATCGCCGATGCCTTAGAGGCCGTTGGGCTCGAGATGGTCGTCGATAAGCCAGTTGGACGATATTCGTTGGGTATGCGACAACGCCTCGGAATTGCACAGGCTCTCCTCGGCGAGCGAGATCTGTATATTCTCGATGAACCGACCAACGGCTTGGACCCAAGCGGTATGCGAGAGGTGCGACGCCTCATTGGGGAACTCGCTGTCAAAGGAAAGACGATCTTCATCTCTACCCATCTTTTGGCAGAGGCCGAGCAGATCTGCTCACACGTCGCCTTCATGTCGCAAGGTCGTCTCGTCAAGGCCGGAGCCCTTGATCAGCTGCGAAGCGATTACTCACCTCAGCTCAAGATCGTGGGGACACCTGTTGCATCCATTCGCGAGCTGGTTGGGCCAACGGCGAGGGTCGACGGTCCAGCGGTGGCGGTGGATCTCGACATGAATGATGGGCCACCGTTGTTGCGTGCACTGGTCGCCCGCGGAGTCGAGGTGACGGAGTTCACGTGGCTTACGCCAAGCCTGGAGGAGATTTTTATCGCTGAAGTTGGTGAGGGTTTCGATGTTCGTTGAGGAGCTAAAGCGCGTCTTTAGGCGACCAAGGAACCTTATCATCCTCGGTCTGATCGCGCTAGTCCCCATCCTTCTGGGCCTTGTCGTGCGATTCGCAAGTCATGGTGGTCCGCGGGGTGGTGGCGGTCCAGCGTTCTTTGCCGAGATCACGCAGAATGCAGTGTTTTTGCCCCTGGCGGCGCTCGCTTCAATGGAGACACTGATCCTCCCACTGGCAGCCTCTATCATCGCGGGAGATTCGGTGGCTGGGGATGCCGCAAATGGATCCTTGCGCTATTTGCTTGTGAGGCGGGTATCCCGGGCCCGGACCATCCACGCAAAGATTGTCGCGGCACTTGTGTACACGCTTGCTCTCAGCCTTATGATCGCTGTCGTCGGTCTGTTTGCCGGCTCGATCCTGTTCCCTCACCATCAGGTAGTAACGCTTTCGGGTGTATCGATCTCGTTTCTCCATGGGGTGGGGGAGGCGTTGCTGGCTGCGCTCGTTGTCGGAGCGTCGATCTTCTCGGTGACCATGGTGGGGATCGCGGTCTCCACCTTTACTAGTTCTTCGCTGGCTGCGACGTCGATTGCAGTGACGGTGGCGATCGCCTCCGAGGTGCTGGACGCCATACCCCAGCTGGAAAGGATTCGACCAATTTTGTTGTCAAATTATTGGTCTGCCTTCATCAATATTTTTCGTACTCCGGTCCTTGCGGGACCGATCTACAAGGATCTACTTGAGCAGTTGGGATGGATGGCGGTGTTTTACTTGCTCGCAGTCTTCAACTTCTCTCAGCGTGACATCACCGCCTAAGGCCCCGGTCGTCTGATTGGGGTGGGAGTCTGCGAAGTGACCATCTTTGGGTGTACACCGAGGCGTGGCTAGACTAGTTCAAGAGAGGAGGATGCCATGAGCAGCATTATCAAGGTAGTCCTAGGGGTGCTAGGGGTGATCATTGCGTTTGCCTTGATCTCCTTTGTCCTTAAACTGATCTCGACGATCTCGACCATCGTGATCATCGTTGTGGTTATCGCGGTCGTCGTTGGGCTCTTGCGGCGTGGTCGATCGAGGCGCAAGGATTCTTCTACTTAGCCGAATCCTCCACAGAAGATAGCATCGCTCCATAGGGGCCTCGGTTCAGAATTTGATAGGGCGAGAGAGATCTCGATTGAGTGGCGCTTCGTCAAATCCAGGAGTTGGCTGTGCTCAGTGGTCTTGCCTTTGTGAGCTGCTACTTTTGGGTTCGTGGCGGTGCCGAGTGCGGTGCTGGTCTGCCCAGATCTATGGTCTGCGTTGTATCGTTCGGTCGCTCTCTTTGATCTGTAGTCGTTCAACGCTATAGTAGGGTAGCAGTGAAGGTGTGCGCCTTCACGGATCTAGCACAGGGATAGCGACCTGTCGTGGTAAGGAGTAACGATGACGATGAATGCCCAAGAGAGTCGGGTTGTAGGAGGGGTTCCTACCGGGTTATTGATCGGAGGTGAGTGGCGGCGCGCCCGCTCTGGCAATGAGCTTAAGGTCGAAGACCCCGCCACCGGAGAGGTGATCGCTTCGGTGGCTGATGCTGGGCCTGATGATGCGCTCGATGCACTCGAGGCTGCGACTCGCGCTCAGGCCAGTTGGGCAGCGACAGCACCTCGCTTCCGAGCCGAGATCCTTCGATCGGCGTACGAGAAGATCATGGCTCAACAGGAGGAGTTGGCTCTCCTGATGACCTTGGAGATGGGTAAGCCAGTGGCCGAATCCAAGGGTGAGGTTGCGTATGCCGCTGAGTTCTTCCGCTGGTTTTCGGAGGAAGCTGTCCGCATCAAGGGGGAGTACTATCGCTCTCCAGATGGACTGACGAAGGTCTTGACTTCACGGTCTCCGGTGGGACCAAGCTATATGATCACACCGTGGAACTTTCCTCTTGCTATGGGGACTCGCAAAATGGGGCCAGCCCTGGCTGCCGGGTGCACCGTTATTCTCAAGCCAGCGGAACAAACACCTCTGTGCTCACTCGCGCTCGGGTCGATTCTGATCGATGCAGGCTTACCAGCTGGCGTGCTCAATATCGTTACCACCTCTCAACCAGGAGAGGTCACTGACCGTTTGATCGACGATGCGCGGTTGCGCAAGCTGTCTTTCACCGGCTCGACAGAAGTTGGCAAGATGTTAATGCGAAAGGCTTCCACGAATCTGCTTCGTTTGTCGATGGAGCTGGGTGGCAATGCGCCGTTGATCGTCTTTTCCGATGCAGATCTCGACAAGGCAGTGCCTGGAGCGATCTTCGCAAAGATGCGTAATGGTGGAGAGGCCTGTACGAGTGCGAACCGCATCTTGGTTCACAAGGATCTTGCTGGGGCATTCACTGAGCGGTTGTCGGATGAGCTCTCCAAGATGAAGGTCGCCCGTGGTACCGTTACTGGAGCACAGGTTGGGCCACTCATCGATCAGGATGCGCTGATCAAGGTGACTGGCCTGCTCGAGGACGCGACCGCAGCGGGTGGGAAAGTACTCACCGGTGGCAGTCGTATCGGCGAGAGCGGATACTTCTATGCACCCACTGTCATCGCGGGAGTTCCTCGAAGCGCGAGAATTTTCCGTGAAGAGATTTTCGGTCCGGTAGCACCGGTCTACACCTTCGATGATGACGATGAGGCCTATTCGGTGGCAAACGATACCAATTACGGGCTGGTGTCGTACATCTTCACGGAGTCCTTCAAGCGGGTCCATCAAGCCATCGACGCCCTCCAATCTGGCATGGTTGGCGTGAACCAGGGCCTGGTCTCGAATGCTGCCGCGCCTTTTGGTGGTGTGAAGCACTCCGGATTCGGTAGGGAGGGTGGTTTCGAGGGAATTAATGAGTACCTCGATGTTAAATATGCAGCACTCAATCTCAGCTGACAAATGACGGGTGTCGCGTCGAGTGCTGGTGCTGGCCGCCCCTAGTGATCTTGCTTGTGGACAGCGAAAGGTGTCCATGCATAAGACGCCTATCTGGGGCGACCGTGTTCGTCGTTGGATTTGAACCGATGAGGTCTATGGCAGAGCATCTGGGGACCTCGTGGAGGTGATCTTGCGGCGACGGGATTAATTGGGCCCTTGACCGAGTTATGCATGATGTCCTAAGAGGGAGGTTGCTTTGTTTCCGTACGAGTTAGAGATGGAACGTCTTGATGGTTCGATGGAGTCGCTTGGTGAGCGGCGAGGTGATGTGCTCCTTGTTGTGAATGTCGCGTCGCGTTGCGGCTTGACACCCCAGTATGAGGGCCTTGTAGCGCTGCATAACAAGTACTCGAACCAAGGTTTTACGGTCATGGGTTTTCCGTGTAACCAATTCGGTGAACAGGAACCCGGGTCCGCCGAAGAGATTGCCACCTTTTGCTCGACGACCTATGGAGTAGATTTTCCAATGTTCGCCAAACTCGAGGTCAACGGTGAGGGTCGGCATCCGCTTTACAAGGTCCTGACCTCGGTTGAGGATGCAGAGGGCATGGCCGGTGATATTCAGTGGAATTTTGAGAAGTTTCTTGTCTCACGCGATGGAGCGATCGTGCGTCGGTTTCGACCAATGGTGACACCGGAGGATGCTCTGTTGGTTGCCGGTATCGAGGAGATGCTTGCTGACTAGGCAGCTAGTTGCACGTGGCATGCTAGTTGCTGCCGCCTGGCACTTCGAGGTGACGACAACTCCCATGTGACATTGCTCCTTGCAGGGTGCGTCAGACAGGGTTCTTCACACAGGACCAGTTTCAGGAGGGCTGGGTTTGGCGGTTGTCAGCAACGGCGGAGTCCATATGGGGCTCTGGGTGGTTATCGACCCCGGGGATTCGCACCTTTGTAGTGCGGAGCCAGGATTCGCTGGATGATCTCGCCGCTGGCCATGGCTTAATACCGCGCGGTTCGGTCGGTCCTTTATTGGCTGCTGGTGTGCGAACGTCGGCTTCCGGAGGCTTGCCCTTCATGTGTCAGCCTATTTGCCACGTGATCGGCAGCTCTCAGTGCAGTATGCCAGGCGCACGCAGACTCCTCGTCACCATCTGCGGTTCGAGAAGGGAGTCCCTCAGTAGTATGCGTACACCTCGCACGTAGATGCCCTTGGTCGTGAGCGAGATTGGATCGAGTAGGAGTGCGTGCACGGGGTAGAACTGGTCTGCTACGGCCACGAGCGTCTTGATGATCCCGGACAGAGGTTCTCGGTCCATTAATGGGAGCCTTGCGTATCCATTCGTTATGGTGATACCGGGTATCGATTCGATAAACTCTTCAACGTCTTCCTCGGTCTGGGGGAGCGCACGCAACGTGGCGGCTCCGAAGAGATCAAAGGCGACCCCGGAGAGGCTACCGCGTAAGAAGGGCCCAAAGCGGTCATCGTGGATGAGCTCTAGTCGCAGGAGCGCCGTCCGCCCCTCCAGCTCTTCGCGACGCGCGCCTGAGGGTGGATCGATAGGAAAACCCAAGAGTGCGGCGTTCTCGCGAGCGATGTCACCCTCGAGCAGTTTCGGACCTGACCCAAGGGTGGTGATCAGCTGATCGGGAATAACCATCGGCTCCGTTGTGAGAGGGTCTCCACCGGGGCGAACTTTCCATCGTGCGTAGTCAGCCATTCTACCGAGGGCGATGGCAGCGCTTTCAGGAAATGAGTATGAAGGGATGGTTTTCCCGTAGCTCGAGAGGGCTGCTGGCACACCTGGTAAGGCGAGAAAGTTGGCCAAGACTGGTTTCCCTGGCTCGTCTGCAGCTGCTCGAGCGATGGCGTCAGCCACACTCGCAGCTGAGTTGAGCGCTGGGTTTGGATTGCCGCTGAGGCCGCGCTCGGTTGGCGGCGCCAAAGTTCGGGGATCGTCGTTGGAACCGACGACGGTGGGGATGTAGCAGACGATAACGGCATCGACACTGGTATCGCCAAGAACTGCAGTCAAGTGCTGACCCCAGTCAGCTGGGGTGGCTGAGGGCCCGAGTTCGATCGGGTTCTCGCTGCCCACTGTCGCGACCGAGGTCGAGAGCGCGGCGAGTTCCAAACCGGCGGGTTTGAGGGCGTCTGCGACCAGAGGTCCGGTACCTCCAGTGTTGGTAAGGATGGCGACTCGATTGCCGCTTGGCACTGGTTGATCTAAGAAAGCTCGTGTCAACTGGATGAGTTGCTCGAGGGTGTCCAATCGGATAACTCCGGTTTGGCGCATCAGCGCCTCAACGGCAGAGTCGTAGTCCAATTCACCGAACCCCAGTGGTGTCTTTGTCTCTCTACGACGACGGGACTTCACCGCCAGCACTGGTTTGGCGAGTGAAACCCGCCGCGCAATGCGAGCAAAGCTCCGTGGGTTCCCAAAACCCTCCATGTAAAGGAGAACGATGCTCGTCAGCGGATCGTCCTCCCAGAACGAGAGTAGGTCATTGCCTGAGATGTCGGCCTTGTTCCCCGAACTGACAAACCCTGAGACTCCGATGTCCGCTCGCTGGAGTTCTGCGAGGATGGCCAGGGAGAGCGGGCCTGATTGCGCGTGAACGCCAGCACCTCCTTGATGAACGGTGATCGGTGCCAAGGTCGCTTGAAGACCAAGTGGGGGCGAGGCAATGCCCATAGAGTTGGGACCGACAACGCGAATACCGTTGCGTCGCGCGAGAGCCACTAATTGTCGTTCGGCCTCCGCGCCATCCCTTGAGGTGTCTGAAAATCCAGCGGAGATGATGACCACTCCCTTGGCCTGGGTTGCTATCGCATCTTCGATGACCCTAAGGACCTCACTGGCGTTCACCGCGATGATAACGAGGTCAACGGGTTCAGGGATGGCAGCCAAGTTCGGGTAGGAGCGGACACCGCGGATGGCCGTCGCTTCGCTGTTGACCGGGTAGATCGTTCCAGTAAAGTTACCGCCGAGGAGGTTGGCAAAAATCAGGTCGCCAACGCTACCAGGAACTCTGCTCGCACCGACAAGGGCTACGGAACCAGGTCGAAGTATGGACTCGATCGATCGAGCTGTCGCGTGATGTTCCCGAGTCGCCATGGCATTGCGTGACTGCAGGGTCGGAGTGAGGTCGAAACGAACCTGGACCACTCCTTCTTCGGTATGGCGTATCAGTTGATAGCCAGCGTCGCGAAATACCTTGAGCATTCGCGTATTGTCAGCGAGTGTGTCGGCGACAAAGCGAGTGATGCCGTTGGTTTTAGCAAACGCAGCCAACTGTTCGAGCATGATGGAGCCAAGGCCACGTCCCTGGTGAGCGTCGTCTACGAGGAATGCAACTTCGGCGACAGGGTTACCCGGTATTCGGTCGTAGCGGGCGACCGCGATGAGGTGTCCGCGATAGTCGGCGACAAATGCCATACGGTCTTGGTAGTCGACATTGACGAAGCGGTTCAGCATAGGCTCGCTGAGGCGCGGCATCGGCGTGAAGAAGCGGTAGTAGACCGTTGCAGGCGAGAGTCGCGCATGAAGCTCAGTAATACCCTCGGCATCACTTGGCCGAATCGGACGTAAGTGAACCGTCCTGCCGTCTGAGAGAATGGTGTCGGATTCCCAACTGGCGGGGTACTGATTTCCCGGTGTCATTGGCCCACAACCCATTGTTCGTCAGGTGTCATACCACGTGCTCGAGCGACCATATCGGCGAGAGTGTACGAGCGTAGATGTTCGCGCATATGATTCCCGACCTGAGCCCAGACATCCCGAAGGACGCATTGCCCTTCGTGTTCACATGCTCCGTTCTCATGAGGTGCTCCAAAGTTGCCCAAGGTCAGCGGTCCATCAACGGCGGAGATGATTTGAGCTAAAGTGATCTGTGCGGGATCCCGGGAGAGCACATAGCCGCCACAGGCGCCTCTGCGCGAGGTGACGAGCCCAGCTCCCTTCAAGGTCAAAAGAATCTGTTCCAGGTAGGGCTGGGGCAGGCCGGTCCGGCGAGAGAGTTCGGCCACTGAGGTGGGTTTCTCGGGACCACGGCGTAGCGCTAGTGATAGAAGCGCCCTTGATGCATAGTCTCCACGGGTTGAAACCTTCACTGCAGACCATCGTAGTCGATCTCGGAAGTCTCTGGCTTGACTCAACGCGTGCTAGAGTGGGCTAGCCTGGAGGAGGAAAGAGGATCGATGGGCACCACGCATCTGGATGAGATCACCCCGAATGACTCTTTTGTCGTACCAGACTATACCGCTCCTGGTCTCGCGACGTTAATGCCGACGGTAGTCGATATTGTCCGCGGCCGCGCGAAAGCCGCTGAGGAGTTTCTCGGAGTTGGAGTGGAGAATGTCGACCGCATCGTCGTCCTCGCCCTGGATGGGCTTGGCTTCTTTCAGCTCCAGCAACGGCTTGCGTCGCTGCCGATCCTGGCAAGCGGTGTGCTGCGTCGGGGCTACTCGGTGGGACCCACAACCACAGCAACAGCGCTGACCTCGTTAACGACTGGGGCCACGCCAGCAGAGCATGGCGTGCTTGGTTATCGGGTGCGTTTGGGTTCGCACGCCATCCTCAATACGTTGCGATGGAGTTCGTCCGAACACGAGGCTCCTCCCCCCAATCCGATCGACTTTCAACCCGTACCGCCGTTCTGTGGGGAGACTCCCGCTGTGGTGACAAAGTATCTCTTTGCCAAAACCGGGTTCACCCAGGTTCACCTTCGAGGGGGGAGACTTCGCTATTGGCACGCGATGTCGAGTATCGTTGCGAAGATACTTGCGGCTCTTAAGGAGGGTGAACCGCTTGTCTTTGCTTACTATGACGGAATCGATACCGTCGCGCACGAGTTTGGTCTCGGAGACGCCTACGAACGCGAGCTGGTAATGGTTGATATGCTCGTCGGAATGCTGATGGATCAACTGCCAACAAGGACTGCGCTGGTGATCACAGCCGATCATGGGCAGGTGGAGGTGCCCAAGCCGCCTATCCGTATCAATGGAGAGGTGATGGATCTTGTGAAGCTCCTTTCGGGAGAGGGGCGTTTTCGATGGCTTCATTGCCAACAGGGCGCCACGGAACGGGTAGCCGATATTGCCACTGAACTCTATGGTGACGTCGCGCGTGTCCTGGTTCGTAATGAGGTCCTGGGGCTCGGCATCTTCGGAGGCACACCTTCGAGTGGGGTTATGGCGCGCGTAGGGGATGTCGCAATCGTGCCGACAGCGCCGGTGAGTTTCTATGATCCTGCTGATATTGGTGCACTCCAGCTGATTTGTCGGCATGGAGGTCTAACGGCTGAGGAGGTCATCATTCCGATCCTTACGTTTCTCCGGTAGGCTTTCAGTACATACGGTAGGACGGTAAACCTTTGAATGGAGGATAGAGATGGCGGATGGAAATGAGGATCCCAAACTCCTGTTGCCAGGAGACGATGTAGCGCCGAAGATGAACTCCGAGGTGATCATGTCGCCAGCGAAAGTATTGCGCATTGGGTCGATGATTCGTGCCCTTTTAGAGGAGGTGAAGTCAGCTCCTCTCGATGAGAATTCACGAAGCCGACTCGCGGAGATCTACGACACCTCTGTGACGGAACTCGGGGGTGTCATGTCAGAGGATCTTACCGAGGAGCTCAGGGGTTTTGCGCCGGTTTTCCACGGTGGGGAGGTCCCATCCGAAGCCGAGTTGCGAATAGCACAAGCCCAGCTTGTTGGTTGGCTAGAGGGCTTGTTCCACGGTATTCAGGCGACATTGATGGCCCAGCAGATGGACTCTCAATCCCAGTTGCAGGAGCTGCGTAATCGGAGCCTTCCGCAGGGAGCGCCAGCGCCGGGAAACTATCTGTGACGATGTCAATGGATGGTGTGGTCATAGCTCTCGGCGGTGATCATGCTGGATTCTCGTTGAAACGCAGGGTCGCCCGATACCTCGAGGACGAAGGTGCGGTGGTGATGGACTTTGGCACGGACTCGGAGGTGCCGGTGGATTACCCACTCTTCTGCGAGCCGGTTGCGCGATCGGTGGCATGCGGCGCTGCTTCTCTTGGTGTCGTGTTCGGCGGCTCCGGTCAAGGTGAGCAGATCGTCGCCAACAAGGTAGTGGGCGTACGGGCAGCGCTGTGTTGGAACGAGCTCTCGGCGAGGCTTGCTCGTGCGCACAACGATGCCAATGTGTTAGCGCTTGGCGCTCGGCTGCTAGGGGATGAACTGGCTCTTGCCATCGTTGCCGCCTTTACACACGGCACCTTCGATGGCGGGCGCCATGAGCGACGGATTGCGCAAATCCGTCAAGTAGAAGAAGGGGTGTCGTTCGTTCGACATGCAAGTAAGTAGACCGGCACGTTCAACACTCTTGGTGGGCATCATCGGCGCGGTGGTGGTGCTGATCGCTGCTCTCTTCGTCGCCAACCGTCCTGCGACCACGCCAGCTCGTCTCAGTGTACCCACTGCGACGACCGCTCCTGGGGACTCGTCGGCTGCCAATTCGACCCCCCCTGTCACTAGCCAGTCCACCGGTTCTCCCATCCGAGGTGTTGGGGAATACTCGACTACCGTGATCGAGGATGGGCGGATTCTGTGCGTTCCGTCGACGGGGGCTTGCTCAACAAGGAGCTATCTGCTCCACGTCTACTACCCCTCAACAAAGGTGACTCCTGCTCACCCGGTGGTGGATGCCAGCCCGGCCACGAGCGGCTCCCCCTATCCCCTGATCGTGTTTGCGGCGGGATTCGATGTGGATCCGTCGAACTATTTGCCGCTGATAAGTGGCTGGGTTCGCAACGGATATGTGGTTGCCGCACCCAGATTTCCACTCTCTTCGGCGTGGGCTATTGCCCATTATGGTGTGAACCTGTCGGATACAGAGCTCGCAGATGCCTTTGAATCGGATATGCTTAATCAGCCTGGTGATATGAGGGCAGCCATTGCCGAGGTCTCGCTGTTGAGTCAGAACCCATCAACGCCGCTCACTACACTCGTCAACACCAACGAAGTGGCTGCAGCCGGCCAAAGTGATGGCGGCGATACGACGCTTGCCTTTACCGATAACACCTGCTGTCGTGATACTGCGGTGAAGGCGGCGATCATACTCTCAGGCGCCGAATTTAGTCCATATGGCGGAGAATACTTTCCGTCGCCCCCGATGCCGCTCATGGTGGCCCAAGGCACGGCAGATACCGTGAACCCTCCAGGTCTGTCTACCCAGATCTACGACCAAGCGCCGGCTCCTAAGGTCTATCTGCAGCTACTCGGAGCAGATCACCTTGAGGCGTACACCCAGTACAATGCCTATGAGAACGCGGTGCTCAAAACCTCACTGGCTTTTCTCGCCACTTATCTCCGAGGTGCGCCCGTAGCAGTTACCCACCTGACGACCATCGGCAACATACCCAATGTCGGAAGTGAACAGGCAGACCTTTCATGAATAACCCCTGGATGATCGGTGAGGTAGAACCGTATCGCGTAGGGACGTTCAACGTGGTGGTGAAGGATAATCTCGATGTTCAGGGTTTGCCCACTACCTGTGGTTCACGGCTGGTCGCATCGACGGCATTACCGGCAGAGGAGGACTCCTCGGTCGTGGCTCGCCTGCGCGCTACGGGTGCTCATGTCCGTGGCAAGGCGAATCTCGTCGAGTTCGCTTTTGGCGTTCACGGTATCAATCCATGGTTCGGAACCCCGACGAACCCGTGCTCGTCTGATCTCATACCTGGTGGCTCGTCGAGTGGATCCGCAGTTGCCGTTGCCGTTGGAGCGGCAGAAGTTGGCATCGGTACTGACACCGGGGGGTCCATCAGGATTCCGGCGGCCTGCTGTGGAGTTCTGGGCCTCAAACCAACGTATGGCCTGATCGATGAGACCGGCTGTGCCCCGCTCGCCCCGAGCCTCGATACCATTGGGGTGTTGTCTCGCACCATCGGCGACCTTGAACAGGGCTTTGTTGGCATAGGTGGGATCCTCGAGGGTTCAGCTCCAGCATGGATAGGACAGCTGCCCAGTGGCGTGACTGCCTTTGATGCGGTCGTGACCGAGGTCCTTGCATCGATCGACCTACCGATCCGCCCGATGCCCGAGGTCGAGATCGATCATCTCTGGGAGGACGGCAATACCGTACTCTTGTCGGAGGCGTATCGACAACTGAGCGGTTATCTCAGTCAAGCACATCGCCTGGATCCTCGTGGATTAGAGCGTCTGCGAGGTGCGATGCGAATCAGTGAATCTCACTACCTTGACGCACTTCAGCGCCGCGAAGGACAACGTGAGAGATTTTTTCGATTGCTTGGGATGGGTGAGGGTATCCTGGTACTTCCAACCATGGCAAGGGCTGTTCCGTATCGATCGTCCCTTGATGTTTCCCAAGTCAATCGGTTGACGTTGCCCTTTAACTATCTCGGTTGTCCTGCGCTGACGTTGCCAGTTGACGTCGGAGCCCTAGGATTGCAAGGGCACGGAAGTGGCGGCACCGTTCCCTTCGCGCTGCAGTTGGTTGCGGTAGACCATCGAGAGTCGCAGCTCCTTGAGGCTGCGCGGTGTATCGACGAAAGGTTTTCACGGCGGTGAGTGGTGTTGGTTCATTGCTTAGAGGAACGCTAACTTTGAGCTTGTCTTGACATGGGTTGATATAGGAGGTTGGGACGATGATTCGATTGAGGCATCTGTTGGGTGGTACATGGGTTGATGGTAGCGGCGACGGTACGGTGTTGCGGGATCCCGCCACCGGCACCCCCATCGCGTCTAGCTCAGCAGATGGTGTTGATGTCGGAGAGCCTCTCGCATGGGCTCGCCGAGTGGGAGGGGCCGAGTTACGGTCGATGACTTTTCGGGAAAGGGGAGAGCTACTGGCGAGTTTCGCAGAGAAGCTCCGCGAAGGACGCGCTGCGTACTACGATGCGGCCCTGGCGAATATGGGGGCGAACAAGCGTGATGCCGTCTTCGATATCGATGGTGCCATTGCGGTGCTCCGCTACTACGCGGGTCTTGGACAGGAGCTTGGTGATCGTCACACCTTGATCGAACCAGGCTTTGACAGGATGACACGTTCGGATGAGTTTCGAGTAGCACATCTGCTCACCCCGCGTCAGGGGATTGCTATTGGCATCAATGCCTTTAACTTTCCTGCCTGGGGCATGTTCGAGAAGATCGCAACAGCAACGTTGGCAGGTATGCCATCGCTGGCAAAGCCGGCGACGCAGACGGCGCTCGTCGCCTTTCTGATGGTACGCGATCTTTATGAGGCGAACCTCATTCCCGACGGAGTGCTATCGTTCCTGAGCGCCGGTGGCCGTGATTTGGTCGACATGGTAGGGGAGGAGGATACCCTTGCCTTCACCGGTTCTGCCGACACGGCGATGACGCTGCGATCGAACCGAAACCTCATCGCGAGCGGTGCTCGCTTCAATGCTGAGGCTGACTCGTTGAATGCGATAGTTGCACTGGAGGATTTGGACCCGGCCTCACTCGAGAGCTTGGTGGATGCGGTCGTGACAGAGATGACCATCAAGGCGGGCCAGAAATGCACCGCGATCCGCAGGGTTATCGTACCTGAGGAGCTGATGCCGTCCGTCAGTGAACAACTCGTAGAACGGATAAAAGCGTTGAAGATTGGAGACGCCAGGAATCCAGAGGTTGAGATGGGGCTCCTGGTTTCCCGGGCACAGCAGGAGTCGGTGATTGCAGGAGCTGCCCTCCTCGCGCAGGAGGGGGAAAGCCTACTCGGTGGGGCAAGCTCAGTCGAGTTTGTCGATGTGGATCCACAGGTCGCCGCTGTGGTCGCACCGTCAGTCATCCGGATCAGCGATCCCTCGTCGGCTAGGCTTGTCCATCAGCTTGAGGTCTTCGGTCCTTGTGTGGCATTGATGGGGTATCGAAGCGTGAGCGAGGGTATCGATCTGGTGAGAAGGGGTCGGGGTTCTCTGGTGGCGACAGTTGTGACTGATGACGATACCGCGTTTGCAGAGACGGCAGTTGCCCTCGGCTCGCTCCACGGGCGTCTCAGTCAACTCAACAGCGCGACCGCAGCGGTCAACCCTGGTCATGGCGTTGTCATGCCGCAGGCGATTCATGGGGGGCCAGGTAGGGCTGGCGGGGGTGAGGAACTTGGTGGACTCCGAGCACTCCGGTTCTACTGCCAGCGCAGCGCAATACAGGCGACCGTGCCGGTACTCGAGTCGTTGGCTAAAGAGGCGGCAGAACTCGCCTAAGTGGTGGGGCGCCCGCTCGTGGGGATGGGCTCAAGAGTGGTTGCGTCTGGGTGTTCTAGGAACGTGAGAGGAGTGATCGATGGAGGAGGGAAAGATCGACGGATCACCGGAGGCGAAGGCACCAGATTCAGAGAGTGGGTTGGCGACGCCAAAAGGAGACGGTGGTGGCGCTGACGAGCCAGTCATTGTCATCGAGGTCATCGATATTGACGGGATCTGTGGCGTCTACTGAGTCCGGTGTCGGCGAGAGACGATTCCGGGTAACGTGCGACTCTTTGGTGGAGTTGCGATGGCGCCTGGCCCCGCATGTGCAGATGCGGTCAGAGCGTTTTGGTGCAATCGCTTACAATAGCCGAGAGCAGCGCCTTACCCTGTTACACTCCTCAGCGATTGGACATCTCCCTGGGCTGCTCTTGGGTGTATCTGCTGCGGCAGTCGAGCTCAGTGCGCTCGGTTTGACTCGAGAACAGCTCGACGATCTCCTCGCCCAGCTGTGGAATGCAGGGATTCTGGAACCCTTAGCTGAGGTCGCTCAACCTATAGCCCAGCCCGGGACAGAGTCACAATGACCATCGTTCGTGATGCTTTGATGGAGGGGCTGTCGTCCCCACTCTGTCTCACTTGGGAGTTGACGTGGGCATGCAATCTCTCGTGTCGGCACTGTCTCTCGTCATCGGGGAAACCGGATCCTCTCGAACTCGATCTCCAAGCCTGCCGACGGTTGCTCGACGACTTTCGCGACATGGGTATTTTTTACCTCAATATCGGTGGTGGGGAACCCATGATGCACCCAAGCTTCTTCGGCATCATCGAGTATGCAGACGCTCTCGGGATTGGAGTGAAGTTCTCGACCAATGGGACTCGCTTGAATCGCGAGGCGGCCCAACGAATCGCCAGCTTGCACTACTGTGACGTGCAGGTCTCACTTGATGGCGCCACGGCTGCGGTGAACGATGCCATCCGAGGGGCTGGCAGCTATGAGCGCGCCCTATGGGCCTTGCAGAACCTCGCCGATGCTGGCGTACAGGGTAGCAAAATTTCAGTCGTCGTCACGAAGGGATCCATTGGCCAGCTGGATGAGTTGCGCACCCTTGCATCGCGGTTTGGGGCACAGCTGCGGCTCACGCGTCTCCGACCTTCGGGAAGAGCCCAGGATTGCTATGAGGAGCTCGCGCTCGATGATGCACAACAGCGCTACCTCTATGAATATCTTCTTCGATACCCAGAGATCCAGACGGCTGACTCCTTTTTTCATCTGAACGCGCTGGGCGCGTCGCTGCCTGGTCTCAACTTTTGTGGGGCTGGTAGGGTCGTGTGCTTGATCGATCCGGTGGGTGATGTCTATGCCTGTCCCTTTACGATCCACCCTGACTTCCGTGCTGGCTCGGTGCGCACCGATCGATTCGCAACGATATGGCGAAGCGCGGAGCTCTTCCGAGATCTCCGTGCCCAAACTCCAGCAGCTGGATGCCAGAGGTGTGATGCCTATTCGCGCTGCCACGGTGGCTGTTTGGCGACGAAGTTCTTCACGGGACGGTCGCTCTTTGGAGCCGACCCGTCCTGTGTGCGTGCTGTCGGGAATCCGGTGTCAGTGCCCGTGCCAAGACGCCTATCGGATCACACTCGCCTTGTGAGGAGAGGCAGTGCCGGTTCGAGCGCTGCCGTCGGCCAATCGTCTTTGTCATCGCGTCGGTTCAGGGGTGTGGACGGGTCCAGCTGGGGGGATATCGTCGGTGACGTCTGAGGCTCGGTGTAGGAAAGCTTGTGGTCTGATTTAAGCGAAGTGTTAATTCGCCCGATTGTACACCGAGGAAGCTGATGGAAATGCATATAGTGACGGACGAACTTTCGGATCTCGAGAGAAGATTGCAGAAGGTACTCAGTGTTGCTCGGGATCTCAGTGTGATCACTGATCGAAACGAACTCCTGCGTAAAATTACGCAAACCAGCTGCGAAGTGCTTGGTTTTGGATCTACCTCGGTTGCGATTCTTGATGGTGATGGACGCTTCCGCATCAAGGCGATGACGAGCATTCGCGGAGACCTCTCCATGGCAGACTTTCAGGAATATTCGATGTCCCTGGAGGAGCTAAAAGAGCTTCTCGGGGTGGCCCATCAGATCGGTGATATCTACTGGCTTGAGGGATCAGAGCCGCTTCTCGATACATTAGAGGCACGGGGTTCAGTAGTTGCGACGGTCCCATCGGTGCCTGGGGGGCAATGGCATCCACGCTCCCTTCTCATCGCTCCACTCTATCGGCCGCCTGCCGAGATTTTCGGCGTCGTCTTTCCTGATGACCCACTCGATGGTAAGGTACCATCGCTAGAGCGATCTATTTTGATCGCCACGCTTGCCCATTTTGCTTCGCTCGCGATTCAGCTCCACGAGAATCGAAGTTATGCCGACGCTCAGCTGCGCATCCTTACGGCACAGCGTGAACGATTGAGTGAGTTGTTTCGCGCGAGTAATGATGTGCAGCGTGCCGGACAGCTGGAGGAGATTCTTCAGACGACGGCGGATGCCGTGACCTCGGCTGGCGGATTTGGACGCTCGGCCATCTATTTGCGTAGCGACGAGAATCTCGAACTTCGCGTAACCTCGGGGATTGAGCAGGACGAACGTGCACGGCTACATGAGAGTGGGCCGATCGAGCTCAGTCGATTTGCTGAGATCATGCAGCCCCAGATGCGACTATCGAGATCGTATCTTTTCGACCATCGGAAATATCCACTGCCTGACCAGCTGAGTCGGCAACTCTCGATCCCTGACCGTCCACACGAAGGAGTGGGGAGCGATCGTTGGGACCCTCAGGATTCTTTGACAATTCCGATCATTGAGTCAGGACAGCTGCTCGGCGTGATTTCGGTTGACGAGCCAAGGGATGGTCGTTTCCCAGACCTAGAGCAGGTTCAGGCGCTGGAGTTTTTTGCAGACCAGGCTGGCATTGCGGTGGCGCAGATGATGCAGTACGACTTGCTGCGGGAGCTTGCTGAGACCGATCCATTGACGGGATTGATGAACCGTAGAAGCTTCTGGTCACTCGCCGAGCGGCTGGTCGTCGGGGCTCGGGGTGGCGGTTTTGAGATGGCAGCTATGTTCATCGACCTTGATCATTTCAAGGCGATCAACGATCGCTTCGGCCACTCCGTCGGCGACCTTTTCATCAAAGAGGCAGCGCTCAATATCCAGAATCGATTGCGCACCCAAGATGTGGTCGCACGATTTGGCGGTGAGGAGTTTGTCGTCTTTCTGACCGGTGTTGACCGGATTCAGGCGCTCAGCCTGGCGGAGTCCCTCCGGATGGTCCTCGCATCCGTCTCGGTACCGAACGTGGAGAGCGCCATCACAGCTTCGATCGGCGTGGCAGTAGCCTCACCCTCGGTTCGTCGGTTCTCACCACGGGGGCTCATCGAGGAGCTCTTGGGGATGGCTGACGCAGCTCTTTACGACGCCAAGGCGCGTGGACGAAACCGGGTCCAGCTCGGAGGAGTTCTAGACTTCTAGAGAGCGAGCCACACACGGAATATGCGTGGAGCAGAGGAGGTCCTATGAGCAACTTTTGGCACCCTTTTGGGCAGCTCTATCAGGCGAGTCATGACGCGGTCATTTTCGATCATGGCGAAGGGGTCTATGTCTTTGACGAGTCCGGGCGACGGTATCTCGACGGTACCGCGGCGCTATGGTATGCAAACATCGGGCATGGCCGGACTGAGATCGCCGACGCCATTAGCGAGCAGGCGAAGAAACTCGCCGGTTACTCGACCTTTGGCAATTTCTCGAATCGACCGGCCGAGGAGTTAGCCACTTTTCTCTCTGAGCGTGCACCGGTCAAGGATGCACAAATTTTCTTTGTACAGGGTGGTGGTGATGCGGTCGAGACGGCAACCAAGCTGGCCCGCCGTTACCATTTTGAGTTGGGCCACCCTGAGCGGACGGCCATCATCTCGAGAGTCAATGGCTACCACGGAACATGGGGCTTTGGTACGTCGGTGGGCGGCATTGATGCCAACCGGCAAGGCTTTGGTGCCCTGATCCCGGACACGTACCGGGTTCCCTACGATGATGTTGAAGCTGTTGAGGCAGAGATCGTTCGTCATGGCGAGGAGCACGTTGCTGCAGTTATCGCTGAACCTGTCATTGGCGCTGGCGGTGTCTATCCTCCTCCGCCTGGCTATTTTTCTTCCTTGCGAGAGATCTGCGATCGTCATGGGGTGCTCTTGATCGCCGACTCTGTCATCTGCGGCTTTGGACGACTAGGAAGCTGGTTTGGTGTCGAACGTTTTGATATTGCTCCCGATCTGATTACGTTCGCAAAAGGGGTGACGAGTGGTTATCTTCCCCTCGGCGGAGTTGTGGTTGCTGAGCATGTGGCTGCTCCCTTCGCCCGCAAGGACTCACCAGTGTTTCGGCACGGCCCGACCTATGGGGGTCATCCGACGTGCGCTGCGGCTGGGATAAGGAATTGCCAAATCCTTGAGGAGGAGGGCATCCTCGAACGCGGTGCACTCCTCGAGGGCACCCTGTTGGAGAGCCTCCAGCCTGCGGAACGATTCTCCTCCGTCTCTGAGGTACGTGGCGGCCTCGGTCTCCTCGCCGCAGTCGAGGTGGCACCCGAGATTCGATCGAAGGATGCCTCGGCCGTCGACCGATTGGCTGGCGTGGTCCGGCGCAATGGGCTCATCACGCGGGTACTGGGCCAGGGCCTGGCTTTCTCGCCCCCGCTGATCATCGAGCCAGCCCAGCTGCAAGAGTTGGGTCAGATCGTTATCAGCTCCCTTGAGGAGTGGGAGACTTCTCTGAACAGCTGAGCAACTGTTGGGTTCGTCGCCTCATAGCGCGATCATTGCGATGTTTGCACACAGGCGTAACATCGTCCCTGTGCGGAGGGAGCGTCGGAACACTAGGCAGGTAGGGCTAACCCTGGAATCCACGGTCGACCGAGATGGTAGCTGCGTTGATACCGCTCGTGGGGTTATTCGCAAGAAAGGCGACGACACTGGCTACGTCAGCAGGCGTGTTCAAGATCGGGTCGAGTTGTTGGGCGAGGAAGTCAGCTGGGGAGGCCAGATGGTAGACATCGGCGGTAGCTTGCAAGATGGCGGTATCCGTCGAACCCGGAGCCACGATGTTGATATGAACCCCCACTGGCAGTTCTTCGCGAGCCAGGGCGGCAAGGAACCCATGTACCGCATGTTTTGCGGCGCAGTAGTGGCCGAGTTGGGGCAGCCCGCGAAGCCCAGCGGCTGAAGTGATGGCAATGAAGGAGCCCCGGGTAGTCCGCAACGATGGCATTGTTGCGGCTGCCAGATGGACGACACCCCAATAGTCGACGTCAAATATCTCTTGGGCCTGCTCGTTATCCAGCTCGAGCGATGAGGTGGAGCCAGCCAGGACACCAGCGCAGGCCACGGCGACATGTACAGGACCAAGAGTTCTGATCAACCGCGCCACAAGGCGAGTGAGATGGGAGGCTTTGCGCACATCGCACGGTTCGGGTTGGATGTGTTGATCTCTGATCCTCGCTAGATCGGGCTCTGTGGAGAGCGGGTAAGGCATACTCGATGCGCCAGGGGCATCGACGACAACGACGTGAAAACCGGAGGATGCTAACGCCTGAGCGGTCGCAAGGCCGATTCCGCGAGCGCCTCCAGTGACGATGGCGAGCGGCCGTCTTGTCGTCGTCACCGACTGACCTGATCGAATGTCCGAAGGAGATCGGTAGCTAAGGCGGCTAAAATCGCTAAACCCTCTTCGCGGTTCGCGCCAGCTGGATCACCCAGCACACCGCTGGCGCTCACGCCGCGAATGCCGTCGCTCGCGAGGATGGCACCCATCGATGAGAGCGATCCGCGATACCCCGGTATCGCACGGTCGAGATGGACAAGGTCTGGACGTAGTGCGAGCATGACTGAGGTCTCCGTGCGTCCGGCGTGAGCATCGGGTTCCCAGATCCCTCTCGCATCAGCGGGCAGTTCCCACTGGGCCGCTGCCTCGACAAGCACGTGGGTTCTTGGCACCCAGAAGGGTTGGCTTGCCGCCAAGAAGGCGGGCAGGTTGCCGCCGTGGGCACTGACGAAGAGCGTCCGAGGTCGGCTGCGGTCGTTCGTCGTGATCGCCTTGAGAAGGGAGGTGAGGAGAGCGGTACCCATGGAGAGCGTTCCTTGGAAGGAGGCGTGCTCATCCGATGCCGATATCGGAATTTGCGGCGCGAGTAGGAGTCGGTCTCCCCTGTGGCGTGACAGTTCTTCGATGAGGGCGGTGGTGATGTGGGAGTCGGTTCCGATCGGGAGATGCGGCCCGTGTTGCTCGATGGATCCGACGGGGACGACCAGAGTGTGATCGCGAAAACATTCCTCTAACTCAAGTCGTGTGAGATCTGCTATCTCGGTTGGCATCGACAGTACCCCCTTCTAACGAGAGTAGACGAGACACACGATTTCTCGGCTAGATCCGCAGTGGATCGCACCCCACGAAGGGAAAGACTGTCCAGTGCTTCTACGAATCCGATACCTGTTCCCGGTGTGCTGTGATTGCTTGGTGCGTAGGTCCGGGTCGTGATCGAGCCGGCTCGTGCGCCGGACAGCGGTGGAATGCCCCTCGTACCCGGTCCACTTCGTTTGTGAGACGACTCCTGTCATTCTAACGTTTGGTCCCTATGCTGCTTCGGTTCGGAAGTAGGTTTCAGCGTAGAAGTTCCGATACTTAGCTGACCGAGTAAGCACCATCCGTTGGATTCTCACATCGAGGGCCAAGAACTCATGAGGACCCATGGTAGTAAAGACGAACGGAGCGCGTCGTCAACGGCGCTCACTGGAAGAATCCAGTCTTGGAGTCACGTAGAGCTACTCTGTAGCCGGCGATTCGGCTCCGATTTCACCACGTCTACGACGCTTGTCTTCATACATGAGTTTGTCGACTTGTCGCAACGCTTCGTCGAGGGCCAGGTCCAGGCACTCCAGGAGACCTACGGATACCGATGGAGCAGCGCGTCGCACGCGCTCAACAACCGAGGCTCCATCCTTGAGCCCGAGGTGGAGACAACAGAACTCATCACCACCAATTCTGAAGATCGAATCTCCCTCCTTGAGGGCTTCCCGAAGGACGACGGCGAACGAGAGGAGCGTACTGTCTCCCTCGGCATGGCCTTTCGTATCGTTGATCTGTTTGAGGTTGTCAAGATCCCACAGTGAAAGAAACATGGATACGCCACGCCCAACAGCATGTGCCTGGAGAGCTGCGTACTCCTGTTCCATAGCGCGTCGGTTGTGCAGTCCAGTGAGAGGATCCGTTAGTGCATGCCGGCTTAGTTGCTCGTGGGAACTGATCAATTCTGCGATGATTGCGCGGATCGCGATTCCTGCGGCCACTCCCAGCACTAGTGCAATGAGGATAGGTACGTTGCTGAGAAGGTTGCTAGAGAGGATCGCAATCGCTGCAGTTAGAGAGATGATACCTGCCAGCCAACCGCCGTATATCCCCAGGGCAAAGATGCCGACAGTTGCAAAGATCGCTAGTGCTGGTCGCCATTCGTTTGGCGGGAGTACGGTTATCACTGCAGCAGCGGGCAGGACAAGCTGAACAATCGCCGTGGAGTAGGCGATTCCTGCATGGATGAGGATAGCTGATCGGGGAATTCGTCGGCGTAGTGGAAAGAGAATCGCCATTGAGACGCCAAAACTCAGGGTAGCTAACCGTAACGCCCAGTTCCCGAAGTAGAGTGCAGGTGCCATCGATGGGATCAGCACCAGAGCGACTCGCCAGTAGACCCGATGCATCCGATCCCATGAGGATGTCACGGTGCCGATATCGCTGTTGATTTTCTCATCCCCACCCATGCAAGAACGAGAATAACTGGCAGATGCTCACGCTGGGTCAACGTTTGCACACCAATTCATATTTTGTGATGGTCTGAGCATCTCGTTCGATGGCGTATTCTTATCAGTCTATCGCAATTGACGCGAGTTGAGCGCGCCGTCCGGTTGTCGTTCGAGGTCGTGAAGCATGTCGCTTTCGACAGAGAAACTGGTAGTCGACCCGACGAACGGGTTATTGCCGAAGGGGCCGTAGTGTTGGAACGCTGCGCGCACGAGGCGGCCGTGCACCATGCCCGGGGCTAGTGGTTGCGGTAGAGTCAGAGCTGCCCTGCAGGGCCAATCAGTCAGACGTTACTCAATGCGGTCCCTTGTTGACTCAAGAGGCGACAGTGATCCTTGCGGATCGCAGGGTTCCGAGCCCTTGGCAGCGGAGGTCAGGGTCTCGGCGACTGCGGCAGAAGTATGGAAGGTCCGTTCGATTGGGGTAACCACGGGAACTCAATGATGAAGGGAGAGGACGTCAGTGGTTCAACAGTTGCGTAATTTTGTGTGAGCCGAATCGACGTGCGTTGCTCGGATGTGGATCCGACATCGGTGGTTGTTGCGGTGAAGAGAGAGCGCAAGGGCTGGTGGGTCATGAGTGGTCCAGCGAGAGCCCCATGGTGCGCAAGCGGAGGGGTGGTCAGCGTATGGATGTGGTGTTGGTATGATGCGAGGTACAGTTGTGCCCGTCAACGCCAGGTGTTTGATGCGCTGGGGACTGTGGCCAGATACGGGAGCAGCATCGAGTGCTCCAATAACCTCCTCCAGCGAGTGACCTGCGTGCACACCGTTGAGCCTATGACATCATCAGCGCGTGGTGCTCATCGCACCTTTGAAGGGTCACGAAATCCCAGTCTGGTTCAAACTCGTACGCTAGCATGAAGAGTGGCTTTCCAACGGAGAGTGAAGCCTGCTGGCGGTGAAGTTCAACAGGGATGGACTCATTGTGATCAACTAATGACCGAGCGACAGGGAGGTTCGAGTGGCGGTTATTCTCTTGCGACACGCAAAGGCACGTGCGAGTGTGGGCTACGGCGGTGATCTGCAACGGACACTCAATGGTGAAGGGGCGGTCCAGGCGGGAGTGTTGGCGACGGTACTCGCAGGGGTGCTTGCCCACGATATGCCCCTTCGCATCATCACGAGCCCCGCTGTTCGATGCGAAGCCACTGTTGGCCCCCTAAGCGCGCGCTTTGGAGTTAGTTTGGAGCTCGATACTCGGCTCGTTGAAAGTGCGTCTGAGGAGGAGCTCTTCGAGCTTGCTAACCTCGCAGCTGCGGCACCTGGTTCCCTGGTGTTGTGTGGACATGCGCCCTCGCTTGGACGTCTTGCCCAGACCATGCTCAGCTCTCAGGCGATGATGATTGCACCGAGCGAACTGCAACTCGGTGTGGCGTGCTTCTTAGGATTTGATTTCGCAGCCGACTCAGGTCGTCGGTTGACCTCGCTCGCGCGATATCTGGCCCCGGACTACCGCCGCGTTGACTTGATTGGGTGAGCGATAGCGAGGGGGTCCTGTTTGGAGCCTGTGCTGGGCAGACGATGGACGCTAGGCTCAATGTCTGTGAGTAGCGAATCGGTATCTGTTTTTTCGGTGGCCAATCTTTGGGAGATGATTGAGGGAAGCCTTGAGCCATTGATGACGACTCGCTTCCGGCTGCGAGGGACACTACAGGATGTGTCGCTGCGCCGTCATCTCTACTGTTCACTGGCGGATCGTGCTGCCGGTGCAACGGCGGCAAAGGTCAACGCCGTCATCTTTGCTAGTGATCTGAGTCGGATCCGGTTTGAACTCCTGTCGCGGGGATTGGGTGAACTCGAGGGTGATGTTGAGGTGGTGGCCATCGGTCGCTTGAGCACCTATCGCCCTGCGGGTCGGGTCAGCTTTGTCATCGAGCAGCTTGATTACGATGAGATGCGGCGACTCGGAAGAGCTGAGCTGGAGCGACTACGGGCTGCCCTGATCGAGGAGGGCATCTTTGACGCGAACAAGAGGCGTGAGCTCTCGGCAGTGCCGTTGCGAATCGGGATCGTCACGTCAGAGGCTGGTACCGTTCAGCATGACTTTACCCGAGTGCTCGTGCGAAGCGGCTTTCGTTTTTCCTGGAGACTCTATCCAACTCGAGTGACTGGTACACAAGCAGCCGATGAGATGGCAGGGGTGATACAGCAGGCCGATGCAGGTGGCTACGATTTGATCGTGCTGCTCCGGGGAGGCGGTGCGGAGAGCGAACTCGCTCTTTTCAACACAGAGGCGGTGGTGCGCTCTGTGGTCAACTGCACTACACCGGTGTGGTGCGCGATCGGCCATGCGGCGGACGATGTTTTGGTCAACGAAGTGGCCCACCGGGCGCTTGATGTACCGCAGAGCGTGGCCACTGCACTGGTAGAACGGGTCGAGAGATACCGATTGGATATGACAGAACTTGTTGAAAGGGCGGTCGAGGCAATCGCGGTTCGACTTCGCGACGAAGAGGCTCGGAGTCGGAGCATGGCGGCACGAGTGATCGGATCCTGCCACGTGGGGCTGACACAGTTTCGAGTGAGCCAGGCTGAACAGTTGGCATCATTGCACCGACTCGCCGAAGGACGGTGCCGTCGTGATGTGGAGGAGATCCGACGTTCATCGCAGGGATTGCGTTCAGCGCTGCAGCTTCGACTGGCCCACGAGCGGCCACGCCTGTTAACTCATGCTGTCATGGTGCGGGCGGTGCACCAGCATCTCGGAGCTGAGGCTAATGGTATTGAGGAACTGCGCACTATGTTGGATCTCCGCGATCCGCGAAGCCAACTACGTCAGGGGTATGCAATTCTACAAGATAGGGATGGCCGATGGCTCACATCAGCAGCGGAGTTGCTCCGTGAAGAGTGGGTCAGAGCAATCATGGCGGATGGCACGGTGGAAATGAAGAGGAGTGAGGGAGGCGTTCTGACGTGAGCGAAATTGATTGGTTCCAGATCGGGGACGAAGAGTTCCAGCACGCATTGGGGAGCGCGAGTTTCGAGGACTTGCGCGACGAGAGCCAGACCGTTATCGACCGACTGGCTGGACGGGAGTTTGGTCTTGATCAATTAGCAGTCGTGGTGCGTCGGGTTCGCGCAATGCTGGACGAATGTGATCGTCGGATTGGTGCGGTAGAACACGAGATTGCAGAACTCGATGGGATGGGCGCTGAGCGTTGAGATTCCCATCTTTGCGGGTTTGAGCTGGTTTGATTCGATAGATC
>JAKAQL010000034.1 GCA_021822605.1 Actinomycetes bacterium
CGATCTGAAGAGGGGAGACCGAGGTCGGCATAGGTGGGGGCCTGCGGTTTGACCGAGCGAAAGGCGAATCCGATCCCCCTCCCGAAGACAAAGCAGTTCACCCGATAGCGCCGACCATGGTTGTCAACATAAGCAAAGTCGGTCTCGCCTGCCCTCTTGAAGGTACTAGCAGCCGTCTTCGGCATGATTGTCTCCATCATGTTCGTGAGGTCGCCTGGGGTTGGAGCGGGGAGTGTGTCAATCGATCTGAGGCGACCGCTGATGCGAACACGCGCGGGCACGTTGGCCTTCAGGTGAAGATCTGACCCCCCAAACTCGCGGAGGGTATCTAGGTAGCTCTCCAAAAGGGGTTGGTAGGCCATATCTGACAATCTTCGACCTGTTGGATCGATTGCTGAAGTGGAACCTAAAGCGTCGCAACTGCGGCTTTTTTGACGACGTCTATACTGGAGTGTGAAGAGTCGTCTCTCGCCCTCGAGGTGCCCCATGGAAGTAATATTCGTCTTCATAGTAGCGTTTATTGGTTTGGCGATTGTAGCACGGATTGGGCTGTCGAATGCGACCCGTGAACGACGTTCCATGTCCGGTCATCGTCAGACGCTTGACACGATCTCAAAGGTGGCTGATGCGCCGACGGCTGATCGAGATGTCCGGACGTTCAAAGTGGAACCTCTTCGTCCAGTACGTCTGGATCTTTCGAAGCTTGAAGATCTTACCGATCCCGATCTTATTCGAATTACCTCTCCCCTGGCTAGTGATGATGAGCCACCACCGGTCCAGGACCGTGCGTCAGACCAAACCCAAATGACCGACGTCGTTTTGTCAGGGAATGACTCCTCGGAGACTGGCGATGTCACGGCGGGATCGAATGCAGCTTCTGACTACGACGAAAGTCCTGACGGCTCGATCGTTGATCGGGAACGTAACGCCGTCGACTCTGGCCTGGTATTCGGTGATGAAGGCCCGTCGGGTGGCGTTCCTGCAGATTCGGATCTGACGGCCCCACTCATTGCGGTTGATGGGATGGATGCATCGTCACTTACCCAGTCCATGTCAGCCGTTGACACGCCCCTCAACCAAGACAGCGCCGAGGCAGATGCTGCTCAGGGTTTGCAGAGCCAACATCGCATCTACTCGAGTGGGCGGCGTGGCGTACCGTTGTCGGTGATGGCGGTCGGCGCTGGGGCGATTGCGGTGCTACTTGGCGTAGGTTTCTTTTTGCTCGGCAGGAGTACCACTCCGGTAGTCGTTCAGCCCTCCAGCACGAGCCATTCTGCTACGCCTTCGACCACCGCTTCCACAGGGTCGAAGACGGCGACAACTACGAAGAAGAGTAGTGGTGGATCATCGTCGACTGCGAGCAGAACCAACTCGAAGTCGGGCGGCAACCAGGCTTCTGGGAACTCCTCCCAGACGGTGCCGACAAACTACACGCCTGCGAGCACCAGTTCGAGTTATGCCACCTATGACATTCCTGGTGGCGCTAAGACGATCGTCCTTAGTGCGAGTCAGCCGTGCTGGGTGGCAGATTCTGATTCAGCGAACGGTCCGCTGTTATGGGATGAAACGCTCCCGGCCGGGGGGTCGTACGCCATCTCCTCCAGCGCCGCGTCGCTGTGGATCAAGGTTGGCAACGCGCACGCATTTCAAATGCAGATCAACGGTGTGCCGGTCTCATTCTCGGCCCCACCAGGGGTATACGCCTTTGACTTGGTCGCGACCTCCGGCCAGTCACCGGCGTAGTCAGCAACGAAGTCCGAGGCCCCGTCGGAGGCATGGGGTAAAGGTCGCAGCCGCGACGAGAGGAGATTAGCGCGTGGTGCTGTTGTCACCTGGGCTATCGCTGTGTTCGTTTGACTCGAGTGTCGTGCAGGCAGAGATGAGGAAGGCCTGAACGAGTGCCTCGTTCTCATAGATCTCCGTTCGCTTCGAGGCACCCATATGCCCAGCCTCTTCTTCGACCTTGAGGGCTACGTTGGTCAGCGGCGAGAGCTGACGAAGCTTGGCGACATACTTGGTCGGTTCCCAGTAGGAGACTCGTGCGTCATTTAGGCCGGTGGTGACGAGAAGGTCCGGATAACGTTCGGCTCGTAGATTGTCGTAGGGACTATATGAGGCCATCAACGCCTCGATCGTCTCGGACTCTGTGGGGTTGCCCCACTCTTCCCATTCGGTAATTGTCAGCGGCAAGTCAGGGTCCGAGATTGTTGTCAGACAATCGACGAATGGGACCTCCAGGATCCCGGCACGGAAGCGATGCGGATCGAGGTTGAGTACCGCTCCCACCATGAGACCGCCAGCGCTGGCACCACGCAGGCAGAGCATCTTCGGATCGGCGATTCCACGACTGACGAGCCAGTCACTCACGGCGAGTAGGTCATGAAAGCCTTGAGGCTTACGCTCTAAGCGTCCCTGCTCGTGCCATTGGCGACCGAGTTCGCCACCTCCTCTGACATGGGCAATCGCATAGGCAAAACCTCGATCGAGAAGAGAGAGCCGCATCGTTGAAAAAGTTGGATCGATGGATTCTCCGTAAGCCCCGTAACTGTAGACCAGTGTAGGGACCGGCAGCATCGCATCTCTCCGGTGCACGACAGTGACCGGGATTTGAACCCCATCATCGCTTGGTGCATAACCACGATACGTCAGATAGTCGGCTGTATTCACGTCGCCAAGTACGCGCTGTTGCCACAGGGTTGTTCGCTCTAAAGTGACGAGGTCAATCTCGTGCAGGGTTGCTGGCAGACCTAGCGAGGTCTCTTCAATTCTGATCGTTGTGGCGGTAGGTTCCACATTGCCAAGGAGTATCGATGTGATGGCGGGGTTGTTCCCTGAGAGTTCAATACCAGGGCTGTTGGTCGGTCGGTCAAAGGCTACATACGTGAGCTTTGTGCGGTCTTCGGAACGAATTTGTAACACAAGCCCCAGTGGGGTGACCTCGAAACTCTCAAGACGATCGTCGATCGGGAGATCAAAGAAAGGTTCCCATGGGGTCTGAGGATCTTGTGTTGCAAAGAGACGGTATTCCTCTCCCTCATGGGCGACCATAAGATAGAACGTGCCATTGATGTGGTCAAGGTGATACTCGAGCCCTTGTTCTCGTTGGCTGAAACACATAGGTGCGCCAAGTTCGCCAGAGGCGGGCAAGAGCCAGTACTCGCTTGTGAGCGCACTTGACGCTGTGATCACCAAGAACTCTCGATCCTTGGTGCGGCCTACGTCGAGGAAGAAACGCTGGTCTAGCTCATGCATGAGCGTGGTGTCGTTGGTGGGATCGGAGCCAAGTGGGTGAACGAGCACCGTATCCGGTCGCATTGCCTCGTCGGGACGCGTGTAGAGCAGATGCGTTGCATCATTGTTAAAGACGAATCCGTAGGAGGTAGTGGGGATCTCTTCGTGGACGCTAATCACGCCCTCGATCAGCTTGCCGATGCGCAGGGTATAGCGCTCTTCTCCCGTGAAGTCGACTCCGTAGGCGATGGTCTGGTCGTCATCTGCGATGGCGATCCCACTGATGCCGAGAAAGTCATGGCCTTCGGCAACCACGTTCTCGTCGAGCACCGTCTCGATGTGGGTATCGCCAATCCTTCGTCGGAGATGGATCGGGTAGTCATGATCCGGTTCTATTCTTGTGAAGTACTCGTAGTTGCCCCGCCGCGTTGGGTAGCTCTCGTCTGGCTCGGGGATGCGGGCGCGGAACTCCTGAATGATTTCATCACGTGATGCCTGTAAGGCACCATCGAGTCGATCCATAAAGTCGCGCTCCTGTGCAAGATAGGCGGCCGTGGTCGGATTGTCGAGGTTACGCAGCTCGTAGAAAGGGTCTTCACGAGTCATCGAGCGTCCTTGGAGCGTCCGCTGGAGGCCCTGGGGTGGCGTAGGGGTTGGCAAAGCGTATGCGAACAGTTGCTGAGACAGGTATGGCATGATGCTCAGTGTAGACCGGTAGCGGTGATGCACAGAGTTGTTACTATGGAGGTAGTGCAAATCACCCGTTCGACTCATTTGAGAGTAACGGGGGCTTGCGGATGCGTGAAGGAGTAGCAATGGCCTCTGTGGAACTCGATCTAGGACGCTACAAGCTCGGCTGGTCTGATGTCGAGGATTATGTGTTCAAGCCCAAAAAGGGACTCTCCAAGGAGATCGTCGAGGAGATGTCACGGATCAAGGGAGAACCTGACTGGATGCGTGCGTTTCGGCTGAAGGCTCTCGATCACTTCATGCGCAGGCCGATGGCTCCGTGGTTTGCCGTCAACATGCCCGACTTAGATTTCGATGACATCTACTATTACGTGAAACCGACTGATCATCAGGTGGATAACTGGGATGCCCTGCCTGAGAACATGAAGAATACGTGGGACAAACTCGGAATTCCCGAGGCGGAGCGTAAATATCTCGGTGGCGTGACTGCCCAGTACGAATCAGAGGTTGTGTATCATCGGAACCGAGATGATCTTGCCAAGCTCGGGGTGCTCTTCACAGACATGGATACAGCGCTGCGTGATTACCCCGAGATTGTCAAGCAATACTTCGGTACGGTGATTCCTCCCAATGACAACAAGTTTGCGGCACTGAACTCTGCGGTCTGGTCTGGGGGGTCCTTCATCTACGTCCCGAAGGGTGTTAAGTTGGAGATGCCGCTACAGGCATACTTCCGGATCAACTCAGAGAACATGGGTCAGTTTGAGCGTACACTGATTATTGCTGATGAGGGATCGCAGGTTCACTATATCGAAGGGTGTTCGGCACCGGTGTACTCGACCGATTCATTGCATTCCGCAGTTGTTGAGTTGATCGCCAAGCCTGGTGCTCGTATCACCTATACGACGATTCAGAACTGGTCGTCAAATGTCTACAACCTCGTGACCAAGCGAGCTCGGGCCGAGGCTGAGGCACGGGTGGAGTGGATCGATGGCAACATCGGATCTCGGCTGACGATGAAGTATCCATCGGTATACCTCATGGGCCCCAAAGCCTCAGGGGAGGTGCTCTCGGTTGCCTACGCAGGCGCTGGACAACATCAAGATGCTGGCGCAAAGATGATACATGCAGCGCCAGAGACGACGTCGACGATCGTCTCGAAGTCCATCTCGAAGGATGGTGGGATTGCGACGTATCGTGGGCTGGTACATATGGAGGAGGGAGCGAAGAACTCGCGGTCCTTTGTCCGCTGCGACGCATTGCTCCTCGATGATAACTCGATTTCGGAGACGAAGCCCTACATGGAGATCGGTGAGCGCAACGCGTGGATTGGCCACGAGGCGACGGTCTCAAAGGTGGGCGAGGATCAGCTCTTCTATCTGATGAGCCGAGGTTTGTCTGAGGCCCAAGCGATGAGCCTGATCGTGAATGGCTTCATCGAGCCGGTGACGCGTACACTGCCAATGGAGTACGCCGTTGAATGGTCACGCCTGATCGAGCTGCAAATGGATGGTTCCATCGGTTAACACCAGTGCGTTGCTTCGCCCAAAAGGTGCCGTCGGACGTGGCGATTCCTTTGGGCGAACCTAGGCTCGTCAGCGCATCGTGGTGATGAGTGGTGGTTGCGTCGCATGATTGTTCGCTCTGAGCCTTGCTGACGGGATCATGCGGGTGGCCATGATCGCAGTGGATGAGCAAGACGAGTGATCACGATCGGCCTGGCATCCGCATATGATTGGTGGCGCAACCACACTATGGGCGCCCAGGCCCGCCTCCGATCAAGAAAAAAACATCCACTGTTTCTGTTCATTTTCGTGAGATCGCTAGAGGATGAGCCCAGCACGGGTTGAAATCCTAAGGGGCTGCGAAGATCTAGTTCGTACGGTCTCTCGTGGAGTACTTATAGCCGAGCCAACCCCCAGCAGCGGCGCCAACAACAAGACCTATAGGTCCTGCGAGCATCGTTCCGAGGACAGCGACGACTGCTCCAGCACCTACTGTCTTGCCTATCATGGCGGGCCCACGCTTCGAATAGCTGCTCACGGTGTCACCTTTCACCTCTACGCCTGTAATGCTACTCGCGTTAGGGCAGTTCGACAGCAGCGTGGTTGCGCGTTCCTTCAGCTAACTCAGGTCGGTCGTTGGCACAATCGTTCGCCTCCTGTAGTGTTTGCCAGTCCCGGTATCGTTGGAGACCTCGTGCACTACCACGATTATTCCGCTCGAGGTTGTCGTTCCCTTCGTGAGGGAAGCTTCCAGAGAGGCGTGAATCTCGCGCTTGTATCACTCTCGGTCTGAAGGTCCGTCGGGGTTGGGGTGGCATCAGCGGCATCCATCTCGAGCATTGGCAGATCTACGCCGAAGCAGCTCCCTCTCCCGAGGCCGGGGCTAGCTACCCATGCAGTGCCGCCGTGGGCATGGGTGATCGCGGCTACGAGGGAGAGTCCGAGCCCAGCTCCGCCCTTTGCGCGAGAGCGTGATTCATCCGATCGGTAGAATCGTTCGAAGACTCGCTCCAGTTGTTGCCCGTCGAGCCCTGGTCCAGAGTCACAGACAGTGAGGCGAACCATAGCATCCCATTCCAGGAGGGCGATCGTCTCGTCAACACTACCGAACAGATCCGATATGCCCCTTGCGGTGCGGGCGCCAGGTGGTGGCAACGCACCCTTTGGAAGGATCTCGACTCGGACGACGACGGTCGCTGTTGGAGGAGTATGGGTACGCGCGTTCGAGAGAAGGTTGGTTATCACTTGAGTGAGTCGATGTTGATCGCCGAGCACCAGCGCCTCGTGTGGTGTGATGAGCTCGATCTTGCGGTCAGGTTCTACTGCCTTGGCGTCCATCACTGCAGCCTGCGTGAGCGCAGAGAGGTCGATGGGGGCTAGTGAGAGCGGCCGATTTTCATCCATACGGGCCAGGAGAAGCAGATCCTCGATGAGTGCCGCCATCCGACTGGCTTCGGACTGGATGCGCTCCATGGCGATCGGCATGTCCGTCCCTGGATCCAGCGCTCCGTCGAGGTAGAGCTCGGCATACCCTTTGATGCTGGTGAGCGGCGTACGTAGCTCGTGGCTGACATCTGCGATAAATTGACGTAGCCGCGTCTGCGAACTCTGGGAGTCGTTGTAGGCATCCTGGAGTCGTTCGAGCATGGTGTTGAGTGTGTTAGCGAGGCTAGCAATCTCTTGGGGTCCGCTGTCGTCAACTCTTGCCAGCGAATCGCCAGCGGTTATCTCACGAGCCTGCGTTCGCATCCTCTCGAGTGGCTTCAGACCAATTCGAATGGAGAACGCGCCTGCGAGTCCAAGAGCAAGGACGACTCCGAGCGAGACAAAGAGTTCGGCGAGCTCAAGGCGCCGGAGTGTGCTTTGAACCGAGGAGAGTGGTATCGAGAGAATCATCGTTGCGCCGAGTGAGGGGTCGCGAGCGGCGAGCACCCGATAGGCGTAGTCTGTTCCGCTGAGTTCAATCGTGATTGGGTGTCCGACCGGGATATCAACGCGTTGATCCCCCGCCTTGCCCGAAGCGACGTTTGGTGGGGGTTCGGAGACTGAATTAGAGAATTGACCGACCACTGAGGTTCCGTTTGAGAAGATCAGTTCACCGTAGCTCCCTTGCGGCAGGGAGACCAGTCCAGTAAAGCTGGAGTCCCCATAGATACTCGAGTGCAAGAGTTCACGAGCTGCTAAAGGAATGTCGTTGATGAGCTGGGAGTCTACTCGAGTGACGAGAAAGGACCTTAGGGCGGTGACCGTTGTGAAGTCGATCGCTAATGTGCCAACGATCAAGGTGGTCAACGCAATGAGGAGAAGCCGCGCCCTGAGAGAAAGACTTGATCGCTTTTGTGACACGGCTCCTATCTCGCGCTTCAGGAGTTTTTGACCTCTGGGGCTCGCAGACTATAGCCGACCCCACGGATCGTCTTGATGATCGGCGGTCCGAACTGGTCCAGTTTCTTGCGAAGGTAACTGATGTAGGTCTCCACGATGTTGGCATCGCCTCCAAAGTCATACTCCCAGACATGGTCGAGGATCTGCGTCTTGGAGACGACTTTGTTCGCATTCAACATGAGAAAACGCAGCAGCTTGAACTCGGTGGCGGTGAGCTCGACTAGTTGGCCCGCTCTCAGAACCTCGTGTGTCTCATCGTCGAGAGTGAGGTCGTGAAAGCTTTGCCGAGAGGATTCGGCGGTTCCTCCGCCGCTTCGTCTGAGAACCGCTTCAATGCGGGCGGTCAACTCGGCGAGTGAAAATGGTTTTGTGAGATAGTCGTCTGAACCCAAGCGGAGCCCTTCGACGCGATCCTCCACCGAGTCACGGGCGGTGAGAAAAAGGATCGGTGTTTCGTCACGTTCTTCACGGAGCCGCTTGACGACCTGAAAGCCATCAAGGCCCGGCATCATCACATCGAGCACGATCACATCGGGGCGAAAAGTTCTGGTGAGCTCCAACGCTTCGCGACCTGAGGCCGCCACACCAACATCGTAGCCCTCGAAGTTAAGTGCCATCTGCAGTAGTTCGGTAATCGGGAGTTCGTCGTCCACCACCAGTATCCGCTTATCCTTGGATGGTCGACCCTGTGGGGATGTCATAACTCCTCATTTCTGTTGATCTCGGTTCTGGTGCAGGTCAACGTCGACCTCCTCGGACGAGACGAGGGTTGGTTGTGCAAAAACAGGTCGATACCGCTCGTGCGTGTGACACGAGCGGTATCGTTCCCTGCAGGTTGACTGCCACACCAAGCACTAGTCATCTAGGCGGCCGGAGCGTTCCCGAGGGTAATCGTCATCGTAGAAGTACCTGATTGCGAGAGTACCTTGAGGGTAACGGAGGTCCCCGGCGACTTGGAGGTGACATCTGTAACCAGCTCAGAGGCGTCCGTCACCGCCTTGCCGTCGAATCCGATAATGACATCGCCCGACGTGAGACCGGCGTTCGAAGCAGGCGATCCGGGGTAGATGTAGTCGATAAGTGCTCCCTGTTGGTTGGTGGGATAACCGAGTTGGGCGGCTGCCTGCGCATTCATTGTCTGAATCCCAACACCGAGAAATGCCTTTGCTGTCGTAGTGGCGGTCGAGGAGCTTGAAGAAGTCCGTGTGTAGTAGCTTGGATCCTTCAAGATATTCTTGACGACGGGAAGGACCGAGTCAATCGATTCGGCAAAGCCCAGGTTTTGAGCAGGAGTCTCTGACGTAGAGGAGATGATAGCGGTGTCCATCCCAACCACTTGACCGGCAGCATTGACGAGCGGACCACCTGAGTTGCCGGGGTTGATTGGTGCATCTGTTTGGATCATTTGGGTAAGATGCTCACTCAAGTTCTGATCCTGAGCGGTAATAGAACGGTTCAGGGCAGAGACGATACCCTGCGTGACCGTTGGATCGCCCTGTAGGGCAAGGGCATTACCAATCGCCACGACAGGATCTCCCACCTGGAGCTGTCCAGAGTTGCCGAACTTGACGGTGGGAAGACCTGACAAACCCTCGATTTGGAGGACGGCAACGTCATGAGCTGGATCGGTTCCCACGATCTTCACGGGATAGGACTTTGATTGGTTGTAAAGCGTTGCCTGCACTGAGGTGGCTCCGGCGATGACATGGTTATTGGTCAGTACCAAACCGCTGGACCCAAAAATCATACCAGTTCCAGCATCTTCGAATTGGCTCGTCCCCAGAAACCCATTGCTAGTCGAGCCCTCTGCGGTGATATCGACGACGGCTGGCTCGACCTTGGCGAGGATCTCGGGGACGTTCAGACTGCCGTTGCCGTTGAGGCCAGTACCTTGGATCGCGGTAGGGGAGGCGGAAGACTCCGTGATAACCACGGGTTTCGAGTTCGAAGTTCCACTGAGATGAACGACGGTGATGCTTGTGCCAACTGCCACTACTGCCGCAACTACCGCAGCGGTGAGCACCGTCAGGCCGGAGAAGCGCCGCTGACTGAGAGCACCCTTGCGCCCAGCCGACCCCTTTTTTGAGGTAACCGACGTGGGTGCCGAGGGTGGGGGGGAGGTCCAACTCGACGCGTACTCGTAGCCGCGATAACCAGTACTCTCCGCAGAGCTCTGCTCATCATGCCCCTCCGCTTCACTCTGTGTGGAAAGATCATCGGCTGTCGGTTCAGGTGTCACATCACTCGACCAGCCCTCGCCAGAGGCGAGGGCGTCACCAGAAGACCAGCCGTCACCAGAAGACCAACCCTGGTCCTGGAGGGTAGCATCGGGATCCTCTTGACCGTGGAGCGAGGAAGTGTCTTCGTTGTCGGACGGAGCACTCGGCGTCCTGTCGTCGATCGGCTCTGACTGTGCTCCATCCTCTGGGAACTCCGCCCCATCGTCTGGAAATCCGTCGTCACTCATTCTGTATGCCTTTCTCTACCAATCCTTGTACATTGCCGTCAACCAGGAACGTCACCGGCATAAGCAACTGTCTATGGATCATTCTGGTATCCCATGCTTTGAGCAACCTTAGGAACAGGTAGGAGCTTGACTAAAGGCCAAAAGGACTCCTCGATCCATGGTAGCAGTACAAGGCTAGCGCCCGGTCTTCGATGTGTCGTGGCCTGGTGGCACGACGCTCATTCAGACGCTTTCAGTTGGCGTGATAGGTTGGGATTCTCCTCTCCCTCATGGCGCTCAGCGCTTCTCGCATATCATTCGATTGCATCAGACTTACGTTGTAGCTGGCCGCGAGCTCCAGATGTTGGGCGAGCTCTTGGCTCCGTCGTTGGACAAGTAGGCGTTTGGTTGCCTGGACGGCCAGGGGTGGATTGGCCTGAATCTGTTGCCCGAGTGCAAAGACGGTTCGGTCCAGATCCTCCGGGGTCTCTGATACCGATTGCACGAGTCCAATTCTTAGAGCCTCGGTGGCATCGATGTCGCGGCCAGTAAGGGCTATTTCGGTGAGTACAGCCTGAGGGAGCACTCGAGAGAGTAGCGCGAGGGAACCGAGGTCAGCGACGATTCCAATGCGAACCTCGCGGAGCGAAAAGATCGCTGAACGGGTCGCCAGACGTAGGTCACAGGCGGCGACCAAATCAAGGCCGCCACCGATACAGTATCCGTTTACAGCGGCAAGCGTGGGTTTGTAGGTAGTCGCGAGTGCGAAGAAGCCTCGTTGGAGCGGTTCAATATCCTTGATCGATTGAATGTTCTGCGATCCAGGTGTCATTTCAGAGAGATCAAGCCCAGCGCTGAAATGAGGACCATGTGCTCGAACGACGATGACTCGAACGGCAGTGTCGGTCTCAAGCATCTTGATTGCCTCTGGTAGCTCAGCAAAGAAGCTAGCATTCATAGCGTTGAGCTTGGCGGGACGGTTCAGGATCAGCTCTCCTATCCCATCGCGGATCTCGATCTCCAAGGTCTCCATCTCTCTCCTTTGGGGGCTTGGTCGTGGACACCTCCCAGATTATCACTATGATGGTAGGGTAAACTAATGCCTCCGCTGAGCGAAGGTGGTCCAACAGTATCGAAGGAGATCGTGTGAAATCCCTTGGGAAGGATATGTCCTGGGAGTTGCCGGCTCGCAGTACGACGAGAGTTGCCGAAGTAGAGCGACTGGAACAACCGACCGAAGCTTTGGAGTGCTGGAGATACTCTCCGGTCGACGATATCGATTGGGAACGCTACCAGGGGAGTCGGTCGGTGACCCACGATGAGCTTTGGGCAAGAGGGATGGAGATACTTGCGGGCTTTGGTGAGGTCGACGCGACTGTTCGTGTCGACGGTGGTCAATTGATCAGGGAAGAGCGCGAGACACCTGGACTGGCCGTGAACCAGGCAGAGGCCGTTGGTGAGTTTCTCCGTGAGGAGGATGAAAGTCTTCTCTCACTGGGTACGTTGCTGGCACCTGGCCGTGTCGAGATCAAGGTTGATACTCCGCTTCGGCGATTGGGCATTCTTACTGCCGGAACAGGTGACGATGCCGCACTCTGGAGTTGGCTTCGACTCTTGGTAGCTCCAGATGTCAAAATCGAGGTTATCCATGTGGATCTTCTCTCAGGTTCGGTCTTGCATCTTCCGACACTTGAGATCGTTGGGCAGGAACGATCCTCGATCGTCTATCGACATCAGCTTGAACACGACCAGAGGGCTCTGAGCCTTGGATATGTGCGATTCCGACTCGCGACGGATGCCAACCTGGAGCTGGACGCAGCGAGCGCGCATCAGGGCTATACGCGTGTCCGCACTGACGGCGTTCTCGAGGGCACCCGAGCCCAGGCCGTGATCCGGGTTGGTTATGTGGTCGGTGCCCGTGAGCGCGTGGACTATCGAACGTTCATCACCCATGATGCGCCGAGTACAACCAGCAACCTACTCTACAAGGGAGTAGTGAACGGCGATGGCACCTCGATTTACACGGGGATGATCACCATCACGCCACTAGGACGAGGATCTGAAGCCTTTCAGACCAATCGGAACGTGTTGTTGTCCGACGAGGCGCTTGCCTGGTCGGTGCCAAATCTCGATATTCAGATCAGCGACGTCAAGTGCTCTCATGCATCGACTGTTGGTCCCATCGATGAGGAGGAGTTGTTCTACCTAGCTTCAAAGGGTTTCCCGGCTGAGGAGGCCCGCCGTACCCTGGCCCGTGCTTTTTTTGCTGACATGGGGGAGACTTTCATTGTTGAACAACAGCGGTTGCGGGCGGCAGTTGATGAGAAGTGGGAGGCTGGGGCATAATGGACAGGATCGGTACCACACAGGATTTTGAAGAGGGTAAGCCGGTGAAGGTAGATTTCAACGGGTTCCCCGTGGTGGTCGTTCGTATCGGCGGCGAACTGTTCGCTATTGGTGACACCTGTTCGCATGCCAAATATAGCCTGTCTGAGGGCGAAGTCTATGCAGACGAGCTTGAGATTGAATGTTGGAAGCATGGAAGTACCTTTTCGCTCCGTGACGGACACCCGACGTGCTTCCCTGCAACGAAGGCTGTTCCGGTCCTTTCCGTTGTTGAGCGAGCTGGTGAGGTCTTTCTCGAGGGGTCTGAAGCTAACAAAGTCAGCACGAAGAAAGGTTGAGGGGACGATGGCGTTGTTAGCAATCGATGAACTTCAGGTATCGGTCGGTTCCAAGCAGGTGCTCCAAGGTGTTGACCTGCGTGTCGATAAGGGCGAGGTTGTTGCGGTGATGGGGCCGAATGGATCTGGGAAAAGCACCCTCGTCTCCACCGTGATGGGACGCCCTAACTACCACGTTGACGCGGGCTCGATCACCATCGACGGGGAGGAGATCGCTGATTGGTCTACCGATGAACGGTCCCGATATGGTATTGCATTGATATCCCAGAGCCAGCCAGAGATCCCCGGTGTGCGGGTCGACGAACTGGTGGCTGCGATGTATCGCTTTCGTGGTCTCGATCCCGGAGGAGTCTCCGAACGAATTGTCGCCGAGGCAACTGAGCTCTCGCTTGACCAGGCACTCCTTAATCGATGGGTGAACGTTGATCTATCGGGTGGGGAGAAGAAAAAGCTTGAGACGCTACTGGTGAGTGCTGTGCCGCAGTCACTTGTCATTGGGGATGAGATCGATTCCGGCCTCGATATTGACGCGTTACGCGATGTGGCTCGTCGACTTCGGCGGCTGAACGAGGAGAACGGAACTTCGCTTCTCCTGATCACCCACTACCCCCGTCTCTTGCGGGAGATCCGAGCTGACAGGGTGGTCGTCCTGGTGCGGGGTAGGATTGTTGCTGAGGGCGGCATGGACTTGGCGGTTGAGCTGGAGCGTTCGGGTTACCAACAGTTTGGGGCTGAGCCAGCAGAACACGACGTCCTTGGCTGAACCTTGCTGGTTTGGGACGCATCCCAAAGATCCTCTTCGTAGGGTGGGAAAGTAATTAACGGTTCCTCAAGGAGGCCATGATTTTATCTCGAAGTTTGGTCAGTTCCTCGGGTGCGTTCACGAGTACAGCACCCTCGAGGTGATCATCGCGTCGATAGAGGAAAATCTTGCCATCCTCGACCTCCTCTTCCTCTTCGATCAGTGTGGGATCCGGCACTCCGATTACTTGAAGGAGAAGGTCGCCTTGATCACTCCAGCCAAAGGGGAGTTCATCATAGGCGACGCGCCTGTTAGCTACGAGTGCTTGGGCTGTGTGGAGCGCTTGGTTGGTTGCGACCTCAAAGTGTTCAAATCGTATCGACCGTCCATAGAGGGGGTGGTCCCAGCTGGCGACATCACCAGCTGCACCGATCTGCTCAAAACCCGTGACGAGGCCCATTGCGTCCACATGGATTCCCTGATCTTCGGCCAGTGGTAGTGTTCCATTGAGCCAAGCGGTGCAGGGGTTGACTCCAACTCCTACCACCACAAGGTCGGTGGTCCATGTCTGAGTTCCGTCGCTGACAATAGGCTGTTTCCCTGCTAGCTCGAGGTGTGTTGTGCTATTGAGTAGGAGTTGAACACCGAGTTTGCGGAGATTGTCTTCAACGATCCTGCTGACACCGCGACCGACGACACGCGAGAACAGATGTGGACTCTGTTCGACGATCGTTACTTGAACGCCCTGGCTGCGCGCGCTGATCGCAACCTCGGCGCCGATGAAGCCACCACCGATGACGGTAAGGTGACCGATGCTGTTCAGCGCCTCTTTGAGGCGAGTTGCGTCCGTGAGGGTTCTCAGGTACCTGACCGACTGATCGGGTGGGAACCCCTCGAGTTGGCGAGGCTCCGCTCCGGTAGCCACCACAAGCAGGTCGAACGGATGCACCTGGTCTGCCGTGAACACCAGTGACTTTCCGAGATCAAGTCCCAAGGCAGGGGTATGAGGTAAAAGTCGATAACCCTCTCCGCCTCCTCGAAGCCGTACGCGTTGGGCAGAGACGGTTCCGAGTAGATACCCCTTTGAGAGGGGTGGACGTTGGTAGGGGAGTTCGTCCTCGGCGGCGAGCACGGTGATGTCTAGCTCTGGATCGAGACGCCGAGCCTGGACCGCTGCCCGATGGCCGGCGAGTGCCCCCCCGACAACGACGAGGCGACGCACGTTACTAATCGCTCACGCTGATGGCCTGTGTCGGGCATTGAGCTTGGGCAGCAAGGACTGCGGAATGGAGGTCTTCGGGCGGATTCTCGTTGATGACGTAGAGGAATCCATCATCTCGAACCTCGAAAACCGATGGTGCCAGACCCTCACAGACAGCGTTGGACTGGCATTTATCGTAATCAACTTCAATGCGCATCATTGATCCCACTTTCTGACACAGCTACGGCTCTCCAGTCTATCACGGGAGCCTCTCATCGGAGACTCCATCCGCTGCCCAATTGCACTATGCAGATAGGGTTAATTCCCACTAGACTAGTGTCGTGACTGTCCAACCTTTGTTTGAAGCCCGAGATCTGTGGGTCTCGGCTGCTGGAACTACCATTTTGAAGGGTTTTTCGATCTCTGTAGGCCCGGGAGAGCTGCATGTGATCATGGGTCCCAATGGATCCGGTAAGTCGAGTTTCGCGAACGCAATCATGGGGAGTGCGGACTACCGTGTCGATCGTGGCCAGGTGATCTTCAAAGGGGTCGATATCGGCGGCCTTCCGGTGGACGAGCGGGCGAAAGAGGGTATCTTCCTCGCCTTTCAGTACCCGGAGGAGATTCCTGGTGTCTCCGTGATCCAGTTCCTGCGTCAGGCTCTTCAGGCTCGCCGTGGGGCCGATGTCTCGGCGATCGAGGTTCGTTTCGATCTTCTCGAGTGGCTGGAGCGACTGGGGCTTGACCCGTCCTTTGCATCACGTTACCTGAACGAGGGGTTCTCGGGTGGCGAGAAGAAGCGGAATGAGATTATCCAGATGGCGATGATGCAGCCGGAGCTGGCGATACTGGATGAGACCGATTCAGGACTTGATATCGATGCCTTGAGAACGGTCGCTCGTGGGATCGAGACAGTTCGAGCAGCAAACCCAGAGATGGGTGTGATCCTGATCACGCACTATCAACGAATTTTGGATTGGCTGACCCCAACGACTGTACATGTCGCGGTCGATGGCCGTATCGTTGGGTCCGGCGGTATGGAGCTGGTAGAGGATCTAGAGCGAGAAGGATATCAAAAGTGGCGGGTGTTGAAATAACGGAGCAGTTAAGCGAACTTCGGAAGGATTTTCCGATCTTCGCCGATATCGAGGCGACTCGGCCATTTTATTATCTCGATTCAGCCGCCTCGTCTCAGCGACCAGCGGTGGTTATCGATACCATGAACCGGTACTATCGGCACTCGCACGCGAACGTTCATCGCGGGGTCTACGGCTTGGCTGAAGAGGCAACCGGCATCTACGAAGCTGCTAGAAGACATCTCGGTCGATTCATCGGCGCCAGCGATCCCGTCCATGAGATCGTCTTTACCAAGAACGCCACCGAGGCGCTTAATTTGGTTGTGCAGGGGTTAGGGCGGGTTCTGTTGACGGCGGACAGTCACGTCCTCCTCACCGAGATGGAACATCATGCCAATCTGGTACCGTGGATGATTCTTCAAGAGCAGTTGGGTTTCACGATCGAGTATCTGCCCTTTGACGCTGAAGGGTTGCTTGTACTCGATGACCTGGATGCACGCTTAGAGCGTGCAAGTATTCTCGGCGTTACCCTGATGTCCAATGTACTCGGGACGCTGAACCCGGTTGCCATGCTTAGCGAGAGAGCACATGCGCACGGCGTCGTGGTTGTTGGCGATGGCGCGCAGTTTGTTCCGCACTTTGCCACCGATGTCCGTGAGCTTGGCGTCGACTGTCTCGCTATCACAGGACATAAAATGCTGGCTCCGACCGGGATCGGAGCGCTCTGGGCGAAGGCGGAGATCCTTGAACAGATGCTGCCGTTTCTCGGTGGGGGTGAGATGATCAGCGATGTGAGGCTCGATGGTTTTACTGCAGGCGAGATCCCTCACAAGTTTGAGGCTGGCACGCCTCCCATTGCCGAGGCTGCGGGATGGGATGCAGCGTTGGACTACCTAGAGATGGTTGGTATGGATGCCATCAGTCGTCACGACCGACAACTCACCACCTATGCGATGCGTCAGATGCGTGAGAGGCTTGACGATCGTATCAAAATCTTTGGTCCCCAAGATGTGACGAAGCGGGGGGGTGTTCTCTCCTTTGAGCTCGCCGACGTCCATCCCCACGATGTCGCACAGGTACTCGACCAACATGGGGTGTGTGTACGCGCTGGCCACCATTGCGCAAAGCCGCTCATGCGTGAACTCGGCGTGGGTGCGACGGCCAGGGCATCCTTCTATCTTTATAACGATGAGCACGATGTCGATGCACTTGTCGATGCCTTGCTTGATGCCTATCAACTGTTTCACGGTTAGGAGTGAGTATGAATGATCTTGACGATCTTTATCGGGAAATTATCCTCGATCATTATAAAAACCCTCGTAACCAAGGGGTTCTCGAGGGACCTACGGTGCATGCCGAGGAGGGGTTTAATCCACTCTGTGGTGATGAGGTGAAGGTCTATGTGCAAGTTGAGGATGGCGTGGTGCATGACATCAAAATCACTGGCCAGGGTTGTTCGATCTCGCGATCGTCTGCCTCGCTGATGTCCCAGGCTGTCAAGGGGCAGTCGCTCGATGAGGTGAAGGCGACAGTGAGCCGTTTCAAGCGTATGATTGCGGTCGAGGAGACCGAGGACGAGCCGGAGCCGGTAGACCTGCGGGTGATCGGTGAATTGGCCGCACTCCAGGGGGTTGTGAAGTTCCCGGTTCGGATCAAGTGTGCGACATTGGCGTGGAACACCTTGATGCTCGCATTGGACGAAGAGTCGCACTCGGTCTAGAGCCTGCAAGCGGGTTTCTCATCGAAGAGAGGCCTACGTCTCCCGTTAGAGGGGGTTTTTGCGAGCAACGACGGCGACAAAGTCCCTGGCGGTCCCTTCGAAGTATCTTTGTGGTGGCCGTTCCATGTTGTAGACTAGCCGATAGCCGTTGGCTGGACTCGCAGACACTCCGAGTGTATGGTTGAAGTAAAAAAAGTTCGTCCATGCAGAGTTGATGTCGAGTTCCATTGCATTCACGGCACCGGCTCGCTGGAGCAAACGAGCAAGCGAGCCGACGGAGAGCCCCGGACCGCTGACGTAGACGATGGCGCCATTGGAGGTTACTCCCACCCCAGAACGCCAGACGAGCACTTGATTGCCGACCGTAGCCCCCCAGACTTGGTAGTTAGACGAGTAGACAGCCGGATTGATGTTCCCTGACTGTACAATCGGAACCAGATTCTGTCGAACGACCTTAATCGAAGAGGGAACGTCTTGGCCATGGGTCCAACGCTCGACGGTGGCTGTGCCCTGTGCGTTGACGACAAAGGAGGCCGCCCCATTCTTTAGCGGTACGGCCATGCGACCATAGGCGTAGTATCCACCCTGGGCATCGCTCATGCGAAATCCTGAGTTGAAAGCGGCGATGAGGTTACTCGCTTGCGGCCCTTGGATCGGGGCCATGTAGGGCCAAGCTCCACCACCCGGTGGTTCTTGGGCGCCGGCGTACTGGAGAAAGCTCACGAGATGGGGGTCCATCCATGCAACACCAGCGACGAGTGAGGTGTGTATCTTGTCGGGTCGCATCAGGGTGACGTAGAGGGCCGGGGATCCATCGACCAGTGGCCCCTCTGGGGTCCATTGCCCCTCATGCGGCAACGGTGGACTCGCGATGGGGGTGATGGCCCGCGGCGGGGGGAGGATTTTCGAGCTAGTAAGCGTATGACTTTGTCGAACGCTCGCTACGGGTCGAAGCGAACCCTTTGGAGGTTCTCCACCGACGGCGGGTTGATGAGTCTGGTACCAGATATTTTCGGCAGTTTGGACGATACCTGCTCCGCCGTTGCCGCGTACCCACTCGACGAACTTCACGCCGAGGCTTGCAGATCCAGGCGCACTCAGGGCACCGACCATGCCGACGCCTCCATAACCTGCACCCATGGCGACTCCTGCGACGGCGATGGCTCGAACCCTACGATAGGCAAGCGAGTGACGTTTCCGTCGTTGTGTTGCAGTTGCGATTGGCAAAATTTTTGTCAGACCCTTTCCCTCAATAGCGGTGTTGATGGTGTTTCGATTGTCGATTCAGATGGTACACGGTCCTTGACTGAGACCGGCAACTGGACCCGAAAATACGCACCTCCGGCCTCGGAACTCTCGACCGTGACAGTTCCGCCAAGGAGTTCGACCAGGCTTCGGACGATTGGAAGACCGAGGCCTGATCCACCTTGGAGGCGACTTCGTGCCGGATCGAGTCGAGTAAAGCGTTCGAAGATGGCATCTCTTCGATCCATGGGTATGCCTGGCCCATCGTCGGCGACGGTGAATACGGCAGATTGCGCTGTTGTTGAGGCCGTCACTGACACAGTGGTACTCGCATAGCGGACGGCGTTCTCGATGAGGTTGCGGACAATGCTACGGATCTGCTCAGGATCACCCAACAATCGCACTGCGCTGACGCGGGACATGTCGATGTTGACCCCTGGATGGGTCCGACGGATTCGATGGACCTCTTCCCTACAGAGTTCATCGAGGTCGACGGTGATGCGGACCGCTTGGACGCGAGCCTCTGCTTTTGCGAGGGTGAGAAGATCCTCAATCAAACGCTGCATGCGCTCACTCTCTCTGAGTGCGATGCCCGCAGTCTGCTGCCAGTCGGTCAGATCGCTGTGCAGGAGCCCAACCTCAAGAGAGGCACGGAGTGCTGACAACGGGCTTTTGAGCTCGTGGGATGCATCAGCGATGAATTGCTTCTGTTGTTCGGCGGCGGCATCTAGCCGTGTCAACATCGAGTTCATGGTTGCTGCAAGCCGAGCTATCTCATCGTCACCCTCAGGTTGGAAGACTCGGTTCGACAAGTTGAGGGCCGTGATCTCTTCGACATCACGGCGTATTTGGTCGACCGGTGCAAGTGCCCGACGACTCAGAATCCAGGTGGAGATGGCCACGACTGCCAAGATGATTGGGTAGATGATGAAGAACTCTCGCTTAAGGGCCGCTACCGAGGCGTCAACGGAGGATAGCGATGCGATTGTGTAGACATAAAAAGTCGTTGGCTTGCCGTTGGAACCCGCCATCAGATGGCTGTCGCTCGTCGGCTTCGACCGCGAAATCACGCCCACGAGGAAGGTAGGTACCTGTACTTGGTCGGCGACGAAGACGGTGTGGTGATCGACATTACCGTTGATTGCCAAGCGATTGGCGCGAGCGGAGTCTTCAGTTTTTACGATACCACTGGACGGCACCCCTCGAGGAGAACGGAGCGCCTTAGCTCCTTTGAGGTTTGGCGAGTATGCGATGACCGTACCTTGACTTGACACGACTTGGGCGGCTAGGTCACCTCTTGGGATGGGCAACGGGTTGGGCAGATGCCCATCGCGCACCAAAAGTACGATATCGTCAGCCTCGTTCTTGGCTGTGTTGACCACGTTACGGGTCAGAGCAGCGCGCAACGTGAGCGCAACTCCTACAAAGGCAGCCATCAGCACCAGACCCACGACAACGGTGGCGGCAATCGTAGTGCGCTTGCGGACCGAAGCAAGCTGACGCCCAACCCATCGGAGGGGAGGAAATTGTGTCCTTGAGACGTTACTCAGCTTCTCCATCGAGGTCAGTTTCAAGGGTACCAGCCCCTCGCGCAGAGCCTAAACGGTCGCGGTGACCTCGTCACAGACAACCGCTCCAGACGACCCTCCATCCTCTTCAAGGAGATACCCGACTCCGCGAACAGTACGGATCGATTTTGTCCCGAAGGGCGCATCAATCTTTTTACGCAGGTAGCCAATGTACACCTCAACTATGTTTGAGTCTCCCTCAAAATCGTAGTCCCAAACGTGCTCAATGATCTCACGCTTGTTCAGTACCTTCCCCTTGGACCGCATCAGCAGCTCAAGAAAGGAGAACTCTCGGGTAGTGAGGTCAATGGTCGTCTCTGCCCGAGATACTGAGTGACTCGAAGGATCGAGCCTTAGATCTCCGGCGGTGAGTACCGGCGGACGACTATCGACGTTGCGGCGGAGTAGGGCTCGAATTCGGGCGACGAGGACGGTGAACGAGAAGGGCTTCTTCAAGAAGTCGTCAGCACCGGTGTCAAGAGCCTCTGCCTCATCGAGTTCCCCGTCCTTGGCGGTCAGCATCAGAATCGGAGTCCAGATCTCCTCACTTCGGAGCGTGGCTGTGAATTTGAACCCATTCATTCCAGGCAACATGATGTCAAGGACAATGCAATCGTAGGGCGCGCTCCTGGCTAAATTGATGCCATCGAGCCCGTTGAGGCAGGTATCAACCGCGAAACCCTCCGCGACCAATCCGCGCTTCAAGGTGTCAACCAACGTCTCTTCATCATCCACTACAAGGATTCTCATGCGATGCTCCTTTCGCTCCCCCTAAGGATAGGCATATTTGTCAAAGGTGAGCTAGGAGTATCCAGAAGATCTGCTGAGAGATCTCGTCCCAGGCTGGTCATGCAGTGTTGACCGGGTGCGACCAGAGCTCACGCTCCAACCAGCCAAGAATGAGTGCATACGGACGGGGGTCGTTGTGGAGCCTCGTGGAGGTGGCATAGACGCGGTGGAGCTCTGGATGAAGGGTTTGCACGTGGTGCTCAAGCATGGGATTGTAAGATCGCGGACGGTCTCCAGGGATGATCAGCATCCATCTTCGGTGTCCACCCATGGCGGTCAGGGGATAACCAGGAAATGGGAAAACCTCCTCTGGATCGAGTCGGACACCAGTAGTTAGCAGCTCTTCGCGGCTGAGTTGGTCCACTAGGGGATCGACTGTGACCACTCCGAGGACCGAACCGGTGTCCTTGGCCGCGAGCATGGCGTAGCCGACGAGTCCGAATCCGATCAAGACAAGAGGTTGAGGCGCGAGAAAATCTATGACCGCCTCAAGATCGGCGACCAGCGATGCTGGGCCGAGGGTGCCCTCAGATTCCCCAATACCGTGGGGGTTCATGCCGATCACCTGGGTGCGACAGTAGAAGCTCAAGCGCTCGGCCGCCTCTTGGAGTACCCGATCGCTGCTGCCGCCGATATCGGTTTCGGCGATGCCGGGTGAGTAGAGTACCGCCGGTCTTCCGGGGGTCGAACTCTCTTTCACCGTCGCGACAAAGAGTGAGAGCCCAGCGGGTTCGCACTGTAACTGATCTACCGGCATCGCACCTCCCTCTCTAGACTGTAGCCGTGCAAGGAATTTCATCGGGATCTCAATTGACCATGGGGCCAATGAGTCAGTCGTCTGTGCGGGCCGAGGATCGCAAGGTGCTCGTAGTCGCCAACCTCGGTCTCGGTGAGAAGTTTCTCGATCATGGGATCCTCTATCAGAAGGGCCTCAGTAAAACCTTTGATCATGTTGAGCTGTTGAGCACAGAGCATCTCCTTAGCCGGGTGGGTCAGTTCGACCGACGAGACGCATTGATTCTGTTTCTTGACAAAGATGTTGCAGTGGCGGAGATGCTTGAGCTGCAAGGTGCGGTGGTGATCAACAGCTCGTTGTCGATCGCAATCTGTGACGACAAGCGCCGCACCTATGCCCACCTTGGGGCTGCTGGTTTACGAATTCCAAAGACGGTGATGATGCCACCGCTCTATCCAAAGCAGAAGATCGCTTCCGATTTGGTGATGACGACCGTCGCAGAGCTCGGCTTGCCGCTCGTCATCAAGGAGGCGAAGGGATCATTTGGAGCCCAGGTCTATCTTGCCCATACTGTCGAGGATGTTTTTGCGGTCGTCGATGCATTAGCAGATCGTCACCTGCTTGTTCAGGAGTTCATAGCGAGTTCCCGGGGGCGTGATCTACGGCTTCAGGTGGTCAATGGACGTTGTATTGCCGCTATTGCCCGTCAGCATCCTGACGACTTTCGTGCAAATCTGTCGGCTGGGGGTGTCGGCACTCCCTATCAACCTTCGGCGGCCGAGCGTGCGCTAGCCGAGGCGAGCGCGGCGGCGGTTGGTGGCTTTAATGTCGGTGTTGACCTCCTCTTTGACGATGCAAATGAGGGTTCTATCGTGTGCGAAGTGAACTCCAACGCCCACATCTGGAGGTTGTCGGCGATCTCTGGCATCGACGTACCCTACTATGTGGGTCAAGCCCTGAGGCGATGGCTCACCGCATAGCGATCTATTACGATCAACAGCAGCTCCAGCAGAACTCCTTTTTTTTGAGTTCGCTCGTCGCCGCCGGTCGGTCGCTTGGGGCCGAGGTTATTTCGTTGTTGGGTTCAGAGGCACTACAGTCGTGCCAACTGGGTCAGGTTGATGCAGTCCTGGTGCGCTCGCGATCACTTCGCCAACGGCTTTGGTTGGCCCAACGGATTCCTCGCGTGATCAACAGCCCTCTGCTCGCGCTGGTCGGAAACGACAAACTCGCCCAGTATCTCTGGTGCAAGCGAAACGGATTTGCAACGCCTCGTACGTTGACCACTCACGTGGTGCCGACCCCATGGGTCTCCAAGCCAAGATTTGGTCATGGGGGCCGAGGAGTCCGGCTGATCGAGGCACGTTGCTGGCGTAGCGAAACCGATGCGATGCTTGCCCAGGAGTACCACCCTGAGGGCGTCCGTGACCATCGCCACTATGTGCTCGGAAGCACGGTTGTGACGACGGTGGAGAGAAGGGCAAAGGACGATTTCCGATCGAACCTCTCACAAGGAGCCTCAGTTCAGTTTGCGACGCCGAGCGAACAGGAGCGCAGCCTGGTGGAAGCCGTTGTCGCTCGTTTAGGCCCTGGCTATTACGGTGTTGATATCGTAACTGGACCCGTAGGGCCTATGGTGATGGAGATCGAAGATCTGGTGGGTGCGCGGTCCCTCTATCAGTTGGGACTCGACGACCATGCTACCCGCGTGATGAAGTGGGTTTGCGGGCTGTAGTTTGAGCCGTACTAGTGCTCGTCTGTGTCATAATCGCGCGCATACTCATCGAAAGCCTCAAGCGCTCGAGGACCATAGACCGTACCCGGTCCTCCATTGAGCAGAATGGTAACCCCGAGCGTCTCGGCGATGGCTTGGCGGCTCACTCCAGCTCGGGCCGCACCGCGAGCGTGCGACGTAATGCAGCCGTCGCACTGGAGTGTCACGGCGACCGCTAGCGCGATGAGCTCCTTTGTCCCCATGTCGATCTCACCGGCGGCCATCGCGCTATGGTGAAGGCTGCCATACGACTTCAAGACATCTGGGATCATCGCTCGAAGCTCTTTAGCGGGTTGTCGAAGATCCTCCTGGACTTGGTGCCATGGTTGATGGTGATCGTCGTTCATGGTTCTAGTCTAGACGGGATGATTGCTCTTTGCGAGACTTCGTTTGATCGGACGATAGCGCAACCATTGCACCCCATACCCTATGTTCACTAACAGGAGCACCGCGACGACGATGCCCAAGACGGGGAAGATCCAACCGAAGAAGAAGCTGAGCGCGGCCAGTGCTGCCACTGGAATCAGGCCAAAGGAGTCAAAGCGACGAATTCGGCGATCCCACCGAGGACCCACGAAGGGCGCTCGAGTCTTCTCAAACGTCGCCTCATAGATCTGTGAGACCTTGTGAGCCTTGACGAGCAGCATAAGACGCACCTCGTACTCGTCGAAGTCAAGACCCCCTGACCGGAAGCGGTCAAGGAGCAGCGCACGAGCCCGCTCCCGATCCTCGGCGGTGGCCAGAAGCTCGCTGCTCTTGTCTGGGGTACTCTCTCGATCCATTCTCATTCCACCACTCAGGTAACCGTTTACCTATTTCTATTCTACTCGCTCGAAAGAGATAGCGTGATACCAAGCGAAGGACACGGTTGCCTCTATGCGATCCCGAGGAGGTGTGCGATCCTGCGCCGATGTGCCAGCCCATCTCCAAACAGGATTTGGTCGGCCTTGGCTCGCTTAAAGTACAGATGTGCATCATGTTCCCAGGTGAAGCCGATTCCACCATGAACTTGAATCGATGATGCAGCCATGCGGTAGTAGGCGTCACCACAGGTCGATTTGGCCGTGGAGGCAGCGATCGCTTGGTCATCTTCGTGCGATGCGATAGTGGACGCAGCGTAGAGGGCTACTGACCTCGCGGACTCTAGATCGACCAACATGTCCGCAAGTCGGTGTTTGACGGCCTGGAAGCTACCGATTGGACGGCCAAACTGGTGGCGGTCCTTGGCGTAGGCAACTGACATTTCTAGGATACGCTCGGCTCCACCCACCATATCCTGTGCCAGCGCTGCGCTTGCAAGCACATCAAAGCCGTCAGCTGCGGCTTCCAGCGCATCCGCATCCAGCACTACCGTCCCTGGCGATGAGTGAAACTGCACGTGTGCCATTGGTCGGGTGAGATCCAACGTAGTCTCTGGAGTCAAGGTGACACCTGGGGCATCCGCTGGAACGAGTGCGAGTACCGGCCTTCCATTTCTCTCGAGAGCGACCAACAGATGGGTAGCCTGTGTTCCGTCGAGTACAAATCGGCTTTCTGCGCTGATCCCAGCGTCGGTCCAGCTTCCACTGGGTTGTAGTGGGTGCTCAGCGGTTCCGCTCACGAGACCAAGCAGCACGGTACCAGCGCTGATCCCGGCAATGGTCTCCGCAATGACTGGGTCATCTTCGTTGCCTTGGATCAACAGGCTTGCGCCGAGGACCGACGTGACGAGAAACGGCAAGGGGGCCACGCCACGGCCGATCTCCTGGAGAATGCAGGCCGCCTCGACGAACCCGAGTCCGAGTCCTCCGGCCGACTCGGGGATGATGAGTCCGGCAATACCAAGCTCCTCCACCATCTCCTGCCAGATGCTCACAGGAATTGGAGACGTCGACTCCATGGAGGCACGCACGAGACTTGTCGGCAAACGTTCGGCGAGGAATCGTCGAGTGGTGCCTTTGAGCTCTTCCTGTTCCTCCGTTAGCGCAAAGTTCAACCTAGCCCTCACTTTCTTCGGTCTCTATCCGGTGGGGTCCGCTCGTCTAGCTCTTTCGCTCTATCGCCAACGTCGCCCGCACTGACTAGCCTACTGCTAGAACAGGTTCAGGAGGGAGCAGCCCGTCGTGCAAACCACGTATACCTTTGGAGATCTTTCCATTGAGCGTTTCATCGTGGGTCCGCTGGAGAATAATCTCTACGTCCTTACCACACCGAGTTCTCCAGAGGCGCTACTGATCGATGCCACGAGCGGCGATCAGGGCCTCTGGGATGACCTGCTCCGACGAAACGTGACTAGGGTCGTTATCACCCATGGTCATGACGACCATATCGGTGCCGTACCAGGCTTGCGGCAACGGGGGATGAGGGTCATGGTAGGGGAGCCCGACGCTCCAATGCTTGATGGTTTTGATACAACCCTGGTTGATAACGAATTGATCTGGTTTGGCGATCTGAACCTGCGTATTCTTGCAACGCCGGGACATACGCCAGGTTCTCTGTGCATCGCTCCCGAAGGCTGTAACGTACTCTTCACTGGGGACACTCTGTTCCCGGGTGGACCCGGAGCGACCAAGTTTCCCGGTGGGGATTTTCCCACCATCATCGAGTCGGTCCGTCGCATCTTTGCCACCTTCACGGACGAGACGCTGATATTACCGGGTCATGGTGCGTCGACGACGATCGGGGCAGAAGCCGGTAGCCTTGATGACTGGATTGCCAGAGGCTGGTAATGGGCTACGCGTCGCGCCTAGGGTGATCCTTTCGCACATTCTCAAAGTATCCCCCTACTTGAGTTAGCCATAGCCTCAGGCGACCTTCGCCCGTCGGGAGCAGCCATGCCAGGGGGTAGCGATGTCACGGTGGCTGTGCTTCTCGTCAGGAGTAGATGAATTCGGATGGACCGTTCTCTTGCTGAGGCGATCAGAGAGGTTTGACGTCTTGCACTGGCAAGTCGACGTGGGTTCGTGGCTGTGCTCCGTCAGGTTGTCCCTGTTTTGAGGCCGGCGGGAGAGGCCGTTGAGCGTTGGGCCGATGATGGAGGCATCGAGGGTGTTCGCCGAGCGGTGAGCGTCCAACGGTACCAACCACTCTATGTTCAATCCCGGTGGAGGGTTATTGGAAGGCCCCTCGTACCCGGTCCACTTCGTTTGTGAGACGACCCCTGTCATTCTAACGTCTGGTCCCTATGCTGCTGCGGTTCGGAAGTAGGTTTCGCACGTTGTAGTTACCGATACTTAGCCGACCGAGTAAGCACCGTCCGCTGGGTTCCAACATCGAGGGCCAAGAACTCATGAG
>JAKAQL010000100.1 GCA_021822605.1 Actinomycetes bacterium
ACGGTGTTAGGCGAGAGGGTGGGTTTGGTGTTGATTTTCCAAGTGGTCTCGTGTCCTTGCCAGTTGAGGACTACCGTGTCTCCGGGGACTAGTTGACCTATTGCTCCCATAGCACCCTCCCCTTGTCCTACCCAGTTCACGTGACCTGCTAGCAGGGTGACTCCTGGTTGACCAGGGGTAGGGGTCTGTTCATCCCATCCAACGTTATGGACATCGGGCGGGATGATGAGCTCTCCATTGGCTGGTCCCTCGGCGAGGATAGGAGCAGAGACTCTAAGGGCGGGGATAGAGATGGTAGCTACCTGGTTCGCAACTGTTGGCTTCCAGGGCACGAGGGTGGAGGTGTTGGAGCTGGGTTTGGCCTTGGCAAGCTTCTCGGCTCGTTGGTGGTCCTTAATGATGAGGCGGTGGATTACTTGCTTTGGGGAGTTGTGGATTCCTTCGTAGGTTAGGACTCCTCCAACGATGATCGCAAGGCTTGCGCCGAGGGCGAGGACCCTGGTTGGGAGTCCTCGCCCTTGGCGGTCTATCTTGTGGCGACTATGCGACCTCATCGGTGCTGCCGTGCTGGGTATTGCACTTGCGTTCTATGACGAGATAACCAAGTCCTGCTATACCAAGTCCTGCTATACCAAGTCCTAGCGGAAGGGCGTTGGTGCTAGAGGCCGGGGGTTTAGGGGGACCAGTGACCAGCTTAACCGGAGCAGGGGCGGTAGATGAGGCCTTGGTCGTAGGGGTCACAGTCTTGGTGGTTGTCTTCGCCGTAGGGGTCACAGTCTTGGTGGTTGTCTTCGCCGTAGGGGTCACAGTCTTGGTGGTTGTCTTCGCCGTAGGGGTCACAGTCTTGGTGGTTGTTGTCGGGGTCGAGACCACGATAGTGTAAGCCGAGGTGTTACTAGTAACGTTAATTCCTGTTGGGGTGGTCGCCTTTGCCACTGCCGTATCTGTGACCTCGGCATTGGCAATATCAGTACTAGTTACCGTGTAGCCACCGGTACAAGTGACACTTGCACCAGCCGCGACTGAGGTTGTTGGACAAGAGACAGGGCCATTAAGAGCCTCACCTGGGACCGACTGAGTATCGGAGACCACCAGGTCGTTTAAGAGTGTATTGCCTGTATTGGTGACACGAAAGTCATAGGTAACGCTCTGGCCCGCTTTGGTGATCGGGTTGGGGGAGGATGGAGACTCGGTTTTGGTTAGGGAGAGGCTAGCAACTGGAGCTGGGGCTGGGGCTGGTGGCAACGGTTGAGCTGCTGGAGTCTCGATACCGAACGCCACACCCTGACGCTGCTCGGGCGCAGTCAAAGTATCAGTTGCAGTAATCTCGCTCGGGCTACTCGCAGACGACAGCACTAGAGCACCGACATTACCATCAGCGCCACCAGCGCACGTAACCGTATCAGTCCCAATGCCTAGGTTTGAATATAAAGCAGAACCTGAACTGGACGAACTGTAGCCACTATTGCCAGAGCAGGTTTTCATGAATGTAAGTGAACTAGATCCGATCGCGGGCAGCATGTTGCCTACCGGTTCCCAGGCTCCACCACTTGTTTTGAACACGACCGACTCGCCAGAGTTCGTGGTCTCACCATCAGCAGCGACAATCGTGTAGTCCGGAACGCTATTACCATTTGGGTAGTACACATTTATATTCGATAACACGAACGACCAATCACCTGGCCCGTAAGAGGAAGGCAAAGAAGAAATGAGGTTAGTCTGGGAGTAGAGGATTGGATTGCCACTCAGACCGACATATCCTTCCCTGCCGAATGCCGCACCCGCCCAGGATACTGGCGAGCTAACTGCTGACACAGCGGGATCAGTATTAATCTCACTACTTTTATAAGTCAGATCAAATGTCGCATAGTCGCCATTTGGTAGATTTTCACGATATAGTATCGGCAGATAAGGAAATGCTTGCGTTGAAGTGGCCGCGTCGGAACTCGCAACTAGGTCACTGTTTTCCGACGGTACAGTTACCGAATAGTTGCCAAAACTAAACCAACAAATATCACTAGCCAAGGCACCGCTGGTTCCGTAACTGCAACTTTGGGTTACGGGAACCGACGAACTCGATAGGTCAGTGGCGAGCTGACTAGACCCCAAACCAGAGCCTAGAAGGGATCCACTGCCGGCTAACGCAAATACAGACCCCCAAAGCAGAACCTTGCTTACCAGCCGACCACCATGTCGGTGCATTTTGTACATATCCCTAAACCCCTATAAAGATTAACTACAGCCGTGGAGCGCATCGATGGCTCGAATATCTCGCTCTCGAAACAACAATACTCATCAACGCGCACAAAATCACGCTTTTTGGGAGATTTTATAATTAATTCCTAAGGTTTTGCTGTCAAGTTTCCGATAACGCCGACGTCCACGTCCAGATGAATCGTAGCTCCGCATCATGACACCGACGGAGTACCTGCAAAGGTATTGGCCCATGCTGGGGAGCTGTCGCAAGTTCCATTTAAACTCCACATTCAAACCTTCCTTGCAAATCGTCTAACAAACAGCCACGGCACCGATAGGCAGGCGGCATCGCTGGCGAAGAATAATGTCAGTGAAATTAGAACAGATTTCGGTGTCAATGCTGCCCTTTACTTTGTGCACCTTCTCTGAGCTAGTTTTAGTTAACCGGAGCACTTGCAGTTCTCCTCTAGAAAGACTTCGAACTCTCACACGATCACCTCTTACAGCTTTGGATCTACCTGTCCAACGTAGGTCGTTAACATTCTCGGCATACAAAACCCGGTTCACTAGCCATCCAAAGATAGGGGATCGCGGTATTCCTCGAACCGTAAGCGCTGTAGCCGGTGGCGGAGTCGAAAATCCATAACCGAACTAAATCTTTGACCGAATGGAGATGCAATCGGCTCAACGCGACAAGGTTCTTTGTCGTAGCGATGTTTTGTCGTAGTAGAAACATTGTTAGAGCAGTGATAGCAATTGCCAGAAAAAACGCAATCAATGGCGCTAGGCGACCTCCTTGGCCAAAGGTCAGCCTGATGGCATGGGTGTGAGACCTTAGGCTCTCAGCAAGACAGTGAGAATCATATTGCGGCTGCATTGGGCCGAATCTGTTGATCGTTCTCAACATCACTCCGACTGGTCGATGGTTTTCCAACCCAGCAGCTCGAGTGCAAAAACGGGGCGTCGTTCATGGCTTGGGTATCGGGCCCAGAAGCACCATTGCGGACAATTATTGTTAACAGAATAACACCATCTATGGTTACTGATCGAAATCTTACATAACGCGAGTTATTGTAGGTTTGGTGGAACGTCGTTGAGACGTAGATAAGGGGACGGGGACAATGCTTAGAAAATCAAGACCAAAAGCAACTTCAGTTCTAGCGGTTGGCGCGGCGGCTGCAATATTATTAGCCGCGTGCGGCTCGACTTCGACCTCCACGGCGAAACCGAGTTCAGCCACCAAGGGTGGAGTAGCTTATTACGCCGAGGCAGCCGGCGCCAATCCAAACTATATCTTTCCGCTCACACCGGGAGCGGATTTTTCAATCGCCAACATATCCCAGTTCCAGATTTTGATGTATCGGCCGCTCTACTTTTATGGCAAGGGCAACAAAGCAGAGATCGATTACAACCTGTCGATCGGCAACCCCCCGGTGTACTCGAACAACGATAAGACCGTCACCGTCACCCTCAAGCACTACGAATGGTCAAACGGAACTCCAGTAACCGCTCGCGATGTCATCTTTTGGATGAATCTTCTGAAAGCCAACAAGACAAGCTACGGGGCCTATGTACCAGGCGCCTTCCCAGACAACGTTGTGTCTTACTCGGCACCCAACCCCTCTACCGTCGTATTTCAACTCAACAGGTCCTATAACCCCACCTGGTTCACCTACAACGAGCTGAGCCAGATCACCCCACTCCCGATCGCTTGGGACCGAACATCACTCAGTCAACCAGCACCAAGTCCGAACGCGCAGAATCTACCGGATACGACCACGGCTGGCGCCCAAGCCGTCTACAAGCTGTTGAACTCCCAGTCTCAAGATCTCTCCACCTACGCCACCAGCCCGATCTGGTCAGTCGTGGATGGCCCTTGGAAGTTAACGAGCTTCACGACAGCCGGCAAGGCAGTCTTTGTGCCAAATAGCAAATACAGCGGGCCGGTAAAACCGAAACTCAACCAATTTGTAGAGCTACCGTTTACCTCGACATCCGCCGAATTCAATGTGCTTCGTGCCGGCAACGGTGCGATCACCTACGGCTATCTTCCCACTACAAGCATCAGCCAAAAGTCATATGTAGAGTCCATCGGCTACGTCGTTAAGCCCTGGGTAGAGTTCGGGTTTTCGTATTGGAATATGAACTTCAACAACCCGACATTTGGGCCACTTTTCAAACAACTCTACTTCAGGCAAGCTCTCCAACACTTGGTCGATCAGCCTGCTTGGGTGAAGAGCTTCCTAAAGGGTTATGCGGTGCCTAACTACTCACCAGTACCGGTGGTGCCCAGCAATCCGTTTGCCGATGCGCAATCGAAAACAGACCTCTATCCTTACTCTGTGTCTGCAGCCAGAGCGCTCCTAACCTCTCATGGTTTTAAGATGGTCAACGGCGTCATGACCTGCGAGAGTCCGGGGACATCGGCGACAGAGTGTGGCGCAGGCGTACCGAAGGGCCGTGCTTTGGTAATCAACCTAGAGTATTACTCTGGAAGCTCCTCGCTGAACGAAGAGATGACAGCCTATCAGTCCGCAGCAAAGCAAGCTGGGATCGATATCATTTTGACTTCCGCCAATGGCAATACGGTCTTTGCTGACGAAGCTCCCTGCACACCGTCACAGCCCTCGTGCAAGTGGCAGATGATTCTTGCTGGCACCTGGGAGTACAGTCCTGACAACTACCCCACCGGGGGCGAGTTGTTTGCCACCGGCGCTGGATCGAACTACGGGAACTACGACAGCGTGACAGCCAACACGCTTATCGCCGAGACCCACACTTCTTCGAACTCAGCCGCTGCCTTGGACGCATACCAGAATTACATGGCCAAGGATCTTCCGGACATCTACCGGCCGCTTCCCGATGCCGCCATCTCGCTTATCTTGAGCAAGCTTGGAGGGGTCGTTCAGAACCCGTACCTCAATCTGACGCCAGAGGAATGGTACTTCACGAAGTAAGCGCAAAGCCACGAGCGCTACGGTCATTCAAGGTTACGACACCTCCGCCGGCGGTGATAGCTCCCTGTTGCCGATTCCAATCGAATCGACTTAGATCTCGCTTGCTCCACTTTACCGCTTCTGGTTTGCTAGATTTGGATCCAGTCACCTCATAGTCTCGAAGGCAGTCTTGTAGACGGGAATGCTAACGCATAACGGCGTCGCTCGCGAACTCAGCCGAAGGCATGTGGCCCAAAAGCAAGCCAGATTGGGCGTTGGTTCATCACGTTGCGAACCTTTTATCCAGCACCCCATGACATAGAGAGCCTGATCCCTCCGCCAACTTCTGCGTAAGCGGTATCTATCAGCGCTACCTCAACATCCGATACTCGCACCACAGTTCCACGTGTCCACACCGGCTTTGCCTCTACGGTAACGTTGACGGCATAGGGGTCACCTACGCCGCGATTCTCGATGAATGGGCCCATAGGCAAACCAGGGCGAGGGTTGGTTTTGAGCCTGGTGGCAGAAGAGCCATGGATGGGCAACGGTGTTGGACGAGAGGGTGGGTTTAGAGTTGACTTGTCAGCTGGTCTCATGTCCTAGCTAGAACATGATCAGCGTATCTCCACGGACCAGTTGAGCGTTTGCTTCCATAGAATCCTAGTTGACGCTCTTTGAACCCATCCGACAAAATCTTCCTACTCTCGGAATCCTCTACCCCTTGCACCACCGAACTCCAACCGCTTACGTTTCATATCGGCAACCAGTAGCTCTGACTTTCGAAGATGAGCAACCTCTTGCTTGGCGCGATAGTTCATTCGACCCTCTTCCAGCGAGCCGGGAAGAGTCCACCTCTTAACTACTCGCACTCGGTAACATAATCGCCACTTAGTGCGATTTGTTCTCAGGGTACGTCGATTAGGCTCCAATGAAATTCACAGAAA
>JAKAQL010000035.1 GCA_021822605.1 Actinomycetes bacterium
CGATCTCTTCATTGCCGGCATCAAGCGTCTTCCGCTCGACGCAGGTTGCTAGTCCCCTTCGATTGGGGGACGGTAGTGTGCTTCGATGTGGGAGATCGTACCGCGGAGGTGCTCGGGAACCCTTGCGTGCTGCCCCTTCGATGCACTGATCATTGCAGCATCGATGGCATCGATGGCACGCCTTGACTTAGGTGCCTCGGCGAGACGCAAAACCACGGCTGCCAGGATGATTCTAGACTCAGGCATTCCGATCTTCTCAACGCTGGTCAAGGCAGCGTTTGCGTAGAGCAGGGTCGCCAGGTTTTCTGGCCCCACGTCCTCCGCTGCGAAGATCACCAGGCGTCGAGCGATGAACCGAGGGTCTTCGCCGGCGACAAGTAGATGAGCAAGCCAGTCGATCGCGCCCGCAGGGTCGGAGGCACGCATCGATTTGATAAGTGCAGAGGTCATCTCATAGTGCGATGACCGATCGATGCCTACCGACTCAGGTGGTGAAGGCAGTGATGAAATCCGGTTCGATTTGCCCCGATGTTTTGTGACCTCAATGGCTCGCTGCAGCATGCCGAGCGCGGACCGGGCGTCACCATTGGCGTGGGAGATGATCGAAGCGATCACCTCGTCGTCGATGGCCAACTCCTCCAGTTGAGTCGCTTCCAGCAAGAGCGCACGCACCACCTCGTCGGTGAGTGGAGCGAGTCGAACCACTTCGATTCTTGAGAGGAGTGCAGGACTCAAGGCTATGTACGGGTTTTCGGTAGTGGCCCCGACAAGGGAGAAGAAGCCCTCCTCGACCGGCTTGAGGAGGGCATCCTGCTGTGTCCGTGAAAGTCGGTGGATCTCATCGATGAAGCAAACGGGTTCAATCTCGCCAAGGTTACGGCGGCGCTCGCCATCGAAAGCGAGTTCCTTGATCTCCTTGACCCCAAGGGTGGTTGCCGACAACGGGATATATTTTGCCTTCCGCTCGGCGGCGATGAGGGACCCGATCGTAGTCTTGCCGACTCCTGGTGGACCAGCGAAGACGAGCGCAAAGGGTACTTGCCCTTTCGCAACGCGCGCCAATACCCCGTCAGGAGCCTGGAGCGCAGCGTGGCCGCGCACCTGATTGAGTGATGTTGGTCGCATACGCACGGCAAGTGGTAAGCGTCGCGGATCGAGCTCTTGCTGGAAAAGCTCGTCCATAGTCAATCCTTGGTGCGGGCTGTAGGCTGGAGGCCGAGCTGGGCAAGGATGTCGGCATCGACCTGTTTGGGCGCACCCGTCATGAGGTCAGAGCCACTCTGGGTTTTTGGAAAGGCGATGAGCTCCCGAATGTTCTCCTCGCCAGCGAGGAGGGCGCTGAGACGATCGATACCAAAGGCAAAGCCCCCGTGTGGTGGAGCGCCATACTTGAAGGCGTCGAGCAGGAAGCCAAAGCGTGATCTAGCGGTGTCTTCGTCGATGCCGAGAACCTCGAAGATCTTGGACTGAATCGCGGAGGTGTGGATTCGGATTGATCCTGACCCAAGCTCCCAGCCGTTTAGAACGAGATCGTAGGATTGCGATCGGACTGAAAGTGGATCGGTATCGAGGCGGGCGAAATCATCCTCGTTGGGCATCGTGAACGGATGGTGCGCAGAGATCGGCGTTCCGAACTCATCGAGCCCTTCGAAGAGCGGAAAGTCAATGACCCAGAAGAAGTCGAGTATGTTCTGGTCAGCCAGTGGTCTGCCAAGGCCAAGACGAATTTGTCCAAGGATGGTGACCGCTCTCTCCCATTCATCGGCGACCATCAGGATGGTATCGTTGGCCTTTGCCCCTAAGGCTGCAACCAACTGCTGTTGCTCTCTATCGGCGAGAAACTTAGAGACTGGGGAGTTTAACGAGAGTTGTCCATCGATCTCCTCGACTCGCAGCCAGAGAAGCCCCTTAGCGCCGAGTCCTTTGGCTCGGTCGACGAGCTCATCGAGGCGCGCACGACTCAACGGACTCGGTGCGATCATCGCCTGGACACTCGGAGCGTTGAGTGCCTTTACCTGTGTCTCAGAGAAGATGCTGGTGACATCGTGCAGCTGAGCTCCAAAGCGACGATCAGGCTTGTCGGAGCCATAGCGGTTCATTGCATCACGCCACGTGATCGTATCGATAGCGATGGTCGTCTCTGGGCGAACGGCCTGCACCACTGCCCGAATGGCGTGTGAAATGAAGTTGAGAATGTCGCTTTGGGTGACAAAGGAGGCCTCAAGATCCAACTGGGTGAACTCAAACTGGCGATCAGCGCGAAGGTCCTCGTCTCGGAGGCAGCGTGCGATCTGGTAGTAGCGGTCAAATCCTGCGACCATGAGGAGTTGCTTGGCGATCTGTGGCGATTGTGGGAGCACATAGAAGTTCTGCGGTTGCGTGCGCGAGGGTACCAGGAACTCTCGTGCACCCTCCGGCGTGGGGGTCCAGAGCAACGGAGTCTCGATCTCTACAAATCCCTGCTCTTCCATCGAATGTCGAATGGCGGAATTAACGATGGAGCGTAGCCTAAGATTGCGTTGCATGCGTGTTCTTCGCAGGTCGATGTAGCGGTAGCGCAGTCGGGTTGCTTCATCAAGTTCTACTCGCTCGTCGAGAGAGAAGGGGATGGGTTCCGCCTCGGCGAGCACCCGCACCGTAGGATCGCGCAGTTCGATGCGACCGCTGGCGAGCTGTGCGTTATCAGTACCGTCAGGCCGCTCAGCGACGGTTCCGGTGATCTGCACAACCCATTCAGGATGAAGGTTCTCGCTCCGGGGTACCACGCACTGCACGACACCGGTAAAGTCTCGTACGTCGACGAAGACAAGATGCTCGCCATGTTCTCGGATTCGGTTGACCCAACCGCAGACCTGAACGACTTCTCCGACTCGGCTTTCGTTGAGTGAGCTTGCATACGCTGTTCGAAGGCCAGCTGGTTCGGGTGCGACAGCGTAGTTGTCGAAAGGTTGCATAGAACGAGTTACCTCCAGTAGATCGACCTACCATCCTACGGGAAGTGGGGAGTCTTTCGCCTCGCAGGCCTCACGATCGGAGGCATAAACGCCTGTGGCGATACATCGCGCTGATGTGATGGATGGCCCTAGGCGCTGCATCATGTCGAGCGGCGGGTGCTCTCGGGGTTACTTGGTCCCGGTTGTTGTGATCACCCGACGGGGCAACGGATGCGGGCGACGATGAGTTCAGTGAGAGTACGACCTTCCAGCTCGCACTCGTCGAGCTCAATCGAAGTGCCCCAGCCCTGCAAACCATTCCTATCGTCGCGGCCCTTCGGGGGTGGCAGGTCTAGCCTCACAGTCAGGCATCGGGGACAACGGGATAGGATGTCTCTCTAGCGCCTGGGTCGGTGAACGGGTGGATAAAGGAGGCGAAATGCCAATACGGGAAGCACAAACAACCTGGAGCGGGTCGCTTGAACAGGGGGCTGGCACGGTCGTTCTCACGAGTTCGGGCATTGGTTCATACGATGTCTCTTTTCCGACGCGAGCTGCTGAACACGCTGAAGGGACGACGAGCCCTGAGGAGCTGATCGCGGCCGCGCATACCTCGTGTTTTGCGATGCAGTTCTCCGCCCTTCTTGGAGAGGCTGGTGGCCAGGAGATCCATTTGGAGGTCGGGGCAAAAGTTCATCTCGGCCCTGACCCTGAGGGTGGATTTCGCATTCCGCGCATTGAGCTTGTGGTTGGCGGACGAGCCCGGGGCATCGATGAGAGCCAGTTTCAGAGCATCGCTCATGATGCCAAACGTACCTGTCCTGTGAGCAAAGCCTTGGCCGGTATGCAGATCGATTTGTCCTTCGTGTAGCCAAGCGCGGATTTTTCGGACTGAGCAGGTCTTGCGACGGGGTGCATCGGATGGCGTTGTGGACGCCGTCGATCCCAACGTGGGTCTCATGGTTGGGATGTGGATGGAGCAATCGAGCGGTTACCTAGTAGACATATGCTGGTGCCGGCGTCCCTGATTGAGTTCTATTGTGACAAGGGTTGGGGTGCCATCGGTGTCGACGGGTTCAGTCAGCGGTGTCGTCGTTGATCTTCGTTCGCAAAGAGGCTCCGATGAGACAGCCACAAGGAGAGGAAGGTGGCCGAGGTGGCTCGCTGAGACCTCAATTGGATGCTGCCCTCACTCAGATGCTGCCCTGAATCAGATGCTGCCCTCACTCAGATGCTGCCCTGAATCAGATGCTGCCCTCACTCAGATGCTGGGGCTTCGTTGATCTGCAGGAACTGCAATCCATGGGGAGCCATAGGGCCGAGCATGACTTGTACAGTGAGTGTGCCGTGCTGACACCTCAAGGTCCAATGACCGCGCAGCGACCCCGTTGGGACGAGTGGATCTGCGACGGCGAGCTGTCCATAAGTTTCTCGCAGCGAGGCGAAATCTGGTGGTCGCCGGTCATCATCTCGATCCAGTAGGTAGGTAGGTAGCGCTGCTTTCTCAAGCGATGACTGTCGTAGTGGATCGAGGTAGGTCTCGTTGATTACTCGGTAGATCTGCAGGAGTTCCGGAGATGGCTGCACGGCTTTGGTGATGACGTAACCCTCCTCAACCAACAAGGTAAGGCCTCTTCGAACGACATCAGCCAAAGGGGTATAGGTTCTGTTGGCCAATGCGACGAGGCCGACGCCGTACTCCGGTAGCCACTCCATTCGAGAACCAAAACCAGGCAGCCCTCCGCTGTGGCCAACCACTCGACCCAGTAGACGATGGTGCGCAATCATCAGGCCGTAACCGTAACCTTGGGCGACTAAATCGGGGCCAGTGAGGCGGGGTTGGCTCATGACCCGGTGTACATCAGCCATCTCACGCAGGGTGGAGCTCCTCACTGTTGGTCTGACCAACCGTTCGGCTGTCGGCCAGGCGTTGAGGTGGAGAGCAACCCACTTGGCGAGGTCTTCGATCGTGGATCCTAGGCCACCCATTGCACCAAAGACCCCATCACCCAGGAGGGGTTCGATCTGCCACTGCCCGTCACATAGGCTGTAACCGGAGACCACCCGAGCCGGATCAAAGGTCGGTAGGTTCCATGTGGTGGAATCCATGTGGAGTGGGGTGAAAATCGCATCGGCCGCCACGGTGGCCAGCGGTACTCCGGCCGCTCGTTCGATGATCATCCCGACGATCGCGTAGCCGAGATTTGAGTATTCAAAGGCCGTTGAAGGCGTAAGGTCTAGCCCAACCCCGGTGGAAAGGATCGAAAGGAAGGACTCCTTGCTGAGCGCTAACTGACGATCGGCCCACGGGTCATCCTCCACCAGGCCCGATGACATGGAGAGCAGGTCGCCGATGGTGATGGGCGCGTCAAGGCCATAGGGCGGTTCTTGGATTTTGAGTTCCGGGAGCCAGTGGGTCAGTGGGTCAGCGAGCGTGATACTCCCTTGGTCTCGAAGGTGGAGTGCGCAGAGTGCCGTGAAACTTTTTGTCATGGAGGCGATACGAAAGACGTCGGTGTGGGTGGTGGAGACCTGAGTCGTGACGTTCTTCACTCCATGGGCCCCGTGGTGGATGAGTCCGCTGTGATCAACGACTCCCCATACAAGGCCGGGCACCCTGTGTTCTGTAAGGAAGTCCAGAAAAAGCTGGTCAATTGAGAGAAAACTTGAGGAGAGGATGGGCCTGGTCGTGGATGCGGCGAGGGCTTCGGCTGCATCGGAGGGTCGAGGGTGTTGGAACTCTGACATATGAGCACCTTAGGGGCCCTAGCACAGTAGTCCCTTCATCGGGCTGAAGCCCATTCCCCAAAACCTATGGGACTTCGTGGGACTCAGCCAAAGAGCGAGTTATGTGCCGGTGGCGGATTCAGGTGGTGCAGTATCACTGCGATGATGGCTTCGCCATAGCGGGCAACGCGAGTGGTCCCCATCCCCTTGATGCGCAGGAGCGAGGTGCTGTCCTGTGGCACGTTCATTGCGATTTCAGCCAGGGTCATGTCGTGGGCGATGACATAGGCTGGCACTCCTTCGGCTCTGGCCTGATCGCGGCGCCAAGCTTTGAGCTGTGCAAAGAGGTCAAGATCGAGTGGGTCGACGTCGACGGCCGAGGCAGTTTCGTTGGTCGTGTCGTTGTCGACGAGGAGGTCCTCAGTCTCCGCGGCAAGGAGATCGGAGCGCCGCCGGAGTGCAAGATCGAAGTCGAAGATCTCAGGGTGTAGCTGGAGGGCCATCGTGTTGAAGCCTCTCAGATAGAGGCCACTGAGGCTTCGGAGCCGCGAAAGCGCGACGTAGCCCATGCCCGGAGTAAACGACCGGGAGAGATCGATCTCTGCCGCATCGAGACTCATCCCTTGGCTTTTGTGAATTGTGATTGCCCAAGCGAGCCGCAGAGGTAACTGTCGAATTTCGGCCCTCTTACTGCCATCCTCCTCAAGCACCCATGAGTGCGGTTCGACACTCATGCGCCGCGAGGTGACCGCGAGCTCGACGACAGGCCAAGGTTCCGAGAGATCAACCACTCGAGCGAGGGATCCATTGGCGTAGCGAAGATTCTGATCATTTGCGACAAACATCACCTCTGCATCCACCTTGAGTGTCAGCTCATCGGGGGCAAGTATGCCACGCCGCATCGGTTCGACGATCGCTGGCGGTCCACGTAGTTCCATCACGTAGGTGCGTGCCTCTCCGGTGATGCGAGCGAGTCGTTTGGTGTTCATCGAGTCGACATCGACATTATGGGAGTAGAGCTGCGTGGGTTCGTGATCATCAGTCGGGCGAACTCCAACTCGTGAGTTGAGGATTGCAAGGTGCTGTTGACTGATCGATGCGTCTCGCATGGCGCGGAGCACCTCGGACAGTTCGTCGCCGGATTGTCGATGTTGTTCAGTCAGATAGCAAGGAAGCGGGTCTAGATCTCTCCAGGCATTGGATTGGAAGGCGAAATCGATCTCGGTCGAGCCTCGATTGATCGGTGGGAGCTGAAACATGTCGCCGACCAGGACTATCTGTAGTCCTCCAAAGGGCTCATCGGTACCGCGCATTGTCCGGACCAGTTGGTCGAGCATGGTGAGAAAGGTTCCTGAGAGCATGGAGATCTCATCGATGATGAGGATATCGGTGGTGAGATACCGTCGAACAAGACGGTCCTTCGAGGAGAGGTTGGCAAGGTCGTTGGGTGTGAGGTGATCTCGAACGCCGATACCAGACCAGGAATGGATGGTTACCCCGCCGATCTGCGTGGCAGCAATGCCGGTCGAAGCGGTGACTGCGACTGCCGTTCCCCGACGACGAGCGAGACGTACGAACTCTCGAAGAACGTATGACTTTCCTGCTCCAGGTGGGCCAGTCAAGAAGACGGAGTCGCCTTTCATGAGTCTTGCGAGTGCCTGTGCCTGCCGCATGGCTGAGACCTTACCAGGTGAGGAGAGCGTATCCTTTGCTCATCCGCAGTCTGAGGCAATGTGAGATAAGTGACGGCGTGAGATACGTGCTACCGCGTTGCAAGAAGCACCGTAGCTTTGCGCGGCCGCATGGGGTGAGACGGAGCGTTGCTGGAGAACGCTGCCGACTCACCAGTAAGTCTGAAGGTGAGTTTTTCTCGTCGAGTACCAGGAGATGGACCGGATGAGAGCCTCTTGGACAAGTCGAAGACACCCATGGATGCGACCCGACATCGCTCTGGTTCTATCGATGCTGGACCATTGATGGTCTGCTTGGGAGTCGATCGTTGGTGCACAGACGAGAGCGACAAGACGGGCGACTCGGAAAATTACCGAGTGCGAGGCGACGGTCGGTTTGTGCGCTGGACGAATGCTCAACGCCGGAGGCGGCAAGTATCGGCCTAACTTAGATGAATTCTAAATTTATGAATAGTCCATATCAATAACTGCTATAGTTTGGGGTTGTGAGCGTGGAACGGGAAGTTTAGCTACACAAGCGAGAGTGAGGATAGCCATGTCGGATTCCGAAAATCAAGGACAATGTCCAGTTCTGCACACCGCTACCGCGATTGGGAGCCGGTCGAATCAGGATTGGTGGCCTAACCAACTGAACCTAAGGGTTCTTCAGCAACATTCGAGTCTCGTCAACCCGATGGGTGCGCATTTTGATTATCGCAGTGCAGTACAGGATCTCGATGTTGACGCGCTCAAAGCTGACATCTTCGCGGTGATGACTGAGTCGCAAACGTGGTGGCCAGCTGACTGGGGCCACTATGGACCACTCTTTATTCGAATGGCGTGGCATGATGCTGGAACCTATCGAATATCGGACGGACGTGGTGGCGCCGGGACTGGCAACCAGCGATTTGCCCCTATCAATAGCTGGCCCGATAACGTAAGCCTCGATAAAGCTCGCCGCTTACTCTGGCCGATCAAACAGAAGTATGGCCGGAGACTTTCGTGGGCGGATCTCATCGTCTTCGCCGGCAACTGCGCACTGGAGTCGATGGGGTTCAAAACGTTTGGATTTGGCTTCGGCCGAGAAGATGCCTGGGGGCCGGAGGAGGATGCCTACTGGGGTCCAGAGGATACCTGGCTAGGAGATAAACGCTACAGCGGTGATCGTGAGCTCGCCAAGCCCTTTGGGGCGGTGCAGATGGGGCTGATCTACGTCAATCCGGAGGGTCCAAACGGTAACCCGGACCCGCTTGCTGCCGCCAAGGATATTCGAGAGACGTTTGCTCGGATGGCGATGAATGATGTGGAGACCGTGGCGCTCGTGGCTGGTGGTCACACCTTTGGTAAGACCCACGGCGCGGTGCCAAATCCTGAACGGTACATTGGACCTGAACCAGAGGGTGCTCCACTGGAGCAACAGGGCCTTGGATGGAGGAACCTCTACGGAACCGGGAAGGGAGCTGATGCCTGGACGAGCGGTCTGGAGGGTGCCTGGACAAGTGATCCTGTGCGTTGGGACAGTGGATTCTTTGACAACCTTTTCCGTTATGATTGGAAGTTATCACAGAGCCCGTCTGGTGCCCAGCAGTGGATTCCAAAAGATCCTGGGGCTAGCGAAGACGTACCGGATGCGCATGATTCCTCCCAGCGACACTATCCCGTGATGCTGACGACCGATATCGCCCTGAAGGTGGATCCAATCTATGAGCCGATAGCCCGACGTTTTTACGAGCACCCCGATGTGTTCGCCGACGCTTTCGCGAAGGCTTGGTACAAGTTGATCCATCGCGACATGGGGCCCGTCACTCGGTATGTCGGTCCGTTGGTTCCGACGGAGACCCAAGTCTGGCAGGATCCAATCCCAGATACTGATCACCCATTGGTGAACGCCCAAGATGTAGTCACTCTAAAGAACATGCTGGCTCAATCTGGCCTGTCCGTCTCTCAATTGGTTGCGACCGCATGGGCAGCGGCGTCCACTTTCCGTGGTACCGATATGCGAGGCGGTGCCAATGGTGCCCGCATCAGACTTGCCCCGCAGAAGGACTGGCAGGCCAACAGCCCTTCTGAGTTGGCCAAAGTGTTGGCTACGCTCGAAGAGGTCCAGCGCAATTTTCATGCGGCTCAATCAGGACCTACCCATGTCTCCCTTGCTGACCTCATTGTCCTTGGTGGATGTGTAGGCATCGAGAAGGCGGCGACGAGCGCCGGAGTCGAATGTTCGGTCCCGTTCGTGCCAGGCCGTATGGATGCCACTGCAGAACAGACCGATGTTGAATCTTTTGCGGTTCTCGAGCCCCTCTTCGATGGATTTCGCAACTTCTTGGCCGACGATCAGAAGCTGCCCGCTGAGCATCTGTTGGTGGAGCGGGCTGATCTGTTGACCCTCACGGCGCCGGAGATGACGGTGTTGGTTGGTGGTATGCGGGTGCTGAATGCGAACTTCGCAAACTCACCACATGGCGTGTTGACCGCGAGGCCTGAGACACTCAGCAACGACTTCTTTGTCAATCTATTGGATATGGGTACTGAGTGGCAACCATCGACGGCGATGGATCAGGTCTATGAAGGACGTGAACGGGCCACGGGAACACTGAAGTGGACGGCCACGGCAGTCGATCTCGTGTTCGGGTCGAACTCGCAACTCAGGGCGATCTCGGAGGTCTACGCCTGTGATGACGCGAATGAAAAGTTCGTAGAAGACTTTGTAGCGGCCTGGAATAAGGTCATGAATCTGGACCGGTTCGATTTGATGTGATTGCGCTCGTGCCTCTGCTACGGAGGGGAACTCGATTCGTGGTGGGTCGTTGGCGAGGTTGCCCCTTGGTCCGGGCGCAGTATCAAACCAAGTCAGTTACCGATCGATTGCACAGAGACAGCCAGCAACGCTGCACTTGTTGAGTGGAGAGAGGCAACGGAGCGGTAGCTGCTAACGCGCCGACTCCGCTGCCCATTGTAAAGCGGTGCGAGTAACCGTTTGCACTACCAGCGGGATGGGCTCGTGGGTTGTAGTCGCATGCGTGGCAGGATGGTTTTGGCATAGCACCGCAAAGGCTAGGGGTGAGTGCAGGGCGTGGGGTTTGTGTGCACTGGCGACGTGTTTGTGAAAACCCTTCAGGCCATTGCTGTCCTGTTCAGCGTTCTCCAGTCCAGCGCTCTTGGGGCCAGCGCTTGGCGATCCTGGATTTGCGCGTGAGGGATTTGGCTGATCTGGCTCAAGCGAGAGCGCAGATCCGTATATTGACTCATCTGTACTCCTGTGATAGCTGCCGCAACAGCGCTTTCTGGTTTGTGCCTTTGAATGGAGACACGCAAGATGATAAGACGCAGGTCACTCTGGCCCAAATTCGGATGTAGCGCGTATTCTCAATGGTGTGCTTCTCGGTTCGATTCTTGCTTGGATGGTGAGATGTCGCTCGAAGAACTTTTGAGAGGCTGAAGTGGTGGGAAGGCGTCTGAGCGAACCAATGCTGAGCGCGATTCGTCCTCGCAAAAGTCCGGTGTCCATTGGGGGTTGACAGCGAGGTCTGAGCTGATATGTTCAACTGCTCGATCTGGATGTGTGCCACATGATCGTTTCTCCATTGATAGCTCAACCAGCAGCGAGCGCGTCAGGCCAAATCTTGCGGACGCTTACGCACTGGCAAAGTGAATCTCTCCGTTAGATTCGCGAACATGGACGATGACGGAAGCAAACGTGAGGCGATCTCTGGATCGTTACTGGGTCTCGCCGCTTCCGCCTTTCTTGTTCTCGCTGCCGAACCGTGTTTCGTGCTTGTCGACACTGCGGTGGTTGGTCATCTCGGCGCGGTTCCGCTAGGGGCTCTGGGCGTGGGGGGCACACTGCTTTCACTGGTTGCGATCCTCGGAGTGTTTCTCGACTATGGAACGACCGGCCGTGCAGCGCGTTGGTTCGGAGCTGGTCATCGGGGTGAGGCGGTCGATGAAGGGGTTGCGGCAACATTCTTGGCCCTCATTCTCGGTATTGTTGCGGTCGCGGTTGGTGAACTGTTCGCTGGACCGTTGATCCGGTTGCTTGCTGGTGGAGCTGGTCCTACTGCCCGAGCTGGGGTGACTTGGTTTCGGGTAGCCGTGTGTGGGGTTCCAGGAATGCTTGTCGTCCTGGCGGGTAACGGATGGATGCGAGGGGTGCAGGAGACGCGTCGCCCGGTGCAGATTATGGTGGGCGCTGCTATCATCTCAGCGATTGTCTCTCCGGTGCTCGTCTACCCGATGCGGTTGGGGCTCGTGGGATCTGCGATTGCCAACCTGGGGGCGCAGGTCATCGGTGGGCTCCTCTTTCTTGTCGTGCTCCGAGGTGAGCGACGGCGCTGGCGTCCACGTGCGCGAGTGATTCGGGCGCAGCTGCGCACAGGCGGTGACCTCTTTGTTCGTGCTGTCGGATTTCAGGCAGCGGCCCTTGTTGCGGTGAGTGTCGCGGCTCGCATGGGGCCTGCTCAACTCGGCGCCTTCCAGGTAGGTCTGGAGTGTTGGGTGCTTACCACGCTACTCCTCGACTCCTTTGCGATCGCAGCGCAGTCGTTGGTTGGCGCAGCGCTTGGAAGAGATGATACGCACCAGGCGCGGCAACTCGCCTGGCAGGTCGCTCGTTACGGTATGTACGCTGGTCTGGTCTTGGGCATCGTTTTACTTCCAGGCTGGTGGCTTATTCCCTTGGTCTTTACCTCATCACCACTTGTGCGTCAGCAGATCCATGTGGTTTGGCCATGGTTGTTGGTGCTGCAACCCGTAGCCGGTGTGGTTTTTGCACTAGATGGAGTACTGGTTGGAGCTGGCGATGTTGGCTTTCTGCGCACTATCACGCTCGTTGCTACGGTTGGCATCTATGTGCCATTGACGTTGATCGCCCTGCACTTGGACTGGGGTTTGGGAGGCATCTGGGCTGGCCTCGCGGCGTCAATTGTTCTTCGCTTTTTCGGCATGACGATCCGTACAGCCCGTGGCCGCTGGGCGGTGCCGGGAACCGAGGACAGTGTCTAACCATGGCACGATACGAGAAGAGGAATCGGGTCTTCAATCTAGATGAACTGTTTCGATAGCCATCACCTGTCTGTTGGCAGGGATCGGTCTTTGCCAGAAGGCGGATGGACGGTCGAGAGGAGGAGATCTGTGAAGTCACTCGGGCAACCACCTAGCCATCCTCCTCATGCAAACGCATCAGGTAAAGGGTCCATCATTAGTTGATTCGCCACTCCTCGGGGAAGAGGATACCGAGGGGATTCTGCTCAACTCCAGAGAGTGAAGTTGAGATTGCAGATACCTGTGACGCCGCTAATGGCTGGTACAGAACTGGTAAATTGTTGGCCATGAAGTTTTGGTAGGCCGCGAGGGACGCAGTCGCATCTGTACTGGTGTGAGTTCTGTCGATCAGCGTGGTGGCCTCTGAATCCGCATACCCTTCCGGGTTTGCACCACCGCCCGGCAGGTAAAACTCACCTCCAGTGGGAAGGAAATCAGGTCCATAGGTCCAGCCTCCACCCCAGTTTGCCATCTGCCACTTGCAGCCTGGCTGGGTTGGCGAACAACTAGCCGCACCAGAGATGACGGTGTCAAAGGGTGCCGAGGTGAGGTTGATATCGATACCGATAGTTTTTGCCGCAGACGCGAATGCCTCCATCTCTTGCCCCAGCGACGTCACTCCTGTCGCATATTGAAGCGCTAGCCCTGGTAGATCCGTCCCTTTCTTGATGCCTGATCCACACTCAGACGGCGACGTTCCCGGCGATGTGCAGGTCATGACGCCGTTGACGAGCGTCCACCCATGACTGTCAAGCAGCGATTTGGCGGTCGCGGTCGAAGAAGGGTGGTGGTTCGTCTTTGTGTAGGAGTCGACGAATGGATTGGCGGGGGCCAGAGGGACGGAGCTGTAGGTTGGAACGCCGTAACCGGAGAGAAAGGTGTGGATCCATGCCGGCTGATCGATCAGGTGTTGGAGAGCCTGACGGAAATAGAGCTGATGGTAGACCGCACCATAGGTTGGATTTGAGTAATTCATTGGGATGTAGTTGAAGCCAAAAACGGTCCATGGCGAAACGCTGTAGCCGGTGCTCTCGATTCGCGTTTTCTGTTGGATGTCCGATGAGGGAAGATATCCATAACTGATCTGTCCATTCCCAGCCGCTAACACATTGAACTCTCCTGAGTCAGACGTGAAGGGGAGCTCCACAAACTCCTTGATGGTAGGCTTCACTGGCCCCGAATAGGAGGAATTGGGCACAATGACAGCCTTGCCCTCGGGTGAAGCTTTTGAGTTTCCAGGGCCCGTCTACTACCGACCAGATCGGACTGGTCGCATAGGTTGCGAGATCGGTGGCTTGGCTATTCAGAAATTTATAGACCGCCTGCGCCCCAGCGGTGGTGGTGTCGGGGAGGTTTGGTGTGCTGGCAGTCGGAGCTGGAGCTGATAGCAAGGTCCTGTCCCATACCATGGGAATAGGTATCACTTGGCTGAGTTCGTTATACGTGAACCAGGTAGGGCTGTACGAAGAGTTGAGCTGAGACTGCACCGTGTGGGCGTTGAGGGCCGTTGTTGACACCACACTATCGGGGAATTCTCCTGGTGCGTAGGCTCCCCAGTCTGTCTTATTCGCCTTCAGAAGATTCATCCAGAAGACGACATTTGGGGCAGTAATCGGCTGGCCGTCAGAGAACTTTCAAGCTGATCGTGATTGTCTTGTCGTCGTTCGAATCAACGGGTTTGTCCCCGATCGAGAGCGAGTAGTTGATCTCGGCCTTGGTTCCAACGCCAAAGACGTACATGGGTCGCCACATCAGATAATGGAATTGGTCATTGTTTGCAACCGAGAAGTCCGTGCCGGGCGTGAGCCAGAAGATGTAGTTGGGGGTTGCGCCTGGCTGCTCGGCGAAGGTCGCTATCCCGTTACCGGTGCCCTTGTGGCTGCTAGCAGCGGTAGTGGACGACGCACTGGAGGACCCGCACGCGGCCAGCAATGCGGCACTCAACAGCGCGGCACCGCCGAACTTCATCAACCCAGTACGACGCATCGCATTCCCCCCTAAAGGTACTCCGACTGCCCCTCATGCCGCAAGTCATAGAGACTATGGCGGTGCTCCTTTGCGCCTTCGGCTAGTTGCAGCCTGTTGACCAGTGAACGAGATAGCATGATGCGCAACCCAGGCATTGGATGCCTTCCACCACTGCTCTCGCTAGATAGGTTCGTTGTCCATCGTTCGACTGGAGCCTGATCTCGTGGGCAACCACTATATGTGAGCGACTTCACGCTCCAACTGGATCTCGAACTTACGTATTCTTGACCCCGATATCTACAGTACAAGCGAGTAGTTCGGGTCGTGGACGGTAGTCCAAAGGTCGTTGAGCCGATTTGCTTGCTAGTCAATGACTATGGCGGCGAACCTCCTGATCACCTTCTTCAGACTGCAAGCACCTCACGAGGATGAAGAATCTGTCATTTGGCACCTGATCATGTGGGCACGCTCCTAGCCCTTCGGAGCCCCGTGCTGCTAGCGGCCAGTAATGATATCGAGCCCAACGCTGGCACCATAGCCAACTGATCCGTCAAAGGTGTTGCCTTGGCAGGTCCCAAGTGGGCGGTCGGTTTGCGCTGAAGGAGACATCCACGAGGCTGTATGGTGCCTCAATCTCGGTTGCGAGTCGTGCATTCCCCTCGCGAGAGTCTACGCACCCGCAACGGCACTATTTGCCAGATCTTCGTGTGCGTCTCGCTGCTCTCTCCGGGCTTTGGGGGCCACTTCACTACATTCACCTCGGGGATGTGAACTCCTTTACACCGCCATTCTTAGAGAGCCGTTACTCATCGTAACGGGTGCGGCTGCGCTGCCCCGGGGAACCCATTGCCAAAGGAATCACAAATTCTCTCATTCCCATCTCGTCAACCCTCCGCTCTAGACCGCCTGAGAGTGCTTCGCCACAGAGAGCATCGTTTTCCGCTTTGGGAGCGGAGGCCTTCCTTGGTGTTTCTGATGATAGAGATGGCACAGCACATCCGACTCTTGAACAAAAGGTGAGCCCTTCGAGTTGGGATGTCAGATCAAGGATTAGCTTGAGGACAACCATTCGAAGGACTCACCTCTTCTGGCGTATCGATGCTATGAAAGTGTGGTGATCATGTGAATGCAGAGCAGCTAGTCTTGTGCTCGGCGAACCGGTGTCGCTAAGGTCGAGCGGTACATCAAGGGAATAGACCCAGCTCCAACCAGAAGATGCATCACGATCAACCCGACCATGGCGGCCGTCGATGTCGTCGCTGTCAACGGAAGAGCGAGAGAGAGGAGTACCACTCCGATCGCGGCGACCGTCCAGAGGGTGGCTGCGCGAGCTACTCTCCGCTCCATAAACGAGAGTAATGCCCACCCCAGTAACGAAGCCATCAGGCTAACGCCGATTATCTGACCAAGCGACAAGGTGGTCGGGGTCCCGGTCCCAAAGCGGATTCCAAGATGAACTCCGAAGAGGTGAACCTCAACAACCCACGCAAGAACTGCAGCTGCAACTGCATTGTGAACCGCAAAGATCCTCATCTTGATGGGACTACTTACCTTCTCGTGATTCGCCACTATCGTCATCGACTTCCCCTCCTTCGGGTTTATGCAAATGCCCACTGCATCGCTGCTGATTAACCTATTGGCGAGAGTTCTCATCGATCATGACCCGGGAGGTGTGACTATTTGCGCTCCGATTGGCGTACCCTGGTACTCCTCTTGGAGTAGACGAACGGCCATCTTGTGCGGTATGAAGTTCGGCAATTGGTCCCCTACGCTGGGTAGTCAATGAATACTCTTTCAAAACTACGACGATCGAAGCTCTGGTCGATGCAGGTTGGCACTGGGTTTGTTGTCATCCTCACCGTTGTTGGTGCGTGGGTCGAGGCACATCCTCAGAACCATTATGCGGGACTTCATCTTGTCTCTCAGCCGCCTCTCGTCGCGTTTATGATCCCGTTGGCGGGATCGCTGGCGCTGCTTTTCGTCCGAAAGCACTCCGAGGTGGTGTTTCTCATTACTGTTCTCGCAGCGATCGGATGGTCGATTCTAGGTCAGTTGAATGGGGCGACGCTGGTCCCTATTCTTGTAGCGGGCTTTTGGATGGCGCAAGAGCATAACTGGAGAAGGGCAGCTCTGGTTGGACTGGCGGGTACCGTCGCACTCTGGACCGTCAACGGTGCCTTAGGACCATTTGGGTTCATCGGCGGGCCCGGGCTCACAATGTGGCCAGAGATGGTTGCGGCGCTTGCGCTTGGCAGCGTCGTCTCGGCTCGTCACCTCTGGCGAGACGAGGCACAAGCGCGCCAGCGCGATGCAGAGCGCGCTCGCGAGGAGGAGATCCATCTCATCATTAACCAGGAGCGGATGCGTATCGCTCGAGAGCTCCATGACATTGTTGCGCATACGATGGCAATGATCAACATCCAGGCCAGTGCCGCTCAACTCCTACTCGATAATGATCCGAGCAGCGCCTCCGCAGCTATCTCCGAAATTCGTTCGGCAAGCAAGTCAGGGCTTCAGGAACTCAGGTCGATCCTGGCGATCATGCGACCCTCCGGGCATGGCGAAGCTCATGGTGAGGTTGTGCCCGATCTCTCAGCGATTCAGCGGCTCGTCAAAGACTGGGACCAAGCGGGTGTGCCAACTACGCTGGTTCTCAACGGTGACATTTTCGAACCTCCAGCTGCGGTGTCACTGGCGACTTACCGTATTATTCAGGAGGCAATCACCAATGTGGCGCGACATGCTGAAAAGCCAACCACCATCGTGACCCTCACCTATGACCCGACTTCGTTGACGGTCGAGGTGCGCAACACTACTAACAGCCCAGTCTCTGTCTTCCGGGATGGAACGGGGTCAGGTCTGATCGGCATTCAAGAGCGCGTACGTGCACTCTCCGGCGTGTTTCGTGCCGCCCCTGTTGGTGATCGTGGTTTTCAAGTGAAGGCGGTTCTGCCGCTCACGACGGAGAGGATCTCTGATGGCCAGCAGAGATCTGAACCGAGCGAAACTTCGCAAGCTCGCACCAACGATATCGATGGTAACCGATGATTCGTTTGCTGCTCGTTGACGATCAGGCGCTCATTCGCGCAGGGTTGAAGGTGCTTCTTGAGTCAGCTATCGATATTGAGGTTGTTGCTGAGGCGGCCCAGGGCGCAGCCGCTATCGAGGTGCTGCACGCTCAACCCATCGATGTTGTCTTGATGGACATTCGAATGCCAAATCTGGATGGACTGGCTGCGACGAAGATTATCGCAGCCGACCCGGATCTCGCCGAAACGCGCATTATTATGCTCACCACCTTCGCTGAGGATGAGTACATCCTTGAGGCGATTCGAAATGGTGCCAGCGGTTTCCTCGTCAAAGACAGCGAACCGTCTGAGCTGATCAATGCGGTTCGGGTCGTCTACAGAGGCGAGGCGCTGCTCTCTCCGAGCGTAACGAGATCACTGATCGCTACTATCGCAAGCAGAAGCACCCCGGCACCTACGAGTCAATCTGCGCTTGACATTCTGAGCGATCGGGAACGAGAGGTACTCGTTTTGGTTGGGTCTGGGCTCAGCAATACCGAGATTGCCCAGAAACTCTATCTCAGTCCGTTGACAGCAAAAACCCATGTCAGCCATATCATGTCAAAGCTTGAGGTGCGTGACCGAGCCCAGCTCGTTGTGATTGCGTATGAGACTGGCCTGATTAGGCCATCCTTGTCGTAAAAAGAGACATCTCAAACCTGACCCGAGCAACCTACCGATTCGTCTGAACTCGAGTCTCCTAATGGCGATAACAGCGGAGTTTGCTCCAGGGTGCATATCTCCCTTGTGACAGAAGGTGGAGTTAGCTCCATGAATGGCCCTTGAAAGGATTGAATTTCGCTACGCCAGCGACCCTCTTGCAGCGGCGGAGGGCACTGAGGCGGATCATCCCGGTGAGCTCTCGCATCAGCCAGGCAGCGGTCACTGATTTTTGGCGAAGACTCCCGAAAGATCTTCCGTACCCTGTGGACGACCGCCGGCAACGGTCGGGGTCGAATCACCGTGAGCTATGGATCGTAGACAGAACAGGTTCCTCCTTGAAACGCTTTTTGACACCGACAATTCGGTTACTTGTTCAAATGAGCTGTCTGCGGTCTCGTTTGACTTTCGCTGGGGGTGGGGGAGTACAGCTTCGACAACGCCAGAGCTGACCGATTGACTATTGGTCTGTCGGGGGTTCTTGGTTGTTCTAGCTATTGTGGTCTGCGTTACCAGCCTGCCGACACTGATCTGCTGGCGCCTATCTGCCTATGTTGGCTGGGAACTTGCGGCGATACTCCTTGGTGGTCGAGAAGGGGAGTGCTAAAGCTGTATTTTTGGTCAACGAGTGAGTGGTTTGTACTTCATCCGGTGGGGTTTGTCTGCGTCGGTGCCGAGTCTCCGATGGCGATCGACTTCGTAGTCTGAGAAGTTTCCCTCAAACCAACGCACCTCCGCCTCCCCTTCGAAGGCAAGAATGTGGGTGGCGACCCTGTCGAGAAACCAACGATCGTGACTGATGACCACTGCGCATCCGGGGAAACTGAGCAGCCCATCCTCCAGGGCTCGGAGAGTATCAACATCCAGGTCATTTGTTGGCTCATCCAGAAGCAGTACATTGCCGCCGCTTCGCAGCACCTTCGCGAGCTGCACTCGGTTTCGTTCTCCGCCCGAGATCTCCGAGATCTTCTTTTGCTGACTGCTTCCCTTAAAGCCAAAGCTTGACACATACGCCCTGGCATGGATCTCTCGGTGCCCGACGACGATTCTCTCGACCCCGTTGGTGATCTCGTCGTAGACGGTGGCAGTCGAATCCAAGGTGTCGCGCGACTGGTCCAAGTAGGTAAAGATGACGGTACTTCCGACTTCGATGGATCCGTCATCTGGTTGGTCTTGACCCACGATCATCTTAAACAGGGTGGACTTGCCGGCTCCGTTAGGGCCGATGACACCGACGATACCCCCTGGTGGAAGTAGGAAGTTCAGGTCCTCGATGAGCTGTCGATCACCAAAGCCTTTGGTGAGGCCCTGCGCATTGACCACCACATCGCCGAGGCGCGGTCCTGGCGGAATCGCAATCTCTAGAGTATCTCCTCTCTGGTCAGCGGCCTCAGATTCTGCTACCAACTCATTGAAGGCGTTGAGGCGAGCCTTACCCTTGCTCTGCCTGGCCCTTGGTGACATGCGGATCCATTCGAGTTCGCGGGCGAGTGCTGCCTGACGTGCTCGATCAGTCTTCTCTTCGCTTGCGAGCCGAGCCTGTTTTTGTTCTAGCCAAGAGGAGTAATTCCCTTCCCACGGTATTCCTTTGCCTCGATCTAGTTCGAGGATCCAAGACGCCACGTTATCGAGGAAGTAGCGATCATGGGTGATGGCGACCACCGTACCTGCGTAATCGTGCAGCGTGCGCTCTAGCCACGCTACTGACTCAGCATCAAGATGGTTTGTTGGCTCATCGAGAAGGAGGAGATCGGGCTTGGCAAGCAGTAGTCGGCACAGTGCGACTCGACGACGTTCGCCCCCAGAGAGCGTGGTCACGTCTGCGTCGGACGGTGGAAGACGCAGTGCATCCATTGCCACCTCAAGCGTGCGTTCGAGATCCCAACCGTTCACTGCATCGATCCGAGTCTGCAGCTCTGATTGTTCTTCGAGGAGGGCGTCAAAGTTGGCGTCAGGAGAGCCAAAGGCCGCGCAGACTTCGTTGAACCTAGCCAGCAGGTCGCGCTGCTCAGCTAGGCCATCGGCGACGTTGCCGAGGACATCCTTTGTGGCATCGAGTTGGGGTTCCTGCGGTAGATAACCCACTGTAAATCCGGGGGTAAGACGAGCCTCACCACTGAAGCCATCGTCGAGGCCGGCCATTATGCGCAGGAGAGAGGACTTGCCCGATCCGTTCGCTCCGATCACCCCTATTTTCGCGCCTGGGTAGAACGAAAGGTTGATCCCTTTCAGGACTTGCTTGTCGGGTGGGTAGAAGCGACCGATGTCGTGCATCGCGAAGATGAATTGAGGAGCCATGGTTATCAGTCTCGCCGGTGAGGGGCTCCTCTCCTGCAGCTCGGCCGAAACTTGCCAGCATCATCAGCCTGGAGTGCTTTGAGTGCTTGGAGAGGCTAGCCACGGACGTCGGGGGCAAAGCATCCAACTGGGTCCTGATTATCACCTTCGGTCTGACGGAAGCACGGTAGATTGCTTGCCACCATCGGAGCAGCCATGGATCACTCGAGCCGCTACTACCTATGTTGTGCTCTCCTCAACCCTTGTCTGCACTGATCTGCTTGTCGTCTATGAGCGGGAGTTCGCAGCACTGTCGTGGAGAGCGTTTTCAATGATGGCGGTGACCTCGTCACTTGAGATTCTCGGCGGGACAGGAGGAGTTTGTGACTTTGCGCGAGAATAGGCCGTTGTGCTCCATGTCGGCCGCCTGCCACGGAACTGCGGACGGTGGTGCTCGATAGGGAAGAAGAATTCAGCTCCTAGCCATTGAAATGATGTTGCGAGAATTGAATGTGATGACAATTGTCGGTGGGCGCCACATGCGTCTAGTCGAGGCGAGAGAATATACCTTCCGAGGTGAGGCGTGAACTGCTCTTGTCGATTATTCCTTCGATCAAGCCACCAGAGTGTCGCATGAACCGGATCCATGGTGACCAGGGGGTAGGCCATGATCAATCCTGCTTGCAACCCAGCCAACTGATGAGTTGGCTGGCGCGTTCGAGGAAGGGACGCTAGCCTAGGTGGTGAAGGTGGGAGCTAATTACGCAGGTGTTGACCTGCAAGACGTCGGCAACCCACTTGACCAAGAAGGTTGTATTGCGATGGGCGCTAACCGGTGCTCTGGAATGACAGGCAGTACTTCAGTGTCGTGAAGGAGAATAGGTGATAACGAATCCGTATGATCAGATTGCGGTAGTTCCGTCGTTTGTAGTATCCAGCAACGACGTTGCCGACGGCATGGAACTACCGGTTCCTCAGCGGAGCGGTATATTTGGTGCTGGTGGGTCTGATATATCACCACACCTCACTTGGAGTGGCTTCCCCGAGGGCACCAAAAGCTTTGTAGTGACCGTATTTGACCCCATGGCTCCGACAGGAAGTGGTTTTTGGCATTGGGAGGTTGTCGATATCCCGGTGAGTGTTACCGATTTGGAGACCGGGGCAGGGGATGATGCCGGTTCCGGCATTCCAGCAGGGGCATTTCAGTTGCACAATGATGCAAGCCTGGCTAGATATCTTGGGGCGGCACCGCCAAAGGGACACGGGAGGCACGTTTATTTTATCGGGGTCCACGCCATAGATGTGGAGTCTCTTGGGGTCCCGCCAACTGCGACCGCTGCGTTTCTGGGATTTAATCTGCACAGCCACACGCTCGCCCGCGGGGTGATCGCGCCCTGGTATGAGGCCGAGTAGGTCTCGGCTTACACCCGTTACGGTTTGGGTGCGACGTATTCGATGAGGGTCAGTCCGCTTGGCCTGCCAAGACCTAACGAGGCTATTGGGCTGTGGAAACCTCGAGCTTCGCTGCGGTGTCCATGGGAACGTTTGCCAAGGACTAGGGAGTGGATGGCCGCGGGGTGATCGATCAACCTTGCCACAGAAATGGAAAAACAAATGAGGTGACCAAGGAGGGCCCGAGGTATTCTGTCATGCCTCGGAACCCTCGTCAGCACTTGGAGGACGAGAGGCAGGCAGGCTAAGGTTGAAATGGACTCCAGTCATACGAATGCCAAAGCAGACCAACGCCGCGATGACTGCCACGGTTCCGCTGTAGAAATGCAGCTCAAGGGCGACCGCGGTCAGGGTGGCTCCGGCTGCGGCTGGCACTGCATAGAGTCCGCTTGAGAAGACGGTTGGTACTCGCCGAATAGCGATGTCGCGCAAAGTGCCACCTCCAACTGCAGTGATGGTGCCAAGGAGTGCCGACTGAACCGGGCCGAGGTGTGCGCTAAAAGCGGTGGCAGTTCCAGCGACAGAGAAGAGACTCAAGCCAGCGGCGTCGAAGACATTGATGAGTCGGCCGAGTCGCACCCAGATCTGACGTGCCAGGAAGGCGAGGAGTCCGGCTCCAGCCGCCACTGCAAGGTAGCGCCAGTCGCGAAAGGCAGCTGGTGGAATCGCGCCGATCAGGACATCGCGAAGTATCCCTCCGCCGAGAGCAGTCGTCATGCCGAGGACGATTACCCCGACGAGGTCAAGGTGCTCAGACTCCATTGCGATCAGTGCTCCGTTGAGTCCGAATACGAACGTTCCCGATAGTTCAAGAGCGAGCTGGAGCAGGTGGCTACCCACGATCATGATAGCCAACCTCGGCGCGGTTTTTGGCACCAGCCGAGGTGACCAATGTAACCCACGGTTTCCGGATCCGCCGATCCTTGGGTTGATGTCAGGTGTGGCGTTCGTTTGGCGTAGTGCGTTAGCACACCAGGAATGCGTCGTCGGTGATCTCCCTGGGGTTGCTTTGCAGAACCTGGCGTTGCATTTGATACAGGTACTGCGTCCATGACGATGACTCCTGTCCCAAACGATCTACAGCCTGATTTCCATCGTTGACCGTTCCGGCTGGAAGCTCTAGGTCTCTGCTGGACGTCTACGCACGTCATCGGTTTTGTTTGCTTGAGACCTTCCGGTGTGCCTGATGAAGTATTGGTGCCCCGGACATAGGTGACAGTTCCTTGGGGGCTTTGCAGCCTTACACAGGGCTCGTGTACATGGTTGAAGAGGATTGCAGAAGATGCCATGGGCTAAGCGTAGTGCCCAAGCCAGCGGAACCGCGAGAGGCTGGGTAGGTGAAGAAACCACTGCGTGGACGTTGTCCATCATGTGCTCTACCGACACGCGAGCAAGCACGCTCTACTGAAAGGCCTCTCGTACCCAGCCCACTTCGTCTGTGGGGCGACTCCTTCACTTTATTCTCTGGTCTCCCTATCACTTCGACTCGGAGGTAGGCACCGCACGTAGCGGTTGCCGGCAATTGGCCGACCGAGTCAGCACCATTCGCTAGGTCTCCACGTCGAGGGCTAAGAACTCGTCGAGTGAACCGCCCCGGGGTTTACAGATATTCGAGGAAGTGCTCTATTTGGCCTTCAGCGATTCAGCGCCAAACCTTTGGCGTGCTCATGACCACAAGGTAAGACGGTGGTTACTCCTGCCAGCCTCGATCACTAGCGTTACATTTTCGATGGATTCTGCGACAGCCTTGGAACTTGTGGTAATCTACAACCGGGTGCCGAATGCTCATGTCAAGTGGCAGTGGAGACACAACGAATCGTTTCAGTGTCTTGCTCTCACAGTAAGTGTTGCATGGCAGCGCTACCAAGGGAACCGTTATGGTATGAGCAGCTGAACTGGCGTACAATCCGCTATGGGGCAGTGGGTCACGGCAATGCTCGGCGCATACCATGGGTATGTAGGCGATACCGGTAGATACCGGGGTGTGTAGATGGGGAGCCAAAGCCCTCGTGCGCACTTCACCAGAGTAAGGGGATGAGAATGAGGGAATTCTTTCCAAGCGCCAGCCAGCTGAGACGGAGCGCCTTGATCGACAGCAGCCAAGCCGCTCGGTGCTCAAGCCTGTCAATCACGGGAGCATTTGAAGACTTCACATCTGCGTCGATTGCCATAACTCAGTGCATGAGGGTGACGCTTTCAACGAGTGGAGTTATATGATGCCGTGGGGTTTTCTTTCTTCTCAAAAGAAGGCGTCCTCCCAAACGAAAAATAAAACGTCGAGTGCCCCTTCAACAAGCGCCCCTTCGGGCACCGCCAAGACCATCACGAACTTACAGAAGACCGCAGGGAATCAAGCGGTGGCAAAGCAACTAGCTCAGGCGGCTACCGCAAAATCAAGCGCAACCACGACCAAGAAAGACACAGTCGGGCTAGGTCTGGCGACGGTCGGAAAGTCAAAGAACCCTGATGGTGATCCAAGAGTCATGGCTGCGCTAGAGGTTTTTGCCACGAAGAAGCCTGGCACGGTGACCGTGGCCGCCAACAGTTTTGCCAAAGCTGGTGTGTCAGCTAAGGATAAAGACCTTGGCAAAGGCGTTGTCGGTTCAGGCAGTGCGAGCGCTACCGCGCAAGCTGGTGGATGGGCGACAGCATCGGCCATGAATCTGGAGCATGCTTACGCCATACTTGTCGAAGCTAACGTTATCGTTGGTACTACACTCCACCTTGAAGGCGAGCTCAAGCGCAAGTTCGGCAAGTACGAGGCGGCCATCAAAGCAAATGTCAACGGGTTTGTGGGGGCTACCGCAAACGCCAAGGGTCACGCGAGAATCGACAAAGGAGGTAACGGATCACTACCAGGAATCGACATTGGTGGAGAGGTCTCAGCATTTGCTGGGGCGAAGGGCGCACAGCAACTTGAGGCGAGTTTTACGCGAGGAGACCTAGGAGTTGCAGGTAGCGCGCAGAGCTGAAGGGGATGGCCGGCGTTCAGGCTTCCGCAGACGGTGTCTTTGCACTATCAAAGAACAATATTGCCCTAGGTGGAGAGTTTTCAGCCTTCGCCGGTGCGAAAGCGACCGGCACGGCAAAGGGAGCATTCAAACTCTATGGACGTGAGGCGCTTTCAGGATCTCTCAGCGGCACTGTCTCGGTCGGACATGGAGCTGAGGGCGGTGGGCGCTTCCAGCTACGTCGTGGGGTACTGTACCTGAAGCTCCACGGACACGTTGCGCATCACGCCGGTGTTGGCGTCGGTGCCGATACTGCTGTCGACTTCAAACCCATTGCGGTGTGGATCTATCGACAAATCGATAAGCAGTACTGGAAGGCAAATCAGGGTGAAGCGAACAAAATTTTGGATGATCCAGAATCCGTGCGCCAAAAGCTCACCGATAAGCTCACCGAGTACGCGAAGGCCAAGCAAGAAGCAATACTGGCTGAAAAAGCAGACAACTTCGTCAAGCTTGAGAAGGTGCAACAGATTGTGGGCAATGTACTCCCACGCAAACAGGTGAAGGGGCACAAGAATGCCGCGGTCATCGACACTATGATTAAGGAGGTGATCGAACAGGCCTTTGACCTCTTAGGAGAAAAGAAGGTAGAAGCCACCGTCAAGGATGGCAAGGTCGAGAAGATTGACAATCTTCCAGATCTGCTCAAGCTGAAGCGCAACGGTCCGCTCAGCTACGCACTTGCCAAGAAGGGTGTTCAACAGGGGGTCAATGCTAGTGGCATCGGCACTCAGTCGTCTAACGGTGCCTCCGAGTGGCGTAGCAACATCCCTACACTCTAACTCCCACCGACCACTGACCAAGGAGAAAGAAGCATGAACCAGAGTTCACTACCGCCGACAATCGAGGTGGTCCCGGTTGTCATAGAGGAGCTGGAAGTTCTTCTCAACTTACCCGCAGGTTGGGAGGTACACTACGATGAGGATGCTCGCATGTTCTCTTCCGTTGGCAGGGATAGCCCATGGTGCAATCGGGATCTCTGTCCATCAATCACCGTGAGGACAGTACCGTTTCTCGGAGATCAGGAGGAGTTCGCGCGTCTCGCGGACGAATCACTTGCGAGCATGCCAAGAAATTATGAGAACTTTGCGCTGCTATGGACTAATCCAGTTAGCGACGGTCGTGCCCTACGATGCTACTCGTTCGTTCTTCGAGCCCTGAATCAACCAGTTGTTCAGCTACAGGGGCTTGTTGACAGCCCCAATTCCGCCAATGTTTACGTCATTGACTGCTCAGCGGCGGAGGCTGCTTTCCCTGAATTAGAGCACTCGTATCGAGACATTATCGACTCAATCCAAGCGCTCGGACCAGACTGGGTCGCCCCCGAGGAATGATAACCATGTGGCGACGCTGACGCCTAGCCAGCTCGGTGCGGCGTGAATGCCTTAGGATGGCCGCAGAGTCTACGATGACTCCAGCTGATTCTCGCGTCTGGTGGTGACCCGAACAGACTGATGGAGCGTTGCGCCGACGATCCGGGGTTAGAAGTTTCCCGCGAGCCTTCGTCCTTGTGGAAGGCGCCTTGTCGAGTGTCAAGTCTGCCACCATGATCTTGAGTCTTCGGTTCTTAAGCCTCGAGCTCCTCAGAGACGTTTGGCATCGTTGGCCTTCATCCCGCCGTAGGTACTTTTGGCACCGTTACCAGGTGGTCCGAGTGATGCCGAAACTTCGAGCAACCTCAGCGAGTGTGTTACCCTCGTTCAACATCTGGTCACCCTCAGCAATTTTGGTGATGACTTGTTCTGGCGTATGTCTTTTGCTCAACA
>JAKAQL010000101.1 GCA_021822605.1 Actinomycetes bacterium
TGCATTGATGAGACTGGGTGAGTATATCCCTTGTGAACAGGGAGAAGGAGATCGAGATGGACGACGAGATGGAGATGTTCGATTGCATCCTCAGCCTGGCAATTGACCTACAACATAAGGCAAGCAAGGCTTACAGCATGGCGTACTACAAGTACCGCGCAGACCCGACTGAGGCGAATCGAGTCGAGGCGCGCAGGCTTGAGGCCGAGTACAAGGAGGCGAAGGCTTTTCATCGCTCTGCGTTGCTGGATAAGTTCATGCAGGAGGCACGAGAGCATGAGAATCGTTAGTCTGGTGCCTCACACCACGCGGCTGATGGACATGGGCAAGGTGGTGTTGAGCGTTCCACCAAGTGGCCTGGTCGCACGGGTCGAGGTGCTCGAGGCCAAGGCTGAGGAGTCGGATCTTGATGGCACGATTGTGCCGGTGATGCGGACTCGCTTTGGACGGGTGACTGGGTTGCCCGATGCTAAACCGGGCACGTTCCACATCGTCTCAGGGCTGGTGCTCGACTATGCGATTGATCGGGCAGACCTGCCGGTGCCTGCACGGTTGGTTCGCTCTGAGGGACGGGTGATCGGGTGCCAGGCGTTTGCGTGGGCATCGGTGTGCGTATATAACAATTAACCCTGGTGAGCAGGGACAAGGAGAGTGAACAAGATGAGCGATCGAACTACAGCATGGATTCAATTTGGCCCTTGGGATGCAGAGAGGCTGGCGAGTACTGAGGACGGGTGTACCTTCCTCAAGCTACTCGAAGAGTTTGGCTTTGACGAGCAGGAGGTGGTACACGAGTCAGATACTGACACACTGCAGTGCGATGTACACGAAGCTCAGTATGGGACTTGTGTGTTTGATGAGGCTGGATTGGTCGGGCGCGCTCAACATCTTGGCCTGTGGTGCTTACAAGGTGACGAGGGCTGCGGCAATTGGGACTGGCATTACGCGGTCTTTTCGCCGGTGAAGCGCATGGATACGTACACATGCGGTGCAGAAGGTCGCGTCCTGCTCGAGCAAGAGCGTTTCGACGCGTTGGTATCACATCTAGACGACGCCGGTGTAGTGGCCGCGATTCGCAAGTACTTCACGGAGGGTTCGAAAACCCTTGGCGAATGGATTAGCGCTGAGGGTGAGAGACAAGGTAGATCGTGATGGGGTTTGTCTGTTAGGCAACCTCTACCAGGGGGCACCGAGACTGGCGCATATATCGCTGGTGAGCAGGGGGAATGAGGGAGAGACGAGAGTGATTCGATATTTTGTGAGGCAGCCGGAGAACTATGGGAGAACAGGCGGGATCATGGATCGCCTTGCCAACAACTTCCAAAGAGCCGACTTTGCAGACATACCGCTGAAGGGGGAGGACTTCAGGAGGGCGAACCTAAAGCGCGGAGATCTTCGGCGTGCTGACTTGCGAGACGCGGACTTCAGGAGGGCGAACCTGAGATACAGCGATCTTCGGGGAGCGGACCTGACTGGTGCGGACCTGACTGGTGCCGATCTCAGGGGCGCGTTGGTCGATGAGTCAACGATTCTGCCGGTCGGGTATGCGATCGAGAATGGGCACGTGGTGAGAGTTTAAGGTGACCACACCTTAAGCAGTCTGGGAAAGTGCTGGTCAGAAGCGGGATTGCAAAGTGGAATGGGTAGATGTTAGGGGTGGAATCCGCGCTGTCCCTTGTGTCAGTTATCTTCGCTAGTTCCTGTTACCCATCCAGTTATCGCCTGGTGTGGTTGGACAGCCTGGGTACGGACTTCGTGTAGTCTTACACGCGCGAGATCCACCAAATCTTTTGGTGTGTTCGGAACGTCGTTGACAGCGTGTTCGGAAGTCCATCAAGCCCCTGGTGAAGCACGTCCTCGACAGCCGTACGCCGGATCCCCCAGCGGTTCGCCTCCGCTACAAGATCTCCCTCCAAGACACCACCAGACGAGGTAGGACAACGACCTCTAGGTCGAGTGCCCGAGCTAGGACAACAAGGCGGCCCATTATTAGTGACTTCACCAATTCACGACGCACAAGGTACCTACTTGTTGCCAACTATACGCCATTACAGCTCATCTCGTCCCCAAACGGCAGATTCTGCCGTTGGTTGCGGCCACATACTCCCTTACACACCGGGGTGCGATGGCTGATAAGCTCAAGGGGTCCCAACCAGACAGCGAACTATACGATTCTGTCAATCATCCTGAGTTGCCAGGCTCTTGCTATCGAGCGCGGTGCAGATCGCCGCGGCAACCAGTGGGATATCGTCCAGGTCCACGTCAAGGTGGGTAACGGCTCTGATGGTAGACGGCCCAAAGGCTCCGACTCGAATTCCCGAGCCCTGTAGTAGCCGCCTTGTTAGATCGGCTGCAGTGGTGTTCGTATCGGCAATCTCGAAAACTACGATATTGGTCTGCACAGAGGTCGGATCCAAGCGGATTCGAGGATGAGTGGCGACCATCTCTGCAAGGAGAAGGGTCTTAGCGTGGTCATCGGCAAGGCGGTGCAGGTTGTGCGTCAACGCGTAAATTCCAGCCGCCGCGATAATACCAGACTGGCGCATCGCGCCTCCCCAGCGCTGCTTTAGTCGCCATGCCTCCTCAATGAAGTTACGATCACCAGCAAGTACGGCTCCTATGGGAGCACCAAGGCCTTTTGTCAGGTCGATGGACACCGAATCGAATGGAGCAGAGTAATCCTGGGCAGATACCCCAGTGGCTATCACCGCATTGAATAACCTCGCACCATCCATGTGAGCGCGCATCCCGTGTCGGTGCGCGGCCGTCGTCACCGATCGGATATCCTCCAAGGGCCAACAACGCCCACCGCCAAGGTTTGCGGTCTGCTCAACTGATAGCAAGGCGCTGCGCGGCGCGTAACGACTGGCTGGATGAACTGCTGCGTCAACTTGTTCGACAGTGAAGACCCCATGGTCCCCGTCGATCGCATGGACCATCGCTCCCGCCAATGCTGCGGGAGCACCAGTCTCGTAGTGCAATGGATGGGCTGTCGAATCGAGTAGGATCTCGTCACCAGGACGGCAGTGCACGGCGAAGGCGATCTCGTTACACATCGTTCCCGACGGCAGCAAAACAGCCTCTTCCTTGCCTAGTAGCTCCCGGACCAAGTCCAACAGCGCATTGGTAGAGGGATCCTCGCCTTTCTGCTCGTCGCCTACTTCTGCGCTGGCCATTGCTTGGCGCATCGCTTCGCTAGGTCGAGTCAACGTATCGCTATAAAGGTCGATTTTTATGGGCCAGTCTGATGGGCGTGGAATCAATTCGGTTTCTCCTTCGTAGCTCTTGTTGAACGTATATAACAAGGATAGCTAGTTATTTGGAGCACCCTATAATGGAGCGGGTGACTTATCATTCCCAATTTATAGGTTATCTAGATCGTAACGCACTAATGGCGGTACAGTTAGTCAACGCCCTCACCCCAGGACTGCACGGAGGTGCCCCGATCACCATTCCATGTGAGCCAGCACCACGCCGTGCCGCCGCGCTATCGGCATTACCTGTCGCTGGCGATCACCATGTCGTGGACAGGCTCGATGACCTTGCCACGGATGAGCTCTACCGCCTCGCCGGGCAACTTCGTCTAATCTTCGATGCCCCTGATATTGACGTGGCCGCCCGGGAGATCTGCAAACTGCTCACGATCTACCGCGCAAGTCCCGAACTCGTACTAGAGAATGACGGTCGTTGGTCGCTCCATTTTCACAGCCCTTATGCTGGCGTAGCCGCAGCGCGAGGTGCCGGATGTGCCACCGCTTTTGCTATCATGACCGAGATTGGAGAGTTCAACCGGTTCGGCGTCTGTGAGGCCCATAATTGCGACCGGGTGTTCTTCGATGCCTCACGCAACAGCTGCAAACGGTTCTGTAGTTCCGCGTGCATGAACCGCACAAAGGCCGCACAGTTTCGAAACCGTCGCCGCGAGGCAAACACGCCGCGCATAGCGGACATCGTCGCCGATCACTAAGGCGCTTCCACTTAGCTACTTCATCACCACAAGAACGAACCATGAACGCCATCTAGACCCCGTGCAGTTAACTTGTCTGTCCCCGTGGGCGGGCTGAGATGGCCGTCGACACACATAGCCTCTGCGCTTGAGCCACCATCAAGAGCCGATAGATAACTCCTATGCAGATTCGACATCGCCACCAGCTCGGCCTGGGTGATCCCTCGGCGAGAGCGGAACTCGCGGGATGCCCTGCCAAATGCTTGTTGATTGCGAATGACGCACTCTGTGTTGGACCTCGACTGCGTTGGGTGATCGGGACTCGCATCCGAGTGGGTTTGTTGGGACGGTGCGGGCACGTGTCGGCGTCAGAGATGTAGGAGATGTTCGTGCGTTGTGGGACTGTTCTTAGTGACCACACCTTATGCAGTTTAGAAAAACGGTGGTAAGAGGCGTTACGACGTGACGAGAAAAGACCGAAACATGAAGGGGCCGCGGCTACAATCCGATGAGGGATGATTACCCCGGTTTTAGGAGCCATCGGCTTGACATAGGTGTCACATGAGTTGTGCCAGATCGGGTATAACGTTGATATGGCTTTTAATGATGAACGACAACCGGCCCGGACTATCGTGGGGACTGGTATGGTAGGGGTTATGGTTGACCCCGCATCTGATGCCGACGGATGCCATCCCGCGGACGTCGTGACAGCCATGGTCGACCATGTGCTTGGCTTGGCCGAGACATGGCCACGGTGGAATCTCCAGGCGATCGAGGTCCCCGTCGAGGGAGAACCGCCCCGGGTGTATACGCCGCACAAAGCGGTGCGGCGGGTCACCGACCACCTCATCGACCACCTCGCCGAGATTGAGGCGCGCCTCGCTGGTCGGCCGACCGAACCAGACCGCTGGCATGGCTCGATGGTGACCACGGCCAGCGATCTCGCGCCGTTCACCCACGACGACCTTGACGAGGCCAAGAGTCGGTTGCGTCGCTTGGCCCTGATCTGGGAGGTACGGCTGCGCTCGCTCACCGACCAACAGCTCGACGAGCCTGCTGGCGAGAACTGGACCTTGCGCCACGTCGCCTTCCATGTCGCCGAATCAGCGTTCTACGCCGACTCCGTCGGTGCGCTTACTACTTAGGACTTGTAGCGCAATAAGTATTACATGCTTGTAATTTAACTGCTATAGTGTGGGTATGGATAATGCGTCGATATCCAAGCGTTGCTAACTCATCTCAGGGATACTGTTAGGGGTGCGCCTTGGCGATTCGTCGTTCATGTCGACGAGCACTGCGGGAACACTGATGATCGAATGCATCAACGAGGCAGTCTACGTAAAACACCGTTTCGGCATGATGGTCCCCGCACCCGCAACTGCCCGTCAACACAACGTGTTGACCAGGGTAAACCCTCTCACCACGGACCCACATGGCTGCCGACGAGTTTGTTCCCCGCCACTGCACGTACGCCTTTGTCCCAGTCCTAGCGTTCTGCTTCACTCGTGTGATACGGCCAGTGTAGGCTGAGGATCGATAGCGGCGAAGATGCTGCTCATGATTGGCTTGGTCCCGTTCTCTTCTACTGCGTACCGGATGTGACCACATGCCAATGATGATACACCCAACTGTGTCGTGATGTGTTTCAGCTGCATATATCTTTTGCAGCCCTGGTGAACAGGGAAAACACAAAGGGAGACGAAAGTGATTCGATGTTTTGCAGGAGCGCCGTAGGGGTACTGCTGGAATGGAAAGTGACATCGACTTCCTTGTGGACTTCGACCGTGATCGAACCCTTGTTGACTATGTTGGCCTCTGGCGGGACTTAGAGGCGCTCCTAGGCACATCGGTTGATGTCGTAAGTACC
>JAKAQL010000102.1 GCA_021822605.1 Actinomycetes bacterium
AGCGAAGTTGCGGGACTATTTCGATCTGATGGTGATAGATCAGCGAACTGGCTACTCCATCGAGAGTGGCATTCGCCTGTTTCTTGGTCGCTATCAGCCAGCAGTCCCCGATCAGTCCGTGGCAACCATAATCAGATCGCTTGGCTACCTAGACGACGTAGAGGATGATGCGACAGTGCCGGTAGCGAGGCAACAAATCGTGGAATTCTGGAACTCCCGTTCTATCGAGGTAGCGCAACACGCCGATCGCTATGGAGTAATAAGCCTGTCCACACCACCCGCCCTGGAAGCGCTAGAAGAACCCTCCGACCCAGATTCACTACCTCCGCACCTGGGGTTCGGCAAGGGACGGCGATAGGACGGCCCATAGATATCGCCGGGGTGCCGCCGACCCGCCAGCGGCGCATACCTACGGAGAAAGTGAAAAACCTGAAGGACCAATGCGAGTCATAGTGTGTGGGGGTAGGGACTACAGGAACAGCGATGCAATCCGTGAGCGACTCCGTCAGCTTCAGCCAGTAAAGCCAATGGTGGTGATCAAACGGGAGCGCAAACCCCGTCTGTAAAGGCAGGGTCGAGCGACCTCAAATCGCGCTCTGAGTTAATAGGGTCAGAGCCTCAGCCGATAGTAGAAGTATTCGTGAGTGGATGTACCCGGGAGAACAGGAACTACCTGTTCTGGTGCGCCAATGCGCAGATACTCGCTACGTAGGGAATCTAGCTCTCGAACAACGTAATCTATAGGTCCGTGGACGTACACAAAAGATCACGTATAATTCGCAGGCACATGAGATAGTTGAGCTCTGCAGGGAGACTTGGCTGGGCGAAAGTTCGTCGTGCGTTCAACAACAAGTGTCACGAGACCTAAGTCAAGCCTTTCAAAACTGGTGGAAGAGACCAGATCATTTGGGACGACCAACCTGGCGTAAAGCCGGTATCAACGAAGGTTTTGCCATACGAGACCTGTCACTACAGCGGCTGAACCGCAAATGGGGCCAGGTGCTGGTGCCAAAGTGTGGATTCAAGTTCCGGATCACCCGTGAGTGGCGAGACATAGAGACGGCTTCGTCCGCCAGAGTAACGAAACTATCCGTGAGAGTCCTTTCACAACCAGCCAGGCCAACACTTGGCCCGTTGTCACCTGTTTTGGTCCACGGTCCACAACATAGTCGGTCCCCCGAGGTCGATCTCAACCCAACTGACACCCCGGTAATCTATGTGCCCAGCACCGGAAGCAGCCGAGCGTACTCAGGGAAAACAAGTACAGACAATCCGCTGTTGCCTAGCGGTGTTAGCGCGGATGAGCACCGACGACAGCACTCAATCGCCCAGCATGAGGCGTCTGACTCTTGCACCACACCAACGACAAGGCGAACGCTATGTCGGAGACGAGAGTCACAGCGGCATCCCGACCGCAGCTAGGCCAGACGACTGAGCAGTCTCTCCCTGGTCATGTCATCCTTGGCCATGTCGATGATAGTCCAGGCCATCGCGAGTCCGCCTTCTAGAAGTGCTTTGTCTGCCGACGGCTCAGCGCAGTGGGCTGCAAACTCCGGCTGGTGGTTCACTGAATCACCGCAGTCGATGCCAAGCATCGGATGGATCGCTGGCAACCGAAGCGAGACATTCGCCATGTCGGTCGAGCCACCCATTGGCTTCGCAGTCTCGTCGATCGGAAGAAAGACCCTGCCTAAAGCCTCTGCATTGTTCTTGTAAAACTCCGCCATCGCTTGATCGGTCACGAACTCTGAGTAGGGTGGCGACAGTTCAGTGACGCGGAGTTCCGCACCTGTCCCCACCGCACCCGCCTCGAAACAGCGTTCTATCTTTGGCCTCACCTCCTCCAAGCTAGCGAGAGTCGAACTCCTGATGTAGTAGTGTGCCTCGGTCCGTCCTGGTATCACGTTCGGCGCCTCCCCTCCGTTGGTGGTAATCCCATGCACCTGACAGTTTTCCGGAAGCTGTTGGCGGAGGAGGGCAATCGCTACTTGCGCAATAGACAGCGCATCGCCAGCATTGATACCTTTTTCAGGAGCGGCCGATGCGTGCGCAGTCTTTCCAAGATACTCAATCTGCAAGTGCGAAACTGCCAGTGCACGCATTTGAACATCCTCACGAGGTGAAGGGTGAACCATCATCGCCGCATGAACATCATCAAAGACTCCGGCATTCAACATCAGGATCTTGCCGCCACCACCCTCTTCCGCTGGCGTACCCATTACCTTAAGAGTTATTCCGAGTTCGTCAACCAGCGGCGCAAGCGACAATGCAGCCGTCACCGCCGCGGACGCAATGATATTGTGGCCACAGGCGTGACCTATGTCAGGCAAGGCGTCGTACTCCGCACACACAGCTAACACCAATTCACCGGTACCGAGCGTCGCTTCAAAGGCGGTGGGCATTCCAGCGATATCCCGCTCAACAGAGAATCCACCAGCCTCCAACGTCTCGCTTATCCACTGCGCAGCTTGTTTCTCCTGGAATCCCAGCTCCGGAAATGCGTGTATCCGATGGCTCAGAGCCACCATTTCTTCAGCGATAGCCTCTTGTCTTCGTCGAGCCTGAACTTTTGCCTCAACCATTGTCGCCATTACCCCGATTCTGTCCTCTAGACACCAATATGCCATCTTTATAGACCGCAGTCACATTTTCTTTTAGGGTGCCAAACTCGAAGGGGCTACCGTTAATGAGAACCAAGTCAGCACGCTTACCCACGTCGATCGTACCCAGTTCATCAGCGACTCCGAGCAGCTTGGCAGCGCTATGCGTCGTCGCGCTCAATACCTCTGGACCGCTCATCCCACCCTGTTCCATGAGAGCCAGTTCTCGCAGATTCGTGCCATGGGGTCCAACTCCACTATCAGTGCCCATAGCGATCCTCACTCCCGCGGCAACTGCCCGAGCAAACGATTCTCGGTGCGCCTCCAACACTTCTCGCGCCTTGGCAATCACTGCAGGCTGCAGCGATGCACCATCCTCAACGCTCTCTACAACCGAAACTGGGGCAATCAAGGTAGGCACAAGCCAGGTTCCCTTCGCCAACATCATCTCGATTGCCTCATCGTCGAGAAACACTCCATGCTCTATCGACCGTATCCCGGCACGCACAGCTGCTTTGATTCCATCAGCAGCTTGGGCATGTGCCATGACGAAAATACCCGCAGCGGTTGCCTCTGCAACGAGGACATCAAGCTCATCGTCCCGAAAATGCCCATGGCGCGGGTTGTCACGGGGCGAGAGCACACCTCCCGATGTAAACACCTTGATCACATTCGCACCAGACCGAACGATCTCACGGACCTTCTTTCGCATCTCGTCAGGCCCATCAACAATTCCTGTCGGGCGGCCGGGATAGGGTTCGCGACTACCGAGAACGATTCCAGAAGGTAACCAACCATCTCCATGGCCGCCGGTCTGACTGATCGCGGTGACCGAGATTTGCATCCTTGGACCTAGAATCAGCCCATCCTCCACCGCCTGCTGAACACCCAGGTCAGCACCCGACGCGTCACGAATACTGGTTATTCCCAGATCTAGCGTGGCTCTCAAGTTGGCCTCGGCCTCATAGAACTGATAGGAGAATGGACGCGTAAGGCGTCTCATGGTATCGACACCCGAGCTCGTGACGTGAACATGGCAATCAAAAAGACCTGGGAGCAACGTCATTCCATTACATTCAACTACTGCATCGCCGTCGAGATCAGATCCTACTCCAACAATCCGCCCCTCTTCCACGACTACATCTGCCGCTGCGGGTGGGCTACCGGAGCCGTCGAATACCTGACCTTCCCGAAATAACATCCTCACTGTCACTCACTATCCCTTCTCGTCGTTTTACTCTCTTGGGCTCTTTTTACTCTCTTAGGCTCGCAAAACGGATACCGATAGGCATGGACTCACAACGCCAGGACTAGGTGGTGTCGCCTCCGATAGCGTGCACCCGCGCAACTGGAACTTCAACTGGTGATCGGAGGGGGAAATGGCAAGCAGCCTCATGACGGGCTCCAAACGCGCGCAGGGTGGGCTCCTCCTCGGCACAGATTGCTGCCGCTCGATCACAGCGCGTCCGAAATCTGCAACCCGATGGTGGATCGATGGCCGAAGGTAACTCGCCAGCGACACTCGCCAACCTTCGATTACGCGTTAACTCTGGATCGGGCAACGGAATCGACTTGAGGAGACCGTCCGTGTAGGGATGGACCGGTTCAGAGTACAAACTCTCGGTTGGACCAATCTCAACTATCTTGCCCAGATACATGACCGCCACTCGATCTGCCATATAGCGAACGACGGACAGATCATGGGAGATAACAACGTAGGTCAGGCCATGTGTCTCCTGCAATTGACACATCAAATTGATGACCTGTGAACGAATCGATACATCAAGCGCTGAGACCGGCTCGTCAGCGACTAGGACCCTAGGATTAAGCGACAGCGCTCGAGCCAATCCAATCCTCTGTCTCTGACCACCTGAGAACTCATGTGGATACCGGTCGATGAGCGCCAGCGACAGGCCGACTTCACCCATAAGTTCTCGAACACGCGACTGCCGTTCCGATGGTGTTCCAACATGCTGGAGCCGCATGGGCTCTTCGATGATCGCGCCCACCCTCATGCGGGGATCCAGCGATGAGTAGGGATCTTGGAACATCAGTTGGAGATCACGCCTGGAGTTACGAAACTGCCTGCCACTTGAACCCACGATTTCCTTACCCTGGAATCTAACGCTACCAGCCGTGGGGGTTTCAAGGCCTGCAATCATTCTCCCTAGAGTTGTCTTTCCACAACCGGATTCACCAACTACACCAAGGGTTTCACCTACACCCACCGCGAGCGATACACCTGAAACCGCCTTCAGCGAAACCGCTCCCCTACGCCTTAACTGAATCCTCGAAGTCACTCGGAACTCTTTCACGATTCCAACTACCTCTAGGAGGGATTCCTTTGCAGCCTGTGCTTCATCGGGGGGACACTCCCCGATGGCGGGAGCCACCCGTTGGGTTGCGTCGGTGCTGTTACGAATCTCATCGAGCAGATTCGAAGTGCGAGGGAAAAAGCAGGCAACCGCGCGCCCATCATCACCTGTTATAAGGAGTGGGTCATTGGTTTGACACTCATCCTGCGCATACCTGCAGCGCTCAGCAAATCGACAATTGGCTGGTGGGTTGGAAAGATCGGGCGGCAAACCCCCTATGGCGAACAACCGCCTAGACCGGTCGCTCTCAAGATCAGGCAAAGAGGCGAGCAAGGCCTCCGTATAAGGGTGCCTGGGTTCGCGGAAGAGCCCAACGGTGGGTCCCTCCTCAACCACCCGTCCGGCGTACATCACTGAGACCCGATCAGCACGTCCCGCTACGACTCCCATGTCGTGAGTAATAAGGATGATACCTAACCTCATGCGCTCTCTTAATTCATCGAGCAGATCGAGAATCTGTGCCTGGATGGTCACATCCAGGGCCGTCGTTGGTTCGTCGGCGATCAGCAGCTTTGGCTCACAGGCAAGCGCAATCGCTATCACCACGCGCTGGCGGAGTCCTCCAGAAAGTTGATGAGGATAGTCACTTGCCTGGTCCTTGGGGCGTGGCATCCCTACAAGCGACAGCAACTCGACAACCCTGCGATTCGCCTCCGCCTTCGAGACGCCAAGGTGGCGCCGAAGCGACTCTGCCACCTGTCTACCTACTGTCATCGTCGGGTTCAACGCAGTCATTGGGTCCTGGAAAACCATTCCGATATCCTTGCCTCGAA
>JAKAQL010000103.1 GCA_021822605.1 Actinomycetes bacterium
GTATCGGTGGCGATGAGCCAGTGAGCCTCCGTTGGATCTTGACCCATCTGGTTGAGGAGTACGCCCGCCATAATGGACATGCAGATCTGATTCGAGAACTGCTTGATGGATCGGTCGGTTGCTAACCTGAGGGAACTGGGTTTGGTATCTTCACGAACGGTCACGACGATGCTTGCCACTCGAAGCTTCGCTCTCTCCGAGCCTCTTGGGCGAGATCGACCTCTGGCGAGCCATGTCATGACCAACTAGGGTTGAACGAGCGAGATCAATTGCTATGGTCAGCACGAGAAAACTGAAAGAATCGGTTTGCATCACGATCGCAACCGTGGCAGTGTACTATTGACCGTCCTCAACAGAGGTATCCACAACAAAGGAGTAAACCTTATGGCAGGAAAGAAATCCGTATCATTCAAGGGCAAGCAAGTTGATCTCGATACCTTCTCGAACAAGATCGAGGAATACCTCAAAAGTGATGGGTTCACCGTTGAGAGCACGGGTGATGCCGACAAGGGATACGTTTTGCAGGCTAAAAAGGGTGGCTTCCTCAGTGAGGTCATATCGGCACAGCGGGCGCTTATCATCTCGCTTTCAGGTCCATCTGATGATGTGACCCTCACCATTGGGGTAGGAAACTGGAAGAAGGATCTCGTTGTCACGGCTGTCGAAACCCTTCTCGTCTCCGATCTCTTTCTTCCCGTCGATATCGCCGAGATGGCATGGACTGCTGAGGTCGAAAACAAGATCCTTAAGCAGATCGAAACCATGGCCTAGAGCGCTGCGCTCAACCACGCAGAAGGTGCAAACTCACGAGCGGTCGTTAGGATCCTCGTGAGTTTGTTATCTCGAACCCGAGTCAACACATTCGCTCTCGAACCCGCTCGGCAATCATCCTTGAGCGATGGTCAGGTCTTGCTCCTCTGCGGTCATGCTGGTTCCGATCTGACGGAAGCCAAGTCGCCGATAGATCCGAGCGACCTGTTCATCCTCGGCAGTGAGGAGGACAAGTTGCACGCCCTTCGCAAAAGCGTCCTCGCACAAGAGATGAACGATGTCTGATCCTAAGCCGCGCCGACGGTAGGCGGGCAGCGTCCCGACTCCGACGATCTCAGCGGTATCACCAACGGGGTTGTAGGAACCGACAGTCACCGCGCCAGCCCCCTCCTGCGAAACTATTCCCGTGACAGTTCGTCGAGAGCGCACACGTTCGTGTACATGTCGGATCTCATCAGCGTCGAGTTGGGTACATCGAACCTCTCGCTCAGCGATTCCAGCCGGCATCGCCAACCTTTGATCGAAAGCCACATGCATCACGGCTCGGCCCTGGAGTAACTGTGGGTCCTCCGGCTCAAGGACTCGTGCGTACACCGACCTCCTTCGCCCCCCGAGCATCTCCGGCGTGATGACGAGTAGTGGATGTGAGGAGACCTTCAGCCCAAGGTCACCAACCATCTCCTCCAGTGTTGGATAAAGCTCATGGATCCACTCCAACTGGAATGGCTGTCGCCAACGCGCACAAGCACGTTGCAGCCGTGCGAAATCTCGATAGCGAATCGGCCTTCCGTTCCGATGGGGGCGGGCACAATAGGCCCATGGGGTGTGGCTTATGAACAGCGTGAAAGGACCAACCGACACTGCCTCGCTATCTGCGTGTGGCGCCTCGTCCAGATACCGGTTAGCTCGTGTGAGTCCCGCAACATCGTCGAGTGCACGTCCTGGCGAGCTCGACGCCCCCACTACGCGCACCTCACACCGTGGGATTCCTGTCGGCACGGCTTGTCCTCAACGCTGCACCCCGGGCACGGTGATGGCTAGTCCTCTTAGCCATTCCGTTCAACCCCCAACAGTCCACGGAGCCGATCAACGTCAAAGGTCACCGCCCCAGCCCCGGCCGTTGGGTAATGATCGAATTCGTTCAGGAGAGCTACAAGTTCCTCTCGACGAGACGGATCGTTCGCTGCTTGCCTAGGAGTAAGCCCGTGTAACGCCGGGATCGACTCGTCAAGCCAAGCAATCTCCCTCTCTCGAATGAATCTATCCAGAGCAGCCTGGACCCCGCTACTAGCTATCTCTTCTTCCGTCAGGCTCCGTCCTGGGGAGGCAGGTGTCAACGATGCGTCCTCCTCATCTTGGGCCTGCTGGCGCGCCCCCTCGAAGTCCAGTCTTGTAGCCTCGACGATCTCCAGGTCATCGAAGGCCCCCATAAGCAGACCCAAGATAGTCTCCTCGCGCTCAACGGCGTTCGTCGTGAGCACCAACTGGTCGTCCTCGCGCTCTAGCCAACCTCGCACCATCTTGTGCTGCGCGCTATGATCGATGACCCTCCATCGCTCGCCCAAATCACGATCGAACATCTCATCGAGTACCGGCATGATCTCCTCCCATTTGGTAACCTGCGGGACGAGCACGCTCTTGCAAAAGACGATCTCCTCATCGTCGAAGGTCCTCATCTCGATAGGCGTCGACAACGACCTCACCCAAGCGGCGAGTCGTCCTGGTCCACCTCCTGAAAGTAAGGCATCGAGGAGGGATTCTCTCTGCATCGCCGACAACCGCAGAGGAATGCCGATGATCTGAAAACCTGTCCCCGCCGGGACAACGCGGGCATAGGTGTAGTCACCTTCTTTGATCTCATTCGTCATCGACTTCTCTTGGACTACGCGCGAGACGCCGTCCACGGTGTCGAACATCGTGATAGAGGTGCCAGGATCGATCTCGACGACCTGCCATAAGGATGGGCCAAGGTGTACCCACTCATGGACCAGTTGGAGCTCGTCGGCTGGCACAAGCGATCCTCGGGTGTTCAAAAAACGCTCCAACATCTCGCTGCCCAGGGCCGCAAGATCGAGAAGGAGAGGAAGCGTTGCACCCCCAAGAGCAGCCACATCGCTATCCTCGGTAGTCGCGAAAATGGGTCGCACAAGATCATGATTTTGAGGCCGAAGCGCGAACGTGAGGATCTTTTGATAGAGCAGACCGATCCGTCTCTCGATCGGTCGAGTTCCATCGTTCAGGCAGCAGAGCTTGTACTTACGCCCTGATCCACAGGGACACGGATCGTTGCGTCCGACCCCTCGTAGTGGTCGGGCCAAGAGATCCTGCAGGTACGCCCGCGCGGGATCATCTTCATCAATCCCAGCCCTGGCGTAGAGCCCATCAGCCCGTCGCAGTTCTCCACTATCGCTCACATACCAGGCCAACTCCTCCAGCGCTGGAGGATACGTCGGGTCCAGCCTGGTAGCGATCTCCAGCTCTTGCATGGCCGCGACCACCGCACCGTCGCGCTCTAGGTTGAGCGCTTGCAGGTAGTGGGTCTGTGCCGACTCGAGTCCAGCAGCCTTGAGTCTCGAAAGGAAGGCATCCAGGACCGGACTGTGTTCGTCACTCATATCGAGAATGGCTTCCGCTACTGCTGGTGCCACGCTCTCGTGAGCGAGATGCCCCAAAATGACCCGACCAAGCTGCTCCTCGTCGCCGTTATCAGCCTGCTCGTTATTGCCCGTCACCGCCAACAGGTATGCGAGCACCTCAGCAAAGGCGGCCTCGCAACAACGGTCAAAGTCGAACCGCTGGGAAAGGTCGTCCATAGCTCCCCCACCCTCGCCAGGCTCATCTCCTGCAAGATAGATGAGCGGACCGTCGGCTACCAGTCCAGCGCGCTCACACAGATCCTTGATCGGTGGCACCTGGGTTCGAAAGAGAGTCGGGTCACGCGCCAGCACCTCAAGCAGGAGTCCGATGCTGTCGACCGCCTCCCCTGGTGAGCAGGTTTCATCAAATACCTGTCGAATCGCTTCCCCCTCGCGAACACCATCATCTCCGAGTTCTCCCGGCCCAACGGAGATGACGCCGTCGCGGCGCGACAACACCACTAGCGACGGTTCATCGATACTTCGCAACCAATGCGGACTCCCCGTGTAGAAAAAGTCGAGCTCTCCATCCTCATCGCTGGCGAGGTCAAGGTCCGAGTTCGCCTCGAAATCGAGTTCGCCTCCGTCGGCAAGCGGAGCTTTCTCGATCAGATCGCAATCAAGGAGGGCCAAGTCGGGAAAGGCTTCAAGCACCTCATGCTCGAGTTCGAATGACGTTACCCAATGACATAGTTGAATGCCATCGAGCATGGTCTCGATTGCGATGACCATTCCAGTATCGGTGAGCCATAGGTCGCCCGTCAAGGCAAGTTCCTCTCGAAGCCGGATCGCGAGCTCATCGTTGGAGGTCCCAGTCAGCGACGGGAGGTCCTCGCGCTTGCGTAGACGAGCGACGAGTGTGTCAAAGGGTAGCGAATCGCGACCAAGTTCCTCGATGACAGCATTGACAAATTCATCATCCGACTCCATGTCATTCACGCTATCAAAGATCGCGGTGAACACCGCAGACGCTACAAAAATACCTGATTCTCTTTGATGATCTTCGAGAGATCTCAAAAAGACGGAAGTCGACGCGCGCGCCAGCCGAGCGCTCGCTCCAGTTGTGCCGCCAAGCCGATCAGGGTGTACTCATCCCACGGACCCGCCACCAACTGAACACCCACCGGCACGCCAGTCTGGGTCACATGGACTGGCAATGAGATCGCAGGTTGACCCGTCATGTTGAAGGCAGAGGTAAATACGGCCATCTGTAGAACAGTGAGCGAGGAGCTTGAGGTCTCGCCGGATGCGTGAAGCTCCTCAAGAACGGCACCAGCACGAGGGGGCAGGATCGCCATCGTCGGGCTCAACAGGACATCGAAGTCGGTCCCCCATCGGCTGAGGAACCCCCGCGTCCAACGCTGGAGATCGGCAACCGATTGCACGTAGTCGAGGCTCGACACCGCTAAGGCTGTCTCTCGATTCCGCTGAATGTGGAGATCCGCCTTGGCCCAGTTCACGTCACGATAGCCAGCGAGACCGGTGTTGACGACGTTCAAGAAAGGACCTAGAAAGTCATCGATGTTTGGCAACTCGAATGCTTCGACGACATGGCCAAGGGAGTCGAGTGCTTGGGCTGTAGCCTCGACAGCCCGTAGGCACTCATCATCGACGGGGAGGCCAAAGGGAGCAGTCGTCACCATGCCAACCCGTAACCGTGCTGGCTCCTTACCAAGGGCAGAGGTAAAGGAGAACTCCGGAGTAGGAGCGTTATACCATTGCAGAGGGTCGGGCCCGGAGATCTCATCGAGCACTGCCGCAGCATCGGCCACGTCACGACTGAGAACCCCCTCCACAGAGCCGCCCTCCCAGGAGAAGTTACGAGACGGGACCCTTCCTCGAGCCACCTTGAGACCAACAAGTCCACAACAGGAGGCTGGTATCCGGATCGACCCCCCTCCATCGTTACCATGAGCGATAGCGAACATCCCGCTGGCGACCGCTGCCGCTGCGCCGCCGCTCGATCCCCCCGGGGTGAGATCGAGATTCCAGGGATTCCGAGTCACCCCATAACGGAGGTTCTCAGTCACCGGAATCGGACCAAACTCAGGGGCGTTGGTGCGTCCAAAGAGCACAAACCCCGCCCGCTCGAAGGCACGAACCACCAACTCGCTCTCGAGCTTCGGGTCATCCGAAACCGCTAACGACCCATACGTTGCCGGCCATCCCTCCATCTCAGTGAGATCCTTTATTGGAATTGGCACTCCAAAAAAGGGGGGGAACTCCGCATCACGCCTATGGGCGAGTTGATGCTCCATCGCCTTCGCACGTTGCTTTGCCTCTGCATCATCGGACCAGACGATGGCATTCACCTGCGGGTTGACCGCTCGAATCCG
>JAKAQL010000104.1 GCA_021822605.1 Actinomycetes bacterium
AAGTTGGAGAGTACCAACAACCCCATCCCAAACCCCCAGACACCAATGAGACCTGCAAAGGTCTCATTGGTGTTTTCGGCCAAGTCGTCAAATCTGGTGGCGGCTGTGTGTATGGTCTTTTAGGACAATGGTCTGCCCAGCCTGGGGAACCACCACGAGAGCAAACCAGCCCACGGTTCATCATCAATCTGGTAGGCATCACGAATCGCTCGCAGGTACGGGTCGAGGTTGCCGGGCATCCACGAGGGCCAGAACTGACCTGCCCTCTCCCAGGCATCCCTCATCGATGGCAAAGGGATCTCCCCTAGATCTCGTGCCGAAAATTTAAGCGCCTTCGGACTCAAAGCAGTTCCTGCGCGACGATGCTCAAGAAACGCAGCTGCTACTGGAGAACCGATGGCAGCTGCCAAGAGCTCAGATCCCACCTCCCTCTCATCGTTGGCGACGAGGGAGATCAAAGGGGTGAGTGGCATCACAGAACCATGACTGTCAAGCCATGGTGTCACTACCCGCTTCTGTGGAGCGATCACAAGTTTTGGCAACAGCAGTCCACGAAGAGACTTTTTCATCGTCTCCGTCGCCTGCTTGCTGACCGCCGGGTAAAGAAAACGCCTCCCGGCAATGCGTACGCTGCGGCGACCCCACTGTGGCGCTCCCCAGCCGAGATGCCCGACCGTTAGCACTCGATACCATCTCTGATCGCCAGAACCCGCGCACGCTCCATCATCGGTATCGACGTCAACCTGAGCCTCAAAAACCTCAGTCGCCACCTGATAGAACTCATCGCGAAAGCCAGCTGTTGTCCTCGCGACATCTTTTACACGCGATCGAGTGGAGACGTCTACTGCCGGAGACTCCGCCACCCATGAGCCCCAACTCACCACACCAGGTGCGGCTGCATCGGTTCCAGAGGACCCCCATTCTTTCCTCAATCTTCGTACCCACACACAGACGGTACTCACCGACGCATCGAAGGTATCATCAGGCAAGCGATCGACTCTCAGTACCTCTCCTTGGGCCTCAACCAGCTGGCGAACGGAGGCTGCACCGTCTGCGGAGAGAAATGACAGTGGAACGATCATACCACAGACCCCTCCCACTCGAAGGTGATCGAAGGCTCGCGCCACAAAATAGGTCGAAAGGTCGGTCGTTGCCCTTGAGAGTTCGGAATACGTTTGACGCAACGCCATCCAATCAACACCATTGACACCTTCATACCTACGCGATCGTAGGCGAGGACTCAAAAACGGGGGGTTTCCGAGCACTAGATCAAAGTCACCATGTTGTCGTGACAGTTGGGTATTGAGATCTTGGTCAAGGCCATCCCCGTGTATTATTCGAAGGCTAGTGCCGTGGCGCAAACTGCCAGTCACCTCTTGCTCACAGCGCTGGGCCACCTGAGCGTCCACTTCCACACCCACCAAGGTCAATGGATTCGGCAATATCCTATCGGCTGCGACAAGAAAAGACCCAGCACCTGACGCAAGGTCCAGCACCTGACGCACCTCAAGATGGCAGCCATCAAGAAAGGAGCTCAGCAGCTGGGTAGCGACCTCCACCGGCGTGAAATACATGCCATGAGCGCGCTCGGCCAGGCTTTTCCCGGTTCTCATCACCATCCGCGAGCCGGCTGGGCAACGAGTCGACGATCCAAGAAGAGAGTCAGCGAAGTAACCCTGGAGCACCGGGATGGGCATCTCGACCTTCGTTGGCAAGCCACATGAGCAGCTGTCACAAGCGGAGCTGATTCACCACTGCGAGTCAGCAACACGGCTATGATGCCGGGACTTCTGAGGCCTGGACCCAATTGGGAACGACCTCCACCCAGGTCTGCCCTGGATCGAGAGAGATCTGCTCACCATCGGCAAGATAGTAAGAGGTCGTCTGCGCCAACGAACGTCGCACCCAACGACCTTTGAAGATCTCGCCATTACGCAGAATCCAGACAGTGCCCTGTCCAACAGTCTGGGAGTGCACTCCGAGACTATTGGGACCACTCTCGTTGTACTGACCAGGTGGTGCATTGACAAACTGGATCACGACATTGGTCGCACTCAGCTGTTCTCCACTATTACCGTAGGCCGGCTGCCCAGAGTAGAACCGCAGGAATCGATTGGCGGTCGAACTCCACTGCCAACTGACGTCCTCAGCCGCCGAAAAAGGAATAGCGACCGTGCTGACGCCGCTGCCACCAGAAGGCACCTTGGTTGAGAAGTCAAAAAGTCGAGGAGGCGGAGTCTTAGATCCGACCAACGACCAAATCTCAGAGGGTGACCCATAGAGGTTTTCAGGTGGAACGCGTGATGTGATTCTCACGAACGGCGGCCCAGTAAAGGAAAGTGCATCGATATAGTGGAGCCACCCCTGGGCCTTGACCTCCTGAATATCTGGGATGATGCCGCCAGCGGAGACCAAAATCGGATTTCCAAGCTGGTGAACGACATGCCAATCGACCCAGCGCAGCGAGCGGATGGGACCTACGGTTGGGGGGGATTGACACTGGAAGACCGCGATAAAGCGAGTAATTCCCCCCTCGGCCTGGACTTCGTAGACCACATCGGCTTGGCTCAGTCCGCTCTGAGGTCGCGCACCTGGGTCATTACCCACTTTGATAGCAAGAGCAGGTCGCTCGGGGACTTGACCATTGGGCGCAGGCAAATCGGTGAGCGGACATCGCGCATTGGCTGAGGTCGTTGTCGCTGGTGCCGTTGACTGAGCAGACTTTGGAGTGGCAACCGACTTGATCTTATTGATAGTGTCTGGGTTATTACTCGTTCGCAATGAATCAAGTGTTACTGCGCCAACCACGATGACAACAACGACAAGTACTCCGAAAAGCTTGAACAGTCTGACTCGCCTCTGCCGTTGCCCATTTCGCCTTTTGGCACGTGCATGCCGAGCCATCCCACCTCCCCTAGCGGTCATCGTTGCTGATGCTTAGCCTATGTAGTCCGAGCGATACTGACCAGGTCGCTGAATTTCACCCAGCCTAGCTCGTAACAGCCATCAGTAACCCGCGCGACCGCATCGAGCGAGGTCACTCCATGTCGTAGCCACTGACTGAGTGCGTAGGAGACTGAATCGCTCAAGTTAATACAGAAAGCCTCGTTCAGCGAGGTCGGCTGATCCCGCAATAGCGTTCCGATGGAGTGGCGCGAACGCTTCAGAACTAAAGGTCGCTCGAGATAGCCCTGCCAACCGTCGATATCCTCCTCAATGAGAAGTTCAAGCTGGAGCTCCTGTTCAACTCCGACACCAATCACCCTCGCACCTATCCGATGAGCCATCGTCGTCAGGATCCGAACAATGGAGCGCACACCGGTTGACATCCCCATTTCATTGACCAGACGTCGATCCAGCTTGACCCACTCAGGCTCAAGAGCCACAAGAAGCGAGAGGCCGCCGTAACCAACACCAGCATTGTCGAGTGCAATCTCCGCACCAAGCTGGCGAAGGGGCCGGAGAGAGTTGGCAAGTGCTTGTGGATCTCGAATAATGCTCTCCTCGGAGATCTCGATGATGAGTCGATCGCACCAAGGAGCGACAAGATCCTGTACCGCTGGTGTGCCGATGATCGAGGGCGATATATTGACACTGAGTCGTGCCTCAGTCTCCTCAGCATCAAAGCGATCAAGGAGTCGGCTAAGCGTACAGAGTTCCAGCGTGACATCAAGACCCAAGGCGCCAGCACGAGCAAAGAGCTCCCTCGAGCCGACCCTCGGGCTCCGTGTCAGCCCTTCAATGGCCAACAGCTGACCCGAATGACACGAGTTAACTGGTTCCAGAACCGTGGTGAGTTCGTGTGGCGCCGCTAAGGTTCGACGTACCTCCGCCTCCCAGTCCCACTCACCAGCGAGTTCAACATCAAGCTGTTTAGCCATCACGATGCCTCCAACCCCTGCCTTCTCTGGGAAGCGTTGAGCAGCCGTTCAAGTCGCACAATGCCCAGAACACGGCGCGTATGGTCCGTCACCACCAGCGGGTCAAAGCGTGCCTCCACCCCCCTGGCGATGCCTCTTCGCAAGCACTCGCTCACCGAGGAACCACACTCGACCTCCGTGGCGTTGCGAACGTGCTCAACCCCATCGGCTCCTCTGGACCAAACAAAGAGTGGTCGGCCATACTGATCAACACCGACACCGAACTCCTGATTTGGGAAGTTGGTACTTCCAAGTGCAGTCGTCACCGACTCTGTGACCTCGGCGAGTTCCCTTCCGAGCGTCACATTGCGTTCCTTGCGACTCGAGTGCGACAGTGTCGCGCTATCGACTCGCGGTAGTCCGGATGCGGGCCGAGCGATCCAGTAGCCCTGTCCAAAGTCGATCCCAAGTCGTGAGGTAGTATCAAACTCAGCGCGAGTCTCGATCCCCTCTGCCACCACCTTGATGCCCCTTGACTGCGCCGCGTTCACAAGGGTAGCGACAACCGAAGCCTTGGTATCGGAGTAATTGATGTCTCCAATGAGAAACCGGTCAACTTTAATCATGTCGGGCTCAAGTTGATACATCAGCTCAAGTCCTCCGTAGCCGGCACCCGCATCGTCGAGAGCAATTCGGGCACCTAGTGAACGATACGTCGCCAACTGCCGACGAAGTTGCTTCGTCGCTGAGACCGGAATGTGTTCGGTCAGTTCGATGACCACGCGATGAAGTGGAGCATCCATGAGAGTGCGATGGATCTCCTGCATGCCCAAGTAGATCGGCGATACATTCACATGAAGAACAAAGCCGTATGGCAAGAAACGCAATGTAGCGAGCCCGCGTTGAAGCGCAATCGCCTCTAGCTCAGCGCCTAGCCCAAGCTCTGACGCCTCGATAAACAGTTGTTCGGTGGGAATACCGCCGGCAAACCGTGCGAGAGCCTCGTAGCCTACGATACCACCGTCGTCCAGGGAGACGATCGGCTGTGTGACGATCGCAAGGGTTGTCGGATCGGCCAGCGTCGACGAGATGACTTGGGTAACCGGAACTTCATCAAGATCGGTGATGCCCACATCTTGCCGCTGTGACAGTTTCTCCATTACCTCTACCTCGCCATCCCATACGTCGCACTGACCGCTTTTAGCCATTTCGGCAAGAAACGCTGGGTCTTTAACAAACAACAGGGTGGCCCCAGGAAACAGACGAACAAAGAAAGGGACCCCCCTGGCACACAGGCACGTGAAACTGGAGGCGTGACGGGCAGTATCCACAACTGGGGTCACTAGGATCTACGTGTTGCGGGCGCTTAGCTCAGTTGGTTAGAGCGCAGCCTTCACACGGCTGAGGTCGGAGGTTCGAGTCCTCTAGCGCCCACCAAAGGCCGTTTCAGAAACCAACCCATCCACGTTTGCGAAACTCGCCACAAGCTGACTTGTCCTGTTCAAGGTAGCTGAGGGGATCAGAATTCTGCTTGGTTGCATCTCTGAACTTTACAGTGGGCCTTCCAACAGGACCTCACGCTCCGGTTTCGGGACGCGAGGGATCGCCAGTGCATGGAGTGCTTATTTCAGAGAGGCTGATTCAAAGCTCGGGCAATGGCTCTTCATCATCCTGGTAGCTGTTAGCCCCACTTTCGATTACCCCCCCCAAAACAGGGCTAAACCAGGCCCCGGATGGGCCAGATTGGGGATTATTTTGCCCGGTTTGGGCCCTCCTGGGAGGGTTTTTGGGAAGGATTCCCTGCTCAGTGGTCGGCGGGGATGGTGAATGTAGTGCCCTAACGATTATTGGGTGTGCTGTCATGG